>CAMCDX010000083.1 GCA_945873695.1 uncultured Clostridia bacterium | reverse complement strand
AGGGGTAGTTGAAATTCTCCGGCAGGCGGAAGCCGAACACCCGGCCCAGGCCGATGGCCATGTCGGTGTAACCGGAAAAGTCGAAGTACAGCTGCAAGGTGTAGGCGATGGCGCCCAGCCAGGCCAGGCCCACTGTCAGCCGGTCCCCAGCGGCAAAGGCGCCGTTGGCGACCTGCCCCAGGGCGTCGGCCAGCAGCACCTTCTTGGCAAGGCCGAAGCAGAACCGGGTGGCTCCCTCCGCCGCGTCGTGGGCGGTCTCCCGCCGGCCCGTCAGGGCGGGGCCGAAGTCACCGTAGCGGAGGATGGGCCCCTGGAGCAGCTGGGGGAAGAAGGCCATGAACAGCGTCACCTTCCCCAAGCTCCGCTCCGGCGGGATGGTGCCCCGGTACACGTCGGTCAGGTAGGCAATGGCCTGGAAGGTGAAGAAGGAGATGCCCGCCGGCAGGGCAATGGAGGGCACCGTCAGCTCCGCTCCCAGGGCGTTCAGGTTGGTCACCAGGAAGCCGGTGTATTTGAAATAGCCCAGCATCCCAAGATTCAGCGCCAGCGCCGTCAGGAAAACCGCCTTCCGGCGGGGTTTCTCCGGCGCCAGCAGCAGCGCCGCGGCCCAGTTCCCCACGCAGGAGGCCAGCAGCGCCGGCAGCAGCCGCAGGCCGCCCCAGGCGTAAAAGGCCAGGGAGAACACCAACAGCACCAGATTGCGGCCGGTGCGGCACCGGGCCGGAATGAAAAAGCAGCAAAGCAGCACCGCCGGCAGGAAGCCGAACAGAAACGTCATACTGCTGAAAGCCATCGTTCAATCCTCACTTATGTCCAAAATTTCCCGCTGCACGTATTTCGGCAGCTTTTCCAGCACCAGCCGGTGGGACTCCTCGCACAGCCGGCGCAGCAGATCATCGGGCAGGTCCCCGTCCAGAAAGCAGGCGATCCAGGTGCGCTTGTCGCTGTAAAACCCCGGCAGGATGTCCGGGTACGACGCCCGCAGCAGCTCGGCCCGGGCCGGGTCGCATTTCAGGTTCACCAGGTCGTGGCCGCCGTAGATCCTGTGCTCCGTTCCCGGGGAGCAGACGGCGGCGAACAGCTTACCCCGGACCATATAGCGGAACCAGCCCCACTCGGGCTTGTAGTCCTTCTCCGCTCCCGGGAGGGAAAGGAGGTAGTCGTCCAGCCAGGCGTAGTTCATGGGGTTCCCTCCGTGTAATAGCAGTCCTCCGCCCATTTGGCGGGGTTGGTGTCGATGCAGGTCCAGATACGGAGAAAATCATTTTCATCCCGGATGACGTGGTCGTAGAAAGAGGATTGCCAGATGGATGCCCCGATTTTCCCGGTAGTCAGGGATTTGATGCCGCCTACGATAGCGGACACCGTAGGGCGGGGCGCCCCCGCCCCGCCGTCACCCCATATCCAACCGCAACAGCAGGTGGACATGGTTTGGCATAATCACATAATGCTCCAGAAACGTCCCGGGGTACACCAGCGGAATGTTTCGAATCAATTCGTCCACAATTTTCCCGTAAGGCGTCAGCGTTACCGGCGGCGGGGCGAGGGCGCCCCGCCCTACGGAAGACAGCACACATCGTTTATTTTTCGTGCAGAAGGTAATGAAATATGCTCCCGTCCGGGCATAGTCGTAGTACTTCAAACGGGGATGTTTCCGTCTCGGTAATTCCGCCATTACTTCTCTCCCCGCAGCTCGATGATGCGGTCACGCAGCACCGCCGCGTACTCGAACTCCAGCATCTTGGACGCCTCTTTCATTTCCTTTTCCAGCTTGGCGATCTCCGCCTCCCGCTCCTGCTGGCTGAGCTTCCGCTTCTTCCGGCCCCGGATAGTGTCCTCCTCCGCCGTCTTGGAAATTTCGAGGACCTCCCGGACGCCCTTGATGATGGTCTTGGGGACGATGCCGTGGGCCTTGTTGAAGTTATCCTGAATGGTACGGCGACGCTCCGTCTCGTCCATGGCCGCCCGCATGGAGGGGGTGATTTCGTCGGCATACATGATCACCAGGCCCTCGGCGTTTCGGGCGGCACGGCCGATGGTCTGAATGAGGCTGGTCTCGGAGCGGAGGAAGCCCTCCTTGTCGGCGTCCAGGATGGCGACAAGGGACACCTCCGGCAGGTCCAGGCCCTCCCGAAGCAGGTTGATGCCAACCAAAACGTCGAACTCGCCCAGCCGCAGGTCCCGGATGATCTCCATGCGCTCGATGGTCTGGACATCGGAGTGCATATACCGCACCCGGATGCCGGCGTTTTTGAAGAACTCCGTCAGGTCCTCCGCCATCTTCTTGGTGAGGGTGGTCACCAGCACACGCTCGTTCTTGGCGGCCCGGGCACGGATCTCGTCCATCAGATCGTCGATCTGGCCGGTGACGGGCCGTACCTCCACCTTCGGGTCCAGCAGGCCGGTGGGACGGATGACCTGCTCCACCACCTGGTCCGCCCGCTCCCGCTCGTAGGGACCGGGAGTGGCGGAGACAAACACCGCCTGGCCGATGCGCTCCTCGAACTCCTCGAATTTCAGGGGGCGGTTGTCGTAGGCGCAGGGCAGGCGGAAGCCGTATTTCACCAGGCTGTCCTTCCGGGCGTGGTCGCCGTTGTACATGGCCCGGACCTGGGGCAGGGTGACGTGGCTCTCATCCACGAACAGCACGAAGTCGTCGGGGAAGAAGTCCAGCAGGGTCATGGGGGCGGACCCGGCGGGACGGTCGGAGATGATCCGGGAGTAGTTCTCGATGCCGGAGCAGTAGCCCAGCTCCGCCATCATCTCCATGTCGTATTCCGTCCGCTGGCGGATGCGCTGGGCCTCCACCAGCTGGTCATGATCGGTAAAATACTTGACCTGCTCCTCCATCTCCTTCCGAATTTCGGAGAGGGCCTTGTCCATCTTGTCCTTCGTGGTGACGTAATGGCTGGCGGGGTAGATGGCGATATGGTTCAGCACCCGGTTCACCACGCCGGTGAGGGGATGGAACTCGGAGATGCGGTCGATCTCATCCCCGAAGAACTCCACCCGGATGGCCTTGTCCTTATAGTAAGCGGGGTAAATCTCCACGGTATCGCCCCGGACCCGGAACATGTTCCGCTCAAAGGCGATATCATTCCGCTCGTAGCGGTTTTCCACCAGGCGGCGCAGCAGCTCGTCCCGGTCCCACTCGGCTCCCCCCCGGAGGGAAATCACCATCTTGGCGAAGTCGTCCGGCTCGCCCAGGCCGTAGATGCAGGAGACGGAGGACACCACGATGACGTCCCGCCGCTCCAGCAGGGCACAGGTGGCGGAGAGACGCAGCCGGTCGATCTCGTCGTTGGTGGAGGCGTCCTTGGCGATATAGGTATCCGTATGGGGGATATAGGCCTCAGGCTGGTAATAGTCGTAGTAGCTGACGAAGTATTCCACCGCGTTGTTGGGGAAAAACTCCTTGAACTCGGCGCACAGCTGCGCCGCCAGGGTCTTGTTGTGGGCCAGCACCAGGGTGGGGCGCTGGATCTTCTCGATGACCTTGGCCATGGTGAAGGTCTTGCCGGAGCCGGTGACACCCAGCAGCACCTGCTCCTTCAGGCCGTTCTCGATGCCCTCCGCCAGAGCGGCGATAGCCTCCGGCTGGTCGCCGGAGGGCTGATATTCAGAAACGACTTCAAATTTCGGCATAACTTTTCTTCTCCATCAAGTGATACGGCAATAGCTTACCACAGCGCCCGCAGATATGCAACATCTGTTCGATTTTTCCTTATGCAGAGAAAAAGCCGGAGTCCTTCAGCGAAACATAATCGCCATCGGCCACAATGATGTGGTCCACCAGCGTCACACCGATGGTCGCCAGGGCCTCCCGGACCCGGGTGGTGGCGGCATAATCCTCCTTGGAGGCCAGGGCCACGCCGCTGGGGTGATTGTGGGCCAAAATCACGGCACTGGCGGAGGTCAGGATGGCGTTCTCCATCAGTTTCCGGATATCCAGGTCCGCCGAGGCCACGCCGCCCTCCCCCAGCCGCTTGCAGGCCAGGAGCTTGCCCTTCCGGTCCAGGCACAGCTGGTAGACCACCTCCCGCCGCTCGCCGATGAACCGCTGCAGCAGGTAGGTGCCCACCCGGTCCACGGAGTTGAGCACCGTCTCCTGCTCGGCGTCGGAGAGCCGGGCCTTCTGGTACAGCTGCGGCGCCAGCCGCAGCAAAATGGCGGCGCTCTCCCCGATGCCCTCAACTTTGCACAGGTCCTCAACAGGCGCGGTCAGCACGGCGGAGAGGGAGCCGTACCGCTCCATCAGGGCATGGGCGATGGGGTTGGTATCCCGCCGGGGGATGGCGTAGTACAGCAGCAGCTCCAGGGCCTCATGGTCTGCGAAGCCCTCCAGTCCGCCCTTCAGATACCGCTGCCGCATCTTTTCCCGATGTCCGTCATGGATGCCCATAGCCAAATTCTCCCTCCGTCCAGTCCCCGAAAAGCGCCTGAAACTCCATTTTGACTGGAATATCCTATTATACCACGTTCCCCATGGGTCCACAAGCGCTTTTCCTTTCGTAAAATTTCGGTCAGGCCCCCTCCCCGGGTTGACAGCGGTAGGTTTTTGGCATAATATAAAACATTGAAAACCACATATGGTTCCGGTAGGTAAGGCTACCACAGGGATATGGATCGCTGCCGCGGAGTGATGGAGACATCATGAGAGGGTTTGAGCAGGCGATATCGAACACGAAGGTATCATCTAACGCGATTTCACCGCCTTGTGAAGCTAAAGCTTGAACGGTAGCGGAAGGGCCGCGGGCCTTTCCGTGAGGAGGTCTTCTCCAATCGTACCGGACGGGACGATTGGAGGTTTTCTTTTTATGCCGAGCGGGAGGAGGACACGCGCCATGTTTGAACTGGAAGACGAGCGGAAAGCGCTGCTGGAAAAAATCGAGGATCTGATCTCCCAAAAGCGATACGCCGAACTCCGGGACCTCCTGGTGCCGCTGGAAGCCCCCGACATTGCCCTGCTCTGCGGGGAGCTCGGCGAAGCGCAGCTGCCCCTGCTGTTCCGCCTGCTGCCCAAGGAGCTGGCCGCCGAGGTGTTCGTGGAGCTGGACAGCGACCAGCAGGAGATGCTGATCCGGGGCTTCTCCAACACGGAGCTGAAGGAAGTGCTGGACGAGCTGTACCTGGACGACACCGTGGACATTGTGGAGGAGATGCCGGCCAACGTGGTCAAGCGCATCCTGAAGCATTCCGACCCGGAGACCCGCAAGAGCATCAACGAAATTTTAAAATATCCGGACGACTCCGCCGGCAGCATGATGACCACGGAGTTCGTGGACCTGAAGGAGACCATGACGGTGGAGGATGCCTTCAAGCGCATCCGCCGCACCGGCCCCGACAAGGAGACCATCAACATCTGCTACGTCATTGATGAGGGCCGCCATCTTCTCGGCGTCCTGTCCATCCGTACCCTGCTTCTGGCCGAGGAGGACGATGTCATCGGCGACATCATGGAGCGGAACTTCATTTCCGTCCAGACGCTGGATGACCGGGAGAGCACTGCCCAGGCCCTGAGCAAATACGACTTTCTGGCCCTGCCGGTGGTGGACACGGAGAACCGGCTGGTGGGCATCGTCACCATGGACGACGCCATGGACGTCATTGAGGAGGAGACCACCGAGGATATCGAGCTGATGGCGGCCATGCTGCCCTCCGACAAGCCTTACCTGAAGACCGGCGTATTCGAGACCTGGAAGGCCCGTACTCCCTGGCTGATGGTGCTGATGCTCTCCGCCACCTTCACCGGCATCATCCTGACCCACTTCGAAACGTCTCTGGCCGCCTGCGCCATTTTGACCAGCTTCATCCCCATGCTCTCCGGCACCGGCGGCAACAGCGGCACCCAGGCCTCCACCGCCGTCATCCGCGCCCTGTCCCTGGGGGAGGTCCGCTTCTCCGACCTGCTGCGGGTGCTGTGGAAGGAGTTCCGGGTGTCCATTTGCTGCGGCATCTGCCTGGCGGCGGCCAACTTCGCGAAAATGATGCTGGTGGACCGCTGGCTGATGCACAATCCCACTGTGACGCCCATGGTGGCGCTGGTGGTGTGCTCTACCCTGGTGGGTACGGTGATGTGCGCCAAGCTGGTGGGCTGCGCCCTGCCTATCCTGGCGGAAAAGGTCGGCTTCGACCCGGCCGTGATGGCCTCCCCCTTCATTTCCACCATCGTGGACTCCCTGTCCCTGCTGATCTACTTCCAATTTGCCTCCTTGATTTTGGGACTTTGATTTTGGCACGCGCAAAGAGACCGCCAGCCGGCGGTCTCTTTTTTGTTTTTTCGGCCGCACATACTTTTCCCCGTTCCGGCGCACACTACCCATCGGCGTAAGCCACAATTTTTCATGCAGGAGGAACGTTACCATGGATATGAACAAGGACCACACCAACAGCGGCTGTGCCTGTACCCCCAACCAGAGCATCAAGTGTACCGTCAACAACTGCGCCCACCACTGCCAGGACTCCAACTACTGCGGCCTGGATGCCATCACCGTGGGCACCCACGAGACCAATCCCACTGAGATCCAGTGCACCGACTGCGAGAGCTTCAAGCTGAAATGAGCCAGAGGCTTTAGGAGGGGAGCAGGCTCCCCTCCTAACCTCCCCACTCCCTCGTCAGAACAAGCTGCGCTCCGTGCGCTTCCGCCTTTGGCAAAAGCGCATGCCGCTTCGCTGGGTTTCCGCAGGAACCCCTTGCCAGTCACTGGTGTGTTTGCCCTAATGGCAAACGGGTCGGGGTATTTTCGCCACGTACAGAAAGTGAATTGTCCCGCAGGGGCAAGAGAAGCCCCTCTGGAGGGTGCCGCGGCGAAAATGATTGGAAGTCCTTCTTTCACCTTCTGTGAAAGAACCGGGGAAACCGCAGGTTTCCCCCAGCCCCTTTCCTGGGTGGCGAGTCCGTTCCCTACATATTCTTTGGGGGTGGTACCATGGATTCCAAATGGCCGGCGCGGATCGCCGGCGGAGCGGCAGGGCTGGCCAATGGGCTGTTCGGGGGCGGCGGCGGGATGGTGTTCCTGCCCATCCTCTCCCGGTGGGGAACGCTGGACCAGCGAAAGCTGTACGCCACCTGCGTAGCCGTCATCTTCCCGGTGTGCCTGGTGTCCGCCGGTGTCCACCTCTGGCGGGGCAGCGTGTCCCTCTCCGCCGCCCTGCCCTATCTGGCCGGCGGCCTCATCGGCGGCATTTTGGGCGGAAAGCTGTACGGAAAAGTCTCCACCAAGGTGCTGAAGTGGCTGTTCGCCGCTTTCCTTTTTTACGCGGGAGTGAGGTATCTGCTGTGACGGACTGGCTGCTTCCCTTCCTCTGCGGCCTGGGGGCCGGCGTCATCTCCGCCTGGGGTGTGGGGGGCGGCACGCTGCTGCTGGTGGTGATGACGCTGCTGTTGGGCGTGGACCAGAGGACCGCCCAGGGCATCAACCTGCTGTTCTTCCTGCCCACTGCCGCCGGAGCATTGTGGTGCCATTGGAAAAACGGCTGCCTGGACCGCCCCACCCTCCGTGCCGCCGTTCCGGCCGCAGTCCTCTTGGGTATCTCAGGCGCCTGGGTCGCCACGGCGGTGGACGTGGAGCTGCTGCGCAGGCCCTTCGGCGTCTACCTGCTCCTTTCCGGCGTCAGCCTCCTCTGGCCCCGAAAAAAATGACCTGACGGATATTCCGTCAGGTCATTTCAGGCTGTCGAAAAAGTCCGCTGGTCTTTTTCGACAGCCTTCACAATGCCTCGATTTTCTGCCGCTCTGCTGCCCGAAAATCTGCCGCTGCGCGGCGCAAACGCCTGCTGGCGC
>CAMCDX010000082.1 GCA_945873695.1 uncultured Clostridia bacterium | reverse complement strand
ATACTGATTCTTGATGAAAAAGTTTCATCAAGAATCCCGTGTGCTACGCACACGCGCATCGTGCTAACGCACGCTGCGCCGTCTCATGCAGTTCTTGACGCGCTTTGCGCTATAAAAAGCTTGAAAAGCTTTTTATCAAGAACTAGTATCAGTTCAGGGCGTTGGCCCGCTGGGTGAACAGCTCCGTCACCCGCTCCGCGGCGGCGGGGCAGGTGGTCAGCTCCGGGTCCCGCTCCAGCAGCGCCTCCGCCGCCTGCTGGGCCTCCTTCAGGAGTTGGGTGTCACAGCCGATGTCCGCGATCTTCAGCCCCGGCAGGCCGTGCTGGCGCTGGCCGAAGAAATCGCCGGGACCCCGGAGCCGCAGGTCCTCCTCGGCGATCTTGAAGCCGTCGGCGGTCTTGGTCATGACCTTCAGCCGCTGCCTCGTCTCCTCGTTCTGGTTATCCGAAATAAGGATGCAGTAAGATTGATGCTTGCCCCGGCCCACCCGGCCCCGCAGCTGATGGAGCTGGCTCAGGCCGAACCGCTCCGCGTTCTCAATGACCATGACGGCGGCGTTGGGCACGTCCACCCCCACCTCGATGACCGTGGTGGACACCAGAATGTCCGTCTCGTGGGCGGCGAAGGCGGCCATGACGGATTCCTTCTCCTTGGGCTTCATCTTGCCGTGGACAAAGGCCACCCGCAGGTCCGGGAAAATCTCAGATTGCAGCTTTTTGGCGTAGGCGGTGACGGCCTTCCGCTCGTCGGGCAGCTCGTCGTTTTCCTCTACCATGGGGCAGACGATGTAGGCCTGCCGGCCCTCCGCCGCCAGCTTGCGGATGAAACTGTACACCCGCTGGTGGTAGCTACCGGGGACGGCGTAGGTCTCAATGGGCTGGCGGCCGGGAGGAAGCTGATCGATGACGGACACATCCAGGTCGCCGTACAGGATCAGGGCCAACGTCCGGGGAATAGGGGTGGCGGACATCACCAGGATGTGGGGGTGCGCCCCCTTGGCGGCCAGGTCCGCCCGCTGGGCCACGCCGAAGCGGTGCTGCTCGTCGGTGACTACCAGGCCCAGGTCCCGGTAGGCCACCCCCTCGGAGATCAGGGCGTGGGTGCCGATGGCGAAGTCGATCTCCCCCTCCGCCAGCTGGGCGGAGATGGAGCGCTTCATTTTCAAAGGCGTGGAGCCGGTTAGCAGGGCGCAGCGGATACCTAAGGTTTCCAGCAGGGGAGCGAGGCCCGCGTAGTGCTGCTGGACCAGGATCTCCGTGGGGGCCATCAGGGCCGCCTGGCGGCCGTTCTTCACGCAGAAATACACGCAGGCGGCGGCCACCATGGTTTTGCCGGAGCCCACGTCGCCCTGGCACAGCCGGTTCATAGGCGTGCCGGAGCGCATATCAGAGAGGGCCTCCTCCACGCACCGCCGCTGGGCGGCCGTCAGCGTGAAGGGGAGGGCCTTGTAAAAGGCCTCCATGTCCACGGCTCCGCAGGGAGCCACCCGGACCACCTCTCGGCGGCTCCGCAGCCGCTTGAGGCCAATGATGAACAAAAACAGCTCCTCGAAGGCCAGCCGCCGCCGGGCCAGGTCCAGGGCCTCCGGGCTCTCCGGGAAGTGGATGTTCTCGTAGGCGTACTCGACGCGGCACAGGTGGTGGGCCTGGCGGACCTCATCCGGCAGCACGTCGGGGAGGATGTCGGCGCAATCGTCCAGCCCCTGGCGGATGGACCGGGACAGGATCAGTTGGCTCACCCCCGCCGTCAGGGGATAGATGGGCACGATGCGGCCGGTAAATTCCCGCCGGCCCTCCCGCTCCACCACGGGGCTGACCATGGTCTTGCGCAGGAGGTTCCCCTCCGCCTTGCCGTAAAAGATGTAGGTCCCCCCCTGGACCAGCTGGTTTTTCAGCCAGGTCTGGTTGAAGAAGGTGACGTCCAGCACGCCGCTGTCGTCCACCGCCCGGACCTTCACCAGGTCCAGCCCACGGCGGATGTGGGACACCGTGGGGGGCGAGGCGATCATGGCCGCCACGCAGGCGGCCTCTCCCGGGACCAGGTCGGCGATGCGCCTGGCCTGGGTCCGGTCCTCGTACCGCCGGGGGAACCAGGAGATCAGGTCCCGCAGCGTGGTGATGCCCAGCTTGCTCAGAGCCTTGGCCCGCTGCTCCCCGATGCCCTTGATATAGCGCACATCGGTGCTTAGGTCTGCCATGGTGACGCCCCCTTTCTTCTTTCGGATGGTTCTATTATAATCAAGAGAACAGGATTTGAAAAGCCTTTGTAACGAAACCCCATTCCCGCCGTCCTATGGACGACGAACAGAGAGGAGGTGGAGCGATGCCGGACTTCGAGGCGGTGTACCGCCAATACTTCGCGGATGTCTACAAATACGTCCTGGCCCTCAGCCGGGACGAGGAAACGGCGGAGGAGGTGACCCAGGAGACCTTCTTCAAGGCCCTGACGGCTATCGACGGTTTTCGGGGCGACTGCCAGCTGCGGGTGTGGCTGTGCCAGATCGCCCGGAACCAGTATTTGACGTTGTGCCGGGAGCGGAAGCGGTTCGGAGCGGCGGAGGCGGAGCCGGGAGACAACGGCATTGAGGAGGGCTTCGCCGACCGGGAGGCGGCGAAACAGCTCCACCGGCTGCTCCACGGCCTGCCGGAGCCCTACAAGGAGGTGTTCTCCCTGCGGACCTTCGGGGAGCTGCCCTTCGCCCAGATCGGCGAGCTGTTCGGAAAGACGGAGAGCTGGGCCCGGGTGACCTACTTCCGGGCCCGGCAGAAATTGAAGGAGGGATTCGATGGAACATGAGATCGTGATGGACCTGCTGCCGCTGTACCACGATCATGTCTGCTCCGATGCCAGCCGGGCGGCGGTGGAGGAGCATTTGAAAACCTGCGCAGTCTGCCGGGAGGCCCTGGCGGAGATGGACGCCCCCTTGCCGGCGGCGGAGGCGCAAAAGAACGCCGCCGATAAGGCGGCGGTGAAGAAAATCAGCGACGAATGGAAGAAGACAAAATGGAAGGCCCGTTTGAAAGGGGCCGTCATCGCGGCGGCGGTGTGCATGGTACTGGTGGGAGCGTGGATGGCCGCTACACAGCTGTACCTCTTTCCCGTGCCGACGGAAAAAATACAGATCACGGATGTCCGCCAACTCTCGGATGGCCGGGTCCTGTATCATTTCCGTATCGACGATGATCGGAACTTGCGGCTCATCCAGTTTGAGTTTGATGAAGAAGGAAACATGTACTATGTGCCCAAGCGGGCCCTGTACACGGAAAAGCGGATGCTCCCCTCTCTGGCAGACTCGGACCGGGAGTTGGATATTCCGAAAATGAATGCCTGGGCCAGAGGCAGGGGGATCGACCAGGAGATCACCCGGATCTGGTATGGCCGGGGTGAGGATGCCATCCTCCTCTGGGAGGAGGGCATGGAGCTGCCCGCCGCCAGTGAATCTGATGAAGCGGCGTGGGGCTATGAGCCCGGCAGCGCCGACTACTGGGCGGCCCGGGAGAACGAGCCGTAAAAAGCGGGCGGATACGATCCGCCCCTACGGGATGCCGTGCGTATCGGCGGCGGGGCGGGGGCGCCCCGCCCTACGGGCATCCCATCAGGCCCGCCGCGGCTGAGCAGGAGCGGCAGCGGAAAGAGGAGCAGGACCCATTCGTCAAGCACCCCGAAAGCACGCAGGCAGTCCCAATATGCGGCGGCGGGGTATCCTGGTTGCTCCTATGCAGGGCGCACCCGGCATGAGACTTCCACATTTCGGAAGCATCGTCTGCAGCATCCCCGCGTTGCCCAAACTTGACCCTGAAATGGGTCAAGTTTGAGGCTTCAGCGATTTCTCTTTGGACCGTGCACGGCCCGTTTCTCTTTTCAAGAAAAAGAGAAATGGGGGGTGCATCCCCGCGCGGCGGGGCCGCGCAATCCACACCTCCCTCCCAGGGGAGAGAAAAACAACAAGAGACCCGCCATTGGGCGGGTCTCTCCTCGTTTCACAGCTTCGTGTTGATGTAATCCACAAACCGGTATGTGACGCCGTTTTCCTCCACCGGCTCGCTGGTGGCTTCCACCTTCCATCCGGGCAGCTTGTCCAGGTTGGGGAAGAAGGTGTCGGCACCCTCTGCCACGGCGTCCACCTTCGTCAGGTACACCCGCTTGCACCGGCTCAGCAGGGCGGCGTACACGCTGCCGCCGCCGATGACCCACAGCTTGCCGTCCTCTGTGTCTGCCGCCAGCTCCAGGGCGGCCTGGAGGCTGCCGGCGATCTCGCAGCCCTCCCGGTCGAAGTCCACGTTCCGGGTGATAACGATGTTCCGCCGCTTGGGCAGAGGCCTGCCGCCGGGGAAGGAGTCCAGGGTCTTGCGGCCCAGGATGACGGTGCCCCCGATGGTCAGGGAGCGGAAGCGCTTCATGTCCGTGGGCAGGGAGAACAGCAGGTCGCCGTTACAGCCGATGGCCCAGTTTTGATCCACGACAACGATGGCATTCATGATTCACTCACCTCAGATGGCAATGGGGATCTTGTCTTCGAAGGGGGCGGGCGTGTAGCCCTCCAGCTGGAAGCTGTTCCGGGTAAAGGCGTAGAAATCCGTCACGTCAGGGTCCACGGTGAATTTCGGCGCGGCGGCGGGGGTCTGGTCCAGCATCTTTTCGATGATAGGCACATGGCGGTCGTAAATGTGGGCGTCGGCGATGACGTGGACCAGCTCGCCGGGCACCAGCCCGGAGACCTGGGCGAACATGTGGACCAGCACGGCGTACTGGACCACGTTCCAGTTGTTGGCCGCCAGCATGTCCTGGGAGCGCTGGTTCAAAATGGCGTTGAGCACGTTGCCGGAGACGTTGAAGGTCATGGAGTAGGCGCAGGGGTACAGGTGCATCTCCGAGAGGTCGGCGAAGTTGTAGATGTTGGTCATGATGCGGCGGGAGGCGGGATTGTTGCGTAAATCGTACAGCACCCGGTCCACCTGGTCCATGTCCCCCTCGGGGTAGTGGTGCTTCACGGAGAGCTGATAGCCGTAGGCTTTGCCGATGGAGCCGGTCTCGTCGGCCCATTGGTCCCAGATCTTGGCGTTCAGGTCATGGACGTTGTTGGACTTCTTCTGCCAGATCCACAGCAGCTCGTCCACCGCCGTCTTCCAGTAGGTCCGCCGGAGGGTCAGGATGGGGAACTCCTTTTGCAGGTCGTAGCGGTTCACGATGCCGAACTTCTTGATGGTGTGGGCGGGGGTGCCGTCCTCCCAGCGGGGGCGGACCTCCCGGTCGGTGTCCCAGACGCCGTTTGCCAGGATGTCCCGGCAGTTTTCAATGAAGCGGATATCCGCGTAGCTCATGGCGGCTGCCTCCTTTTTTCTTATCATAGGTAGTATAACAGATATAAAACGCCAAATCCATGGTCTTTTGCCCAAAGACCGACAAAATATTTTCAAGGTTTTGTGCGCAATTCAGGTTGTAAAACGGTAAAAAGTGCGGTAAGATAGGCCGGCTAAGCAACGAGGGGGTGTTGGGATGCTGGACCGCAGCGAAGTGGGCAAGCGGGGCTACCTGAAGGAGGATTTCCGCCTGTTCCATCTGAAGGACAGCCGGGCCCAGAAACTGGACTACCACTATCATGAGTTCGACAAGCTGATCCTGCTGCTGAACGGCAGGGTCACCTATGTGGTGGAGGGTGTCACCTATTTCCTCCGGCCCTGGGACCTGCTGCTGGTGCAGCACGATATGATCCACAAGCCCACCATTGATCCGGCGGAGCCCTATGAGCGGGTGGTCATCTGGCTGGGCCGGGAGTGGCTGGCAAGCCGCAGTGACTCCGGCGAGGCCCTGGACAGCTGCTTTGATATTGCCCGGGAGCAGGGCTTCCATCTGCTGCGGTTCGACGGGGAGCGGCGGCTGCAGTATATGCAGCTCATCCAGCGGCTGGAGGAATCGCTGCGCTCCGCGGAGTTCGGCGCCGCCCGGATGGCGGACACCCTGTGCCAGCAGCTGCTGATCGGCGTGAACCGGGACATCCTGAAAAGCCGCACCGCCCAGGAGGAGACCGACAGCTACCGCCGGGACCCCAAGATGGAGGAGATCCTGCGCTACATTGCCGGCCACCTGGAAGAGGACCTGACGGTGGACGCCCTGGCGAAGCGGTTCTTCCTCAGCCGGTACTACCTGATGCACCGGTTCAAAGACGTTACAGGATACACCGTCCACCAGTACGTCAGCCAGAAGCGGCTGCTGCGGGCGGGTGAGCTGATCCGCCGGGGCGTGCCGGTAATGAAGGCGGCGGAGCAGGCGGGGTTCACCGAGTACTCCTCCTTCCTGCGGGCCTTCCGCAATACCTTCCACATGAGTCCCAAGGACTTTCGGTGAGCGGTGGTTTGAACGATTGGAGAGAGAAGCGAGAGACATGGAAACGAGACAAATAACAGTGGAATTCAGCAAGCAGGACCTGCGGCGTCTGATCGTGCCCCTGGTCATCGAGCAGCTGCTGGCCATCACCGTGGGCCTGGCGGACTCCATCATGGTGGCCCAGGTAGGGGAGGCGGCCATGTCCGCCGTCAGCCTGGTGGACACGGTGAACGTGCTGCTGGTCAACGCCTTCGCGGCCCTGGCCACCGGCGGTGCCGTCATCGCCGGCCAGTATCTGGGCCGCCGGGAGGCGGAGAAGGCAGGCCACTCCGGACAGCAGCTGCTGCTGTTTATGGGGGAGGTGGCTCTGCTGATCACCGCACTGTTCTACCTGGGCAAGGGCTTTGTGCTGGGCGTGGTCTTCGGCCAGGTAGAGCCGGATGTGGCGGCCTACGCCAATACATACTTCCTTATCGTGGAGGCCTCCATCCCCTTCCTGGCGATTTACAGCGCCGGCGCGGCGCTGTTCCGGGTGATGGGCAACTCCGGCATCTCCATGCGGGTGTCCGCCGCCATGAACATCATCAACGTGGCGGGCAACGGCATTTTGATCTTCGGCCTCCACCGGGGGGTGGAGGGCGTGGCCATCCCCACCCTGGTGTCCCGGGCCTTCGCGGCGGCGGCCATGGTGGTGCTGCTGCGGCGGAAGGACCTGCCCCTGCGGATGGGACGGTTCACTTTCCGCCACGACCGCTACGTGGTGAAGAACATCCTGCGCTTCGGCGTACCCAACGGCCTGGAGAGCAGCATGTTCCAGCTGGGAAAGATCCTGCTGCTGTCCACGGTGGCGGTGCTGGGGACAGCTTCGGTGGCGGCCAACGCCATCGGCAACACGGTGTGCACCTTCCAGTGCGTGCCGGGCAACGCCCTGGGCCTGGCCATCGTGACGGTGGTGTCCCGGTGCGTGGGCGCCGGCAGCTATGAAAAAGCCCGGTATTACACGAAAAAGCTGATGAAGTCCACGTATCTCTACATGGCGGGGACCATCGCCCTGGTCCTGGCTCTGCTGCCGCTGATCCTGAAGCTGTACAATGTCTCCCCGGAGACGGAGACCTACGCCCGGCAGATCGTCTGGATGCACGGCCTCTGCGCCGCGGCGCTGTGGCCCGCCTCCTTCACCCTGCCCCAGGCCCTCCGGGCCGCCGGCGACACCCGGTTCACCATGGTGGTGTCCACCGTGTCCATGTGGACCATGCGGGTGGGCTTCGGCATCCTGTTGGGCCGGTATCTGGGCTTCGGCGTGCTGGGCATCTGGATGGCCATGTTCGTGGACTGGCTCCTGCGCATCGCCTTTTTCCTGCCCCGGTTCCACGGGCACAAGTGGGAGACCATGGGCATCCGGGAGTGAATCAAAAACGGAGCCTTCCGCCGGAAGGCTCCGTTTCAGGCTGTCGAAAAAGTCCGACGGACTTTTTCGACGCCTTCACAATAC
>CAMCDX010000081.1 GCA_945873695.1 uncultured Clostridia bacterium | reverse complement strand
GGTCGCGCTGGCGTTTCATATCCCGGTGGTAGTTTCGGGCCTCATTTCGCAGTACAGTTTTGCAGAAAGCATCAAACCGGCACTGTTCGCCATAGTCGCGGGGGATATGTGACAGCAGGCCCTTGGCTTTCAGGGACAGGGCTTTGTTCCGTAGGTGGTGGTTGGACATCACCGTATAGCCTTTGTTCTTCTCCACGCGGAATACTGCCATATCGTTGTCAGCTCCTTTCACTGTGAATTTGACCGCAGCAAAAGCGGTCAGCTTGCCCGGCTGATAGGGACACTCTGCATACACGCAGTATTGATATTTCCAATCCGGGCGATAGAAGCGGCAACTGCCGCAATCCTCCGGCGCGTTCGCCCCGCCGCTGTCGTAGTGATCGAAACCGGGCTTTTCCTGCATCAGCCGTTCAAAGGCCCGGTCTTGGCCGGAAGTAAAGTACATAGCGTCGCCTCCTTTCTGAATTTGGGCATAAAAAATGGGCGTCCATTTCTGAACGCCCATAGGTACGATATGGAATTTTGGTATGTGAAATAGCTTGTCCTATCTGTAATTTAGGTAGGTTGTCCTTTTATAAACGTAGCATGAAAAAACTCGTGCAACAAAAAATCCTGTATTTTCAAGGGTTTTCAGCCACGTTGTTCTTGCACAGTCGTACCATCGGCGGCCAGATCCTCGGTCAGGTCAGCGATCAGGTCGCCCTTCACCGCCATGCTGGCGGCGCTCCAGGGAAAGCCGGAGGCGGCGGTGGGATAGACTCCGGCGGTCCGGTCCACGAAATAGGTATCGAAGCCGCCGGCCTTGATCTGCTCCTCCGTCAGGTCCCGGGTCAGCTGGTGGACAATGGTACCGATCATTTCCAGATGCCCCAGTTCCTCGGTCCCGATATCGGTCAGCAGCGCCTTCAGCTCCGGGTAGGGCATGGTATACCGCTGGCTCAGATACCGCAGGGAAGCGCCCAGCTCGCCGTCAGGGCCACCGTACTGGCTGATGATCACTGCCGCCAGCTTGGGGTTGGTGTTCTTAATCTTCACCGGGTACTGAAGCTTTTTCTCATAGACGAACATCAGTTGTTCCCTCCTTCATCCCAGGGCCATGGGTCCTTCAGCCAGGCGTACCCCTCCTCCGGGGTCAGATCCGTCTGAAGCAGGGGACCGTACAGCTTCTGGTATTTCTCCCGGCCTTCCTTGGCCATCTTGATATAGGACCAGTACAGCTGCAGGACCTCCTGATCGTCAGCATGGGTTACCAGGTACAGTCCCAGCTCGTCGATGGCGAAGTCCAGGGCCATCAGCTCCACCAGAGCGGTGTTGGCCAGTTTTGTCCGTGCCTGGATGGCCGCCTTGAAGGGCAGGTCCAACCCCGGGAACAGCGTGCCGGTCTGCAGGCCCTCCATCCGGCTGAAGCGGACAGGGTTGGGTCCCTGCATGGGCACATAGGGGAACGCCAGCGACGCGCAGCTGCCGGGCAGGGAGCCCATGTCGCTTCCGCAGGACGGGGCGGAGGGCGTGCTTGGCACAGTGGGAGTGCTGGGCGTGACAGGCGGATTGGTTTCAGGTTTTTCCATCTGCGTGGATACCTCCTTTGAAGGAATGCGCGGGCGGAACGTCACGCGCTCAGCCCATTGTATGCGCCAGTCCCGGCGGAGGAGCCTGCCCTTGATTTCGCTGCTGCCAAGAGCTATAATGAAAAGGTCATATGGGATAAGCCTTGAGGCATACCCTGCATGGGGGTGTTGCCTGTGATCCTTTGTATCGGAAAGCGTCAATTGGCTATGGCGGCGCTGTTTTGCTGCTTTTTCCTGGGGCTGGCCGCCGTCCTCTGGCAGGGGAACCAGCCGGCGGAGACCGCGGTGTTCGCCCCTCGGGACGGAGTGCCGGTGACGGTGGTCATTGACCCGGGCCACGGCGGAGAGGACGGCGGCGCTGTGTCATCCTCCGGCGTGGAGGAGAGCCTTATCAATCTGGCGGTGTCCACCCGACTGAACGACCTGCTGCGCTTCGCCGGAGTACGGACGGTGATGACCCGGACCAAGGATGTGTCCATCCACACGGAAGGGGACACCATGCGGGCCCGGAAGGTCTCCGACATCCACAACCGGGTGGAGCTGGTGAATGGCATTGAGAACAGCGTGCTCATCAGCGTCCACCAGAACAGCCTGCCGTCCTCCGCTGTGACCCACGGCGCCCAGGTATTCTGGAACCGGCAGGAGGGAGGGGAAGCCCTGGCGGAGTCGGTGCAGGAGGTCCTGAACGGGACCATCAATCCCGGTAATGAAAAGCACACCAAGCGCATCCCGGACACCATTTACTTAATGAAACACACGACGGCGCCGGGCATCCTGGTGGAGTGCGGGTTCCTTTCCAATTCCACGGAGACAGAAAAGCTCCAGAAGCCGTCCTATCAACTGAAGCTGGCCGCCGCGATTGCCTGCGGATATCTCCGCTGCGCCGGGGCCAAGGAGGCACCATGAAGCAAAAGACCTTGTTTTACTGTACCGAATGCGGCAACGAGACGGCCAAGTGGGCGGGGAAGTGTCCTGCCTGCGGCGCCTGGAACACCATTGTGGAGCGGCCGCCGGAGGTCTCCAGAGGCACCGCCAAAAGCGGCAGCCGCACCGTCCGGGCGGGGCAGCCCGTCCGCCGGGCCTGCCCGGTGACGGACCTCCAGGCCGACGAGGAGATCCGTTTTCCCACTGGCATGGGGGAGCTGGACCGGGTGCTGGGCGGGGGAGCGGTGAAGGGCTCCCTGGTACTGGTGGGCGGCGCTCCCGGCATCGGAAAGTCCACCCTGATGCTGCAAATCTGCAGCAAGCTCTGCGAGTTTTCCAAGGTTTTGTATGTATCCGGTGAGGAATCCGAGCACCAGCTGAAATTGCGGGCTAAACGTTTACGTGTGGACAACAACAGCCTGTTCGTCATCTCCGAGACCAGCCTGGGGGATGTGCTGGAGTCCGTGTCCGCAGAGTGGCCGGATGTGCTGATTGTGGACTCCATCCAGACGCTGTACAACGACGCTCTGGATTCACCCGCAGGCAGCGTCAGCCAGGTGAAGGACTGCACCATGGCGCTGATGCAGCTGGCCAAGGGCCAGGGCATCACGGTGTTCGTCATCGGCCACGTCAACAAGGAGGGCTCCATCGCCGGTCCCAAGGTGCTGGAGCACATGGTGGACTGCGTGCTGTACTTTGAAGGCGACCAGCACACCAGCTACCGCATCCTGCGGGCCGCGAAGAACCGCTTCGGCGCCACCAACGAGATCGGCGTGTTCGAGATGCGGGACGAGGGCCTTATCGAGGTGGAAAACCCCTCGGAGATGCTGCTGTCCGGCCGGCCTGACGATGCCCCCGGCACCTGCGTCACCTGTGTCATGGAGGGGATGCGGCCGGTGCTGGCGGAGATCCAGGCATTGGTGGTCTCGTCCGCCGGCGGCAATCCCCGGCGGACCAGCAACGGCTTCGACTACAACCGGGCGGCTATGCTGCTGGCCGTGTTGGAGAAACGAGGCGGACTGAAAGTGTCCGCCTGCGACGCATATCTCAACATCATCGGCGGCCTGTACCTGGACGAGCCTGCCGCCGACCTGGCGGCGGTGGTGGCCCTGGCCTCCAGCTATCTGGACCGGCCGGTGCCCGGAGACCTGGTGGCCATCGGGGAAGTGGGCCTGACAGGGGAGCTGCGGACGGTGAACCAGCTGGCCCAGCGCATTTCCGAGGTCCACCGGCTGGGCTTCCGAAAGTGCGTCATTCCGGCCCACCGGGCCGCCGGTCTTCATGCGCCGGAGGGATTACAGCTGATCCCGGCTCGGAATATCGGTGAGGCGATCCGAGCCGCGCTGCGTCCGTCTGAATAAAATGCACGCAGGCGCCGCCCAGGGCCGGCAACCCGGCGGAGGCGGCGCTTTCCAGCGTGCAGACTCCGTCTGCCTGGTAGACACATCGGCTGGAGCAGGTCATGAACGTCATCTCCATTTCAAAAGAATCACAGTTAGCATGACCCGGACCGGCGATTTTATGTTTTGACTCCGAAAGAGAGGAGGTTTTGCGGACGCACTCCTAATTGAACAAAATGATAATTTTGTTCAATTAAGGGGAGGGCAAAGACCGGTTTCCAGCGGTTATCAGCCCTTCTGACCGAACGAGCCCTGGCTGGCGCCGCTTCCAGCCGCTGCATCCCGGTCATCCGCAGTTACCGCTTATGAACGATTACCGCACCGAAGCGCCCCAGATCCTGCGGGACTTCTTATCGTACCATGAGACCATCAAGGCGCATTCCAAACGCACTGTCGACGAATACTTCCTGGACCTACGAAATTTCTTCCGCTACATGAAACAGATCCGTGACCCGGCGCTCTCCGGCAAGGCTCTGGACGAGATTGACATCATGGACGTGGATCTGGACTTTGTGGCATCTGTGACGCTGACGGATATCTACGGTTACATGACATACCTCAGCCGTGACCGGGTCCAGCACCACAACAGCTCCCATTCCGACTATGGCCTCAACGCCGCTTCCCGGGCCCGGAAGATCGCCACCATCCGGTCGTTCTATAACTACTTGACCAATAAGACCCATCAACTTCGTGAAAATCCTGTCAAAGATATTGATTCTCCAAAATTACAGAAAACATTGCCGAAATATCTGACTTTGGACGAAAGCGTCCAGCTTTTGGACTCTGTGGATGGCAAAAATCAGGAGCGGGACTACTGCATCCTGACGCTGTTCCTCAACTGCGGCCTTCGGATCAGCGAGTTGGTGGGACTGAACCTCAACGACATCCAGGAGGACGCTCTGCGGGTCCTGGGCAAAGGCAACAAGGT
This sequence comes from uncultured Clostridia bacterium, assembly GCA_945873695.1. GTDB lineage: Bacteria > Bacillota > Clostridia > Oscillospirales > Oscillospiraceae > Oscillibacter. The sequence continues at coordinate 2,999 of CAMCDX010000081.1, read as the reverse complement.
CCGTATCATTTATTTGAACGACGCCTGCCAGGACGCCCTGGACCGCTGGCTGGCGGTGCGGCGGCCTATCCAGGGCCGGGACCAGAACGCCCTGTTTTTATCCTCCCGGAACGAGCGCATCAGCCGCTCCATGGTCCACGCCATGGTGAAAAAGCGGCTGGGTGCCGCGGGCATCGACGCCAGCCAGTACTCCTCCCACAAACTGCGCCACACCGCCGCCACACTGATGCTGCAAAACGGCGTGGACGTGCGGGCGGTCCAGGAGGTGCTGGGCCACGACCATCTGAACACCACGGAGATCTACACCCATATCGACAACGAATCCCTCCGGGTAGCTGCAAAGGCAAATCCCTTGTCACGCATGAAAAAGCCAAAGAAAACCAGTGACAGCGAATGAAAAAACCGCCCCTTTCGGGGCGGTTTTCCTCTTCCCTGCTCTTATGCCAGCAGGCAGCTCCAGTTCCAGTCTGCGCTGTCGGGGATGGTGCCAAGCCGCCACAGGGACACGCCGGTGACCCCCAGCAGCTTGGCCGTCCGCAGCTCCGCTTCCACGCTGGCTTCGTCCTGATACCACAGGAAGTACCGGCTGCCGTCCTCCGTGGTGTAGATGGCGTAGGGTTGCTGGTAGGTTTTATCCCACCCATGGACGGTATCCGGCTGGGATAGCCGCTTGACCACGGTACTGGCGGAGACGTTGACCGGAGATCCGGAGATCAGCTTGCCGTCCTCGCCGATCTGCCAAGCAATATTCCGGGCGCTGAAGGCCAGCGCCACCTTGGATGGGTCTACCCGCTCGATCACATCCCGCAGATCTAAATATACTCTGGACAGAGGAGTAGTGGGGCAGTGCCGATAGTAAAATCCGCCGTCGCCCGGACCATCCACATAATTGTCCAGATTCCGTGGATCGTAGTCGTGGGCCATGAGGATCACCTTATCCGCCAGAGCGCCGATGCTTTGATAATCATAGGCGTTCCAATAAACGCTGTTGTCTGACGGAACCGGCTGTACGCAGACATACAGGGACAGAGGGCGGTCCGGGAAATCCTTCAGCTGGGCGGAGAGCTGGCGCAGGAACGTGACGAAGTTCTCCCGGCTGCCACTGCCGACCCCCTCAAAGTCGATGGTGACACCACTGTATGGATTCCTGCCGATGCTCTTATAGGAGACGGTCAGTTCGTTGATGATCTGCGTAATGGCGGACTGCCGCCCCTCCTCCGACGCCAGTAGTTCCGCCACGCCGCCGGAGGCGTCCATGTACACACTGAGGTTCAGGTCTGTGTCCCAGTCCTCCAGACGCTCCACCACCTCGTCATAGCCGGAGGGAACGCAGAACTCGTTTCCGTTGGCGCTGGTGGTGGCCAGCAGAGCCGTCTCCCCGTCCCAGGTCATGCGGCTCCACCCTACGCTGACGGCGTCCATGGTTTCCGCCAAATCCAGCTGGCCGTAAGAGGAGATGGCGTAGAAGCCGTGGACGAAGTCCGTGTCCGCTTTCATCTTCTCATAGATGCGCACCAGCATGGCCGACGCCTGAGCCCGGGTGGCGGTGAGATTAGGGCCGAAAGTGGTGTCTGTGATGCCCTTGGTCATACCGATGGTATAAGCTACGGAAATGTATCCCTCATTGCCATCCGGCAAGTCCGTGAAGGGAGTGTGGTGGTTGCAATCAGAGAACGGAATCATTCGATTGGAGTTCAAACTGCTTGCCGCGCTTTCCAGACCCAAAGCCTGCACCAACAGCTTGGACATATCCGCCCGGGTGATGGGCTTGTCCGGGCAGAAGTATTTCCCGCTCACCGAATCATAATCATAGTCCGTCACCTCGTGGGCGGCAGCGGTTTCCAGCACGGAATACCATGTGTGGTCCGCCGGTACGTCGGCGTAGGTGGGGGTCTCCGGCGTCACTGTCTCCCACCCCATCATCCGCACCAGCACAGCGGTGAACTGTGCCCGGGTTATGGAGTCGGAGTAGCCGAAGCGGCTGGCGCTGTAACCGTTCATCAGACCATAATCCACAGCTTTCTGTACCTCTCCGGCCAGGACAGCACCCTTCGGAATGTCGGTATAGCCTATTGCCAAGGCCATGGGTGCCGCCAGGGCTGCCGTCATAGCCAGGGCCAGCAGGCAGGACAGGAGCTTTTTCATATGAGATCCCCCTTCTTTCGTATTGGTTCCATGATAGCAGGACCACTCAAAAAAGTGTGAACGATTTCTTAAATTTTCACGGCCGGATAGTGCCGGTGATGTGGAGGAACCGGACGTCCCGGTATTCGTAGCTGGACAGGGGCCGGTAATCGGCGTCGTAGCTGTGGGCCGCCAGCAGCACGTTGTCTGCCGTCACGGGGCTCCCCACGGACACCACCACCGGCGAGTGCTGGAAGGTCTGGCCCTTGAAGCTCAGCTGGACGATGTCCCCCGGCAGCAGGTCCTCCATGCCGGCCGGTACCCCTACCGGCCCCACGGAAAAGGCCTTGCGGGTCATAAAGTTCCAGAAGTAGGTCACCCCGGTCCAGGCGGGGGCCTTGTTGTTGGCGTCGATGTAGTACCACCCGAAGGTAGGCGTGAAGTTCATAATGCGGGCACCGGCGTAGACGCACTGGGACGCGAAGTTGGTGCAGTCGCCGCCGATGTCCTCGTAGTCGTAGTAGGCCGGATTCCGGCCGTAGGCCCAGCGGTGGGCGTAGGCAACGGCGGCATCCCGGTCGTAATCCTCCAGAAAGCGCATGGTCTCCCCTCCCCTTTTTCCCAGTCTATGCGGCAGCGGGCGGGCAGGAAACAAAAAAGCCGGAGACGCTTTCGCGTCTCCGGTCTTCTGGCGATATGGAAGGGATCAGGCTTTGTGGTCGCAGCCCAGGACGTCCACGATCTTGTGGGCCACCATGGCCTTGATGGCGGCACGGGCGGGCTTCAGGTACTGGCGGGGATCGAAGTCGCCGGGATGCTCGGCGAAATACTCCCGGATGGTGGCGGTCATGGCCAGACGCAGGTCGGAGTCGATG
>CAMCDX010000080.1 GCA_945873695.1 uncultured Clostridia bacterium | reverse complement strand
CCCAGTTGCTTTAAGCAGTGGTTTTTCGACAAGCTGAAGACACGGTATCTTACGATACCGTGTCTTTTTGACGCGTTTTTTATCCCTTGTACTCCACGTACAGCTCCCGGACCGCGTTGGGGTCGGCGGGAGCGGCCGCCTTGGGGGCTTCGGGGGCTTTGGCGGGGGCAGGCTCGTCGTGGGGGCCGTCCCGCCAGGCCAGGAACTTGGGGGCCACCTGGGGGAACAGAGCCAGGGAGAGCACGTCCTCGTCGCTCTTGGCGATGTCCTTGAACTCCTCCCGGTACTTCTCCACCTCCGGCTCCAGCAGGTCCGCCGGGCGGCAGCTGATAACATCCTCGGGAGCGATGCCGGCCTTGGCCCGGACCTCCTCGTTCACCTTGCCGGGCAGCTGACCGTACTCGCCGCGGAGCATGGCCTTGGATTCCTTGGTAAAGGTCTTGTACCGCTCGCCCATGATGATGTTCATGACCGCCTGGGTGCCCACGATCTGGCTGGAGGGCGTCACCAGCGGGGGATAGCCGTAGTCCGCCCGGACACGGGGGATCTCCGCCAGCACATCGTAGTACTTGTCCTCCTTCCCGGCCTGCTTCAGCTGGGAGATGAGGTTCGAGAGCATACCGCCGGGCACCTGATACAGCAGGGTGTTGGTGTCCACCCGCAGGACCTTGGGGTCCAGGGAGCCCTGCTCCTGGAGCTTGGCGGCCACTTTGCGGAAGTGGACGGCGGCTTCGCTCATCTTGTTCAGGTCCAGACCGGTGTCCCGGGGAGTGTCCTTCAGTGTGGCCACCAGGGACTCAGTGGCGGGCTGAGCAGTGCCGTTGGCCAGGGGAGAGAGGGCGGTGTCCACGATGTCCACGCCTGCCATGGCGGCCATCAGGTACACCATGTCGCCGGTGCCGGTGGTGTTGTGGGTATGCAGGTGGATGGGAACGCTGACGGTTTCCTTCAGCCGCTTCACCAGAGAATAGGCGGCCGCCGGCAGCAGCAGGTTCGCCATGTCCTTGATGCAGATGACGTCGGCGCCCATCTGCTCCAGCTCCTTGGCCAGCTTGACGAAGTACTCCTCGTCGTGGATGGGGGAGATGGTGTAGGAAAGGGTGCCCTCCACCATGCCGCCGTATTTCTTGGTGGACTTGATGGCCTGCTCCAGGTTGCGGACGTCGTTCAGAGCGTCGAAAATACGGATGATGTCGATGCCGTTCTCGATGGACTTGCGGCAGAAGGCGTCCACCACGTCGTCGGCATAGTGCTTGTAGCCCAGGATGTTCTGGCCCCGGAACAGCATCTGCAGCTTCGTGTTGGGCAGGGCCTTGCGGAGCTTCCGCAGCCGCTCCCATGGGTCCTCGTTGAGGAACCGCATGCAGGAGTCGAAGGTTGCGCCGCCCCAGCACTCCAGGGACCAATAGCCGATGGAGTCCAGCACCTCGCAGGCGGGGAGCATGTCCTCCACCCGCATGCGGGTAGCCGCCTGGGACTGGTGGGCGTCACGGAGGATAGTGTCCGTGATATACAAAGGCTTGTTACTCAAAAATTCCATAGATGATTACCTCCCTTAACCAAACAGAGAGATGAGAACGCCCGCCGCGATGGCGGAGCCAATCACGCCGGCCACGTTGGGGCCCATGGCATGCATCAGCAGGAAGTTGCTGGGGTTGGATTTCTGGCCCACCATCTGGGAGACGCGGGCGGCCATGGGCACGGCGGAGACGCCGGCGGAGCCGATGAGGGGATTGATCTTCTCCTTCAGGAACAGGTTCATGAACTTGGCAAGCAGCACGCCGCCGGCGGTGCCGAAGCTGAAGGCCACGATGCCCATGACCATGATCTTGATGGTCTGGAGGGACAGGAAGGTGGTTCCGGTGGCGGTGGCGCCCACGGACACGCCCAGGAAGATGGTGACGATGTTGATGAGCTCGTTCTGCACGGTCTTGCTGAGACGCTCGGTGACGCCGCATTCCCTAAACAGGTTGCCCAGCATCAGGCAGGCGATCAGGGGACCGGCGGAGGGCACCAGCAGGGCCACGAAGATGGTGACGACGATGGGGAAGATGATCTTCTCCTTCTTGGAGACCTGCCGCAGGGGCTTCATCACGATCTGCCGCTCCTTCTCAGTGGTCAGCAGCTTCATGATGGGCGGCTGGATAACCGGCACCAGTGCCATGTAGGAGTAGGCCGCCACGGCGATGGGGCCCAGCAGGGCCGGGGCCAGCATGGCGGTGACGAAGATGGCCGTGGGGCCGTCGGCGCCGCCGATGATGCCGATGGATGCGGCCTCCGAGCCGGTGAAGCCCATCAGGCGGCAGCCAGCGTAGGTCATGAAGATGCCCAGCTGCGCGGCGGCGCCCAGCAGCAGGCTCTTGGGGTTGGCGATCAGGGGACCGAAGTCGGTCATGGCGCCCACGCCCATGAAGATGAGGCAAGGATAGATGCCCAGCTTCACGCCTAAGTACAAAATATCGATGAGACCTGTGGAAACGCTCTGCCCCACGGTCACCGAGGCCAGTACCGCTTCTGAAACGCCCAGAGACGCCATCTCATCCAGGAAGGCCTGGGTGATGGGCGCTCCGCCGATCAGGTCCCAATGGATATGGCCCCCGGCGAAAAAGATCTCGTGGAACATGTTTGCGCCGGGCAGGTTGGTCATCAGCATGCCAAAAGCGATGGTGACCATCAGCAGGGGCTCGAACTTCTTCCCGATGCCCAGGTACAGCAGGAAGCAGGCGACGCAGAGCATCACCAGGTTTTTCCAGCCGCCGTCCTGGAAAAACAGGACAAAGCCGGTGTCGTTGACAAAATTCAGGATAGCTTCCATAGTTGGTCCTCCAGTCCGTTACTGGATGACGCACAGCAGGGTGCCGGACTCCACGGAGGCGCCCTTGGAGGTATTGACGGAGGCAATCCTGCCGTCGCAGGGGCACATGATCTCGTTTTCCATCTTCATGGCCTCCAGGATCATCAGAACCTGGCCCCGCTTCACGGTATCGCCGGCGGCGACGTTGACGGCCAGGATGGTGCCGGGCATGGGGGAGGTCACCTGCTCACCGCCGGCAGGGGCAGAGGGGGCGGGAGCGGGCGCTGCCGGGGCAGTGGCGGGGGCGGGTGCGGCTCCGGTCAATTCCTCCAGTTCGATCTCATAGACGGTGCCGTTGACGGTCACTCTGTACTTTTTCATAAGTGTTTTCTCCTTATCTTTTTACAGTTTTTTGACGGACAAAATGCGGATACCGGTGATATCGGTTCCCAGTTCCTCCCCAATGGCGGCGGAAACGGCCGCGATCAGTTCCTGCTGGTTGACGGCAGGTACGGCTGCCGGGGCGGAAGCGGCGGCAGTCACCGGGCGTGTCTGCTGTTTCTGACCGCAGACACGGCCCAGCAGCGTCGTCAGGACGATCAGGCAGATCAGACCGAAGAACACCGTCCCCAGTCCCATCAGACAGACAAAGATGATGGAATAGTCCATGTACTCCCTCCTACTATTCGAAAATTATCGACATTATATCATTTTTTACAGAAAAAAACAATTCAGCTTTGCTCACATTTATGCGAAGTCTTTTTGGACAAGTTGACGAAGAAAAAATGAGCCGGAACAGGAAAAATTTCTGGACCACGGAAAACTTTGTGGTAAAATGTTTTACAATGTATATGTGCCCGCTTCGGCGGAGAGGAAAGGATGATGCTCCGTGCAATATCAGACTGTGGTCCCGGGTCGTTTTCTGGCCAGGCCCAACCGCTTCATCGCCCATGTGGAGACGGCGGAGGGCATCCAGGTAGTCCATGTGAAAAACACCGGGCGCTGTCGGGAACTGCTGGTCCCCGGCGCTGTGGTCTACCTGGAACGCTCCGCCAACCCTGCCCGCAAAACGGCTTATGACCTCATTGCCGTGGAGAAGGGGGACCTGCTCATCAATATGGACGCTCAGGCCCCCAACCAGGTCTTCGCCGAGTGGGCCGCCGGCGGCGGGATGGGGCCTGTCAAAGCCATCCGCCGGGAGTACGTCTACGGCGATTCCAGGCTGGATTTCTGCCTGGAGACGGAAAAAGGACCCCATCTGGTGGAGGTCAAGGGCGTGACGCTGGAGGAAAACGGATACGCCCGCTTTCCGGACGCTCCCACGGAGCGGGGCGTGAAGCACATCCGGGAGCTGCAAAAGGCGGCGGATGCGGGCCTTGACGCCACGCTGTTCTTCGTGGTGCAGATGGAAAATATCCGCCGTGTTTCCCCAAACGACGATACCCACCCCGCCTTCGGGGCGGCCCTGCGGGAAGCCGCCGCCCATGGCGTGAATGTCTGGGCCTACGACTGCGCCGTGACCCCGGACAGTCTGGTTATCCGCCGGCCGGTGCCGGTGGTGCTATAAGAAGGTGTTTCATCCACGGAAAGACGCCCGGGTCCTTTTTGGACCCGGGCGCCTGTTCTCTTATGGGAGATCAGCAGCAGGAGTTGTTGTTGCAGCCGTTGTTGCAGCCGCAGCCGCCCCAGTTGTTATTGCCGCAGCAGCAGAAGATGATGATCAGCAGGATGATGATCCAGCAGCAGTTTCCGCCGCCCCAACCATTGTTACACATATCGTAGCCTCCTATGAAAGCGTAGACCAAAGCGGTCTCAATCCATAGTATGCGGCAGGGAGGTGGAGGTGATTTTATTTTCTGCTGCCCGGGACCATGGCCCAGGCCCGGGACCGCTCAGCGGAGGTGAACACACCCTTGGCCTCCAGTTCGTCACCCAGGGTCCGATTGCTGCCGGCCATCTGGGCGTCCAGAGCGTAGTAGGAGACATACACCAGCTCCGCCCGCAGGAAGGGGTCCCGCTGGAGCATCTCCGCCTCGCCGTCGGTGAGGATACCGGCGTCCCGGGCACGGTCCAGTGTGTCCGCCAGATTCGTGTTGGCGGCGGAGCTGTATCCCATGGCACGGAGAACGAACTCCGTGTACTGCCAGGCGTTCACCGCTCCGGCGGGCCGGAAGGTGGTGGCGGTGTAGCCGTTGGTGTAGCCCTTGCTATACGCATAGCCCACGTACTGGGCGGCCTGGGAGCCGGGTACGATGTCGGTGAAGGGAGTGGTGCCGGTCCAGGACAGGGCTTCCTCCTCTTCGCCCAGCACCCGGATGAACATGATGAGGGCCTGGAGCCGGGTGGGCGCCGCCTCCAGATCGAAGCCCTGGCCATAGCCGGTAAAGCTGCCCTTGAACAGGTGCAGGGTCTTCAGGGCGGCGGCCATGGTGTTGTAATCCGTGGCGCCGGACTCGCTGAAAGAGCAGCCGCCCTGGTAGTCCACCACGGCAGTCTTGGAGGTGACGGTGAACAGGGCAGAGGTATCCTCCGCCGCCATGTAGCGGTGGTTGGCCGACAGCGCCGTGCCGCTGGGCACAGTGGTGCCGGTGGTCACGTCCACCACGGCGCCGGCGGCAAAGGAGACCTGGGCCCGGCCTGCCAGGAGCAGCACGCTGGTGCCGGTGGGCGCTGCCAGGATGTCGCCTTCCTTCAGCCGCCTTTCCGCCCAGAAAGAGGCGGAAAGGCCGCCCTCCTCACCGGCGGACTCCAACAGCGCCGCGTCGGAGTCGTTCAGCTTCTCATTGACCTTGGCGTCCACCTTTTTGGTGAAGGCATCGGTCAGGTAGGACAGTGACACCAAAGGGTCGGAGGCGTCTCCGCCGGCGGCGTAAGCGAACAGGGTGAGGGACAGCATCATGGCCGCAGCCAAAAGCAAAGCGGTCTTTTTCTTCATGGGATTCCTTTCGTGAGTCAGCGGTTGGCGATGCGGTAGCTGAGGGTCAGGAGGCTGTCCGCAAAGTGGATGTTCTCAAATTTCACATCGCTGCTGGGGCTGCTCAGCTCCACGTTGGTGAAGTTCCAGAAGCCCCGGATGCCCAGGCTGATGAGGTGATCGGCAGTATCCTGGGCCGTGGACTGAGGAATGGTCAGCACCACCACGTCCACACTGTGCTCCCGGATGAAGCCGTCCAGCTCTTCCATGGAGTAAATGGGCACGCCGTTGACGCTGGTGCCGATGATGGCGGGCGACACGTCGAAGGCGGCGTCCACCGTAAAGCCGGTTTGGGAGAAGGGGAAGTTCTGCAGCAGGGCGTGGCCCAGATTACCCACGCCGATCATGATGAGGTGGTGGTCGTTATCCACACCCAGGATATGGCCGATCTCAGCCCGGAGCTCCTCCACATTGTAGCCGTAGCCCTGCTGGCCGAATTCGCCAAAGCAGCTGAAATCCTGGCGGATCTGGGAAGCGGTGATGTTCATCTCCTGGCCCAAAGAGTGGGAGGAGATACGGACGATGCCACGGGCGCACAGATCGGTGAGCTGGCGGTAATAACGGGGAAGACGCCGAATTACAGCGTCGGAAATATTTTCCTTTTTCAAGCTGGTGCCTCCTATAAAACTTGTTAAATTATTCTCAAGTGCTAGTTTAGCCTAAAAACCAAGACTTGTCAATTTTTTTAACAATCTTTTTTCTTAAAAATTTTTACTGAACCACTTTACAGCGGAGAAAAACTCTGCTATACTACGTTAGGACATGAAGAGAAGCATGTCTTGAGTAAATGCGCCCGTGGCGCAGTTGGATAGCGCGTCAGACTCCGACGTTTCAGGTCCTATCCGCAGCGAACCGGCGCAACCCCTTGCAATCAGTGGCTTCCAGCCAACGCCGAGGAAAATATCCTTCGCCGTTGACTACTATTTGACCACTATTTTCAAAAATAGCACTTCCCCACAAGTTCATACCGTTTTGATACGCGCCCGTGGCGCAGTTGGATAGCGCGTCAGACTCCGACTCTGAAGGCCGCTGGTTCGAATCCAGTCGGGCGTACCAAAAACTCTCGTAAATTTAATATTTACGAGAGTTTTTTACTTGAAAAGTTCAGAATTAAAGCTGCCGATTTGACTACTATTTCGTACAGAACTCTTTTCTTCTGCACTATCTGTTTTTCCTTGAAAAAACCTCTGACACATTTTTGGTGCCAGAGGTTCTTATGATGTCTATGATTATTTTAATTTGGGATACCTATGCGGTGCCGCCACTCACTGGTACAGCACCGCTCCGCACCATCGGCAGATGATTCCTATACTGTTACATTATTGCAGGTCAAATCTCCAGTCCCTTCTGCAACACCTCGCTGGCTGCTTTCTTGTTCTTATCAAACGCGTGGGTATAGATGTCCAACGTTGTGGACGGCTGGCTGTGGCCCAGCAGACCCGCTACCGTGGCCACGTCCGTGCCGTTGGCAATCAGCAGGCTGGCGTTGGTGTGCCGCAGGGAATGGACATTCAGCTTCTCCGGGAGGCCGTTCTTCTTCAGGATCAGCTTCATCCGCCAGGTGAAGGAGTTGGGCGTCATGGGCAGTTGGAGGCCGTGGCGGCGGAACACATAATCATCCTCCGTCAGCGTTCGGTTCTCGTAGGCCTCCGCCTCCCAGTCACATTCCTTTCGGTACTCTTTCAGCAGGCTCCCCATCTCCGGGGAGAAGTACACATAGCGGTCTCCCGCGGCGGTCTTGGGTTCTTTCACGATGATCTCCTCGCCCGTCACCTTTACCACGTTCCGCTGGATGTGGATGGTGTGCTCCTGGTAGTTGATGTCGCCCCACTTCAGGCCGCAGCACTCGCCCCGCCGCATTCCTGTGGCGATGATGAGCTTGAAGTATGTCTCATACTTGATGCTCTCATTTTCCAGCGCCGCGATCAGCTTCTGCGTCGTTTCCTCGTCCGCAATCTTTTTCTCTTTCTTCTTTCCAGCGTAGCGATATGTTCGCCACGCTGGGTTATGATCCAGAAAGCCGCCCTCCATGGCATCGGAGAGAATCCCGCACAGAC
>CAMCDX010000079.1 GCA_945873695.1 uncultured Clostridia bacterium | reverse complement strand
CTCCCGGAGGCGGCTGCGTTGGGGTGGTTATCTTAATGAGATTAGGCTTAGCCGGAGGTTTTGACTACTCATGGGCCCGGGGCAGGTTCCACCGATAATGGGCCGACAGGCACCGAATGAGGATGACCAGCCCTCCGCCGATCAGCATGGAGGGCATCTCCCCCAGGTAGTGCCACAGCAGGCCGCAGGCCAGGGCGCCCGCCAGAGACGCACTGGCGTAGACGTGCTTGACGAAGATGTAGGGCGTGTCCCCGGCCATCATGTCCCGCAGGACGCCGCCGCCCACGCCGGTGATGACCCCCACGAAGGCCAGCAGGAACAGCGTGGCCCGGGGCACGTGGGCGTAGGCCACCCGGATGCCCATGACGGTGAAGATGGCCAGGCCCGCCGTGTCCATCAGGAACAGGCACAGGTCGAACAGGGCCTGGTCCCACATCAGCAGCCGCCGCACCCGGGGCAGGAAGAAAATCAGGGCGGTGACGATGGCCACCGTGGCGTAGATGGGGTCCCGGAAGGTGGCGGGGGGCGTGTTGCCCAGAATCAGGTCCCGAATGACGCCGCCGCCCACGGCGGTGGTGAGGCCCAGGATGCATACGCCGAAGACGTCCATATTCTTTTTCAGGCCGGTCATGGCGCCGGAGGCGGCGAAGGCCATGGTGCCGATCAGCTCGACGATGAGAGTGAAAAGATCCATGGCGTGCTCAGGCCTCCCCACGGATCATAGCCATAAAGGCGCTGGCCGCCGCGGTGGGAGTCACCTCCCGGAGGGTGCACATGTCCACGGAGCGGGCGGGGATGTCGAAGTCCGTTTTCAGCAGGCGAATGTCCCCGGTGTCCAGGGCCTTCTGCACGAACTCCAGAGTGACGCCCGCCACGCCCAGGCCAATGCGGGCCAGGGATACCAGCAGGCTGCGGGAGCTGAGCTCAATCTCTGGGTTCAGCGTCACGCCGCTTTTCAAAAACTCCTGCTCCAAAAACACCCGGCTGCTGGCCTTCCGCTCCAGCAGGATCAGGGGAAAATCGGCGATCTCCTGGCGGGTGTACACGTGGTCGAAGTCACAGTCGTATTCACTGCCCGCCACAAAGGCGGAGTGGGTGGCGAAGCAGGGCCAGTTCTCCACCGCGGGGTCGGCGGGAGAGGAGGCGAAGGCGATGTCCACGGCGCCGGATTTCAGCATGCTCAGCACCTTGGCGCTGCGGCCGCTGACGATCTTCAGCCGGATGCCGGGGTGCTGGCGGTGGAAGGCCTCCAGATAGGGCGTCAGAAAAAAGCTGGTGACGGTGTCGCTGGCGCCGATGACCAGGGTGCCCAGCAGCAGCTGCTGGGCCTGGGAGAGCTTGTCCTCTCCCGTGGCGATGAGGCCAAGGGCACTGCGGACGTACTGGTACAGCATCTGCCCCTCCCCGGTGAGGACCACGCCCCGGGGACTGCGGGCGAAGAGACGGGCCTGGAGGGCGGTCTCCAGCTGCTTGATGGACTGGCTCACCGCCGACTGGGAGATATACAGATTTTTCGCCGCCACGGAGATATTGCCGGTCTCGGCCACTTCCTTGAAGACCCGGTACAGTTCCAGTTTGACTGCCATAAGTGTTCCTCCTGGGATTAGTATTCCTTATTGCTGATAAAGCTATTATAAGCAAAGGGGCGGCGGGACGCAACAGGGAACGCAAAAATTCAGGGAATTTCTTTTCAAACAGCGCCTTCTTTGATATACTAATGCGGAATGAAAAAAGGAGCGGATGCTATGCGCTATGACAATATCATCTGGGATTTCGACGGCACCCTGTTCGACACCTACCCGGCCATGTGCCGGGACCTGCAAAAGGTGATGGAGAGTTTGGGGGTCCGCACGGAGCTGGAGGACCTGCTGGCCCGGTTCACCGTCTCCCGGGATACGGTGCTGGAGTGGTGCGGAGAGCAGGCGGGCCTGCCCGCCGGGGAGCTCGACCGGGTGTACCGGGCCTGGGTGGCGGAGCGCGGCCAGCCGGAGGCCCACCCCTTTCCAAATGTCCGGGAATTTTTGGAGCGGTTTCAGGCGGCGGGCGGAAAAAATTTCGTCTTCACCCACCGCAGCGGCTCCGTCCACGACTACTTGGCGGGGGAGGGACTGACGAAATATTTCACTGACGTGGTCTCCGCCGGCACCACCTATGCCAAGAAGCCGGACCCGGCGGGGAACAACCACCTCATCGCCACCCACGGCCTGGACCGGAGCCGGACCCTGGCGGTGGGGGACCGGGAGCTGGACGTGCTGGCGGCGAAAAACGCCGGCATTGCCGCCTGCCTGGTGGACCCGGCAATGCGACCCACGGCGGCGGACTGGCGCGTCCGGGACCTCACCGGGCTGGACGCCCTGGTGGGACTGGATCTATAAGGAGGAATGCGTATGCTGTACCATATCCTGGCCGTGGGCGACGTGGTGGGCGAGCCCGGCCTGCGGCATCTGGAAAAGCACCTGCGGGCGCTGAAAAAGCTGAAGGGCATCGACTTCACCGTGGTTAACGGCGAGAACGCCTCCGGCGTGGGACTGACCCCGGAGCAGGCGTGGCGGATCTATGACGCCGGCGTCGACGCCGTCACCCTGGGGAACCACACCTTTGGGAAAATGCAGATCCGGGACCTGCTGGAGGAGGTCCCCTGGCTGCTGCGGCCCGCCAACTACAACGGCCGGGCCCCGGGCCACGGCTGCGAGGTGTTCGACCTGGGGGCCGTCCGCGTCCGGGTGGTGAACCTGATCGGCCGCTGCGACCTGGACTGGAAGGCCCAGGACCCCTTTACCACCGCGGACCGGCTGCTGAAAGAGGGAGAGGCGGACCTCACCCTGGTGGACTTCCACGCCGAGGCCACCAGCGAGAAGCTGGCCCTGGGCTACTACCTGGACGGCCGGGTGTCCGCCGTCTGGGGCACCCACACCCACGTCCCCACCGCCGACGAGCGGGTGTATCCCAAGGGCACCGGCTATCTCACCGATTTAGGCATGACCGGCCCCATCGAGTCGGTGCTGGGCATCGAGCCCTGGCAGTCGGTGGAGAGCTTTTTGGGCGGCCTGCCCGGCCGCTACAAGCCGGCGGAGGGACCCTGCAAGCTGCAGGGAGCTGTCTTTACCCTGGACAGCGCCACCGGCCTGTGCACCACCGTGGAGCGGGTGGATATTCGATAAAAAGAAAAAAGACAGGAGAATCAGAGAGATGTCTATTCAGAAAGTAAGAGCGTATTTTGAGCAGTTCGGCGTCGCGGACCGCATCCGGGAGTTCGACGTGTCCTCCGCCACGGTGGAGCTGGCGGCGGTGGCGGTGGGCGTGGAGGGCGCCCGCATCGCCAAGAGCCTCAGCTTCAAGGTGGAGGACCAGCCCATCATCATCGTGGTGGCCGGCGACGCCAAGGTGGACAACAGCGCCTATAAAAAGCAGTTCCACACCAAGGCAAAGATGCTGACCCACGAGGAGGCTCACACTCTCATCGGCCACGATGTGGGCGGCGTGTGTCCCTTCGCCCTGCCGGAGAACGTGAAGGTGTATCTGGACGTGTCGTTGAAGCGGTTCGGGACGGTGTTCCCGGCGGCGGGCAGCGACAACAGCGCCATCGAGTTCACCTGTGACGAGCTGGAGAAATATTCCTCCAACTTCCAGGCGTGGGTGGACGTGTGCAAGGGATGGCGGGAGGAAGAGGGCTGATATGCTCAAGTTCATCCACGCCGCCGATTTTCATTTGGACAGCGCCTTCAGGGCACTGACGGACCGGCAGGCGGCGGGCCGCCGGCGGGAGAGCCGGGAGCTGCCCTTCCGGCTTGCCAACTATGTCAATCAGCGCGGCATCCCGCTGGTGCTGCTGGCGGGGGATCTGTTCGAGAGCCGGGAGGCCTTCCGGGAGACGGGAGAGCAGCTGGCGGCGGCCCTGGGCCAGATGGAGGCCCGGGTGTTCATTGCCCCCGGCAACCACGACTGGGCGGGCCCCGGCTCCGTCTGGGAGACGGTGGCCTGGCCGGAGAACGTGCATATTTTCCGGGAGAATGCCCTCGCCGCCGTGGAGGTGCCGGAGCTGAACGTGGTCATCCACGGCGCCGCCTTCACCGGCCCGGAGCAGGCGGCGGGACAGCTCACCGGCTTCCGGGCGCCGGAGGACGGAAAACTCCACATCGGCCTCCTCCACGGGGAGGTGGACCCGGCGGAGGACCGCTACGGTCCCGTCCGGCGGCAGGAGATCGCCCAAAGCGGCCTCCATTATCTGGCCCTGGGCCATATCCACAAGCGCACAGTGCCCCAGACAGCGGGCCGAACGGTATACGCCTGGCCCGGCTGCCCCGAGGGCCGGGGCTTTGATGAGCTGGGGGAGAAGGGCGTTTACCAGGGCGCCGTGTCCGATGACGGAAACGTGTCCTTGGAGTTCGTGCCCCTGGCACGGCGGCGGTATGAGATCTTAGAGGTGGATGTCACCGGCCGGGAACCCCTGGCCGCCGTGGAGGCGGCGCTGCCGCCGGAGACCGCCCGGGACCTGTACCGCGTCCTCCTCACCGGCGAGACCGGGGAGGGCGGCGTGGACCTGAATGCCATGAGGGAGACGCTGGCCCACCGGTTCTACGCCCTGGAGCTCCGGGACCACACCCGCATGGCGGCGGACGTGTGGCGGCGGGCGGAGGAGGACTCCCTCCGGGGTTTGTTCCTCCAGTCCCTGCGCCGCCGGCTGGGAGAGGCCAAGACCGACCGGGAGCGGGAGGCCATCACCCGGGCGGCCCGGTTCGGCCTGGCGGCCCTGGACCACCGGGACCTGGGATAAAAGGAGAGACGGATGAAAAAGATCTTACTCATCGGCACCGGCGGCACCATCGCCTCTGAGGTGACGGACACCGGCCTGGCGCCGGAGCTGACCACGGAGCAGCTGCTGGCGCAGATCCCCGCCATTTCAGACATCTGCGACGTGGACTGCGTCCAGCTTCTGAACCTGGACAGCACCAACATGGCCCCGGAGCACTGGCTGCTGCTGGCCCGGTGTATCCGGCAGCGCTATGATCGGTACGACGGCTTCGTGGTGACCCATGGCACCGACACCATGGCCTACACCGCGGCGGCCCTCAGCTATCTCATTCAGAACAGCCCCAAGCCCATCGTCCTCACCGGCGCCCAGAAGCCCATCGGCTTCGACAGCACCGACTCCAAGATCAACCTGGCGGACGCCTTCCGCTGCACGGCGGAGGACCTGCCCGGCGTTTCCATCGCCTTTAACAACAAGGTCATCCTGGGCACCCGGGCCAAGAAGACCCGGTCCAAGAGCTTCCAGGCTTTTTCCAGCATCAACTACCCCTATCTGGGTGTCCTGCGGGACGGCGTGCTGCTGCGGTACATCCGCCCGGATTGCGCCGAAGCGCCTGTGTTTTACGATGCCCTGGACCCGAAGGTGGGACTGCTGAAGCTGATTCCCGGCACCGGAAGGGAGCAGGCGGACTTTCTGCTGGAGCGGAACGACGCCCTCATCATTGAGAGCTTCGGCGTGGGCGGCCTGCCGGAGAACGGCGGGTTCTACGACTGCGTCCGCCGGGCCATGGCGGCGGGGAAGATCATCGTGCTGACCACCCAGGTGGAGAACGAGGGCAGCGACCTGGGGGTGTACCATGTGGGACACCGGCTGAAAAACGAACTGGGCGTGCTGGAGGCCTATGACATGACCTGTGAGGCCGTGGTGGCCAAGCTGATGTGGATCCTGGGCCAGACCCGGGACCGGGCGGAGGTGGAGCGGCTGTTCTACACCCCGGTGGCCAGGGACATCCTGTGGACCGAAGGGTAAAAGGCGGCGCTCTTTTGGCCAAAATGTCCTCTTGACAAGGGCAAACTCCGGTGATATCATGTCTTCCGATATGAAAAGGCATCGAAAAGGACGCTGCTCGGGAAAGACAGCAGAGAGGGGCCGCCGTTGGCTGCAAACGGCCCTTGTTGGAACCGAAGCCAGTCACCGCCTTGGAGCCGCCCACCGATATGTAGGCTGGGACGGGACCTCCCGTTACAGAGGACACGAGCGGCACCCATTGGGTGCAAGCAGGGTGGAACCGTGGAATACGACTTCGTATCTCACCCCTGATTGTTCAGGGGTGGGATTTTTTTCATCTTGCCCCTCATTACAAGGAGGAATTTTTATGTCCGAAGAAAACAACCAGTATTCTTTTGAGAACGAGCAGTACCGCCGGACCTACTGGCACACCTGCTCCCATGTGCTGGCCCAGGCCGTGAAGCGGCTGTGGCCGGAGACCAAGCTGGCCATTGGCCCTTCCATCGACAACGGCTTCTACTATGACCTGGACAGCGAGGAGACCTTTACCGCCGAGGACCTGGAGAAGATCGAGGCCGAGATGCGGAAGATCTGCAAGGAGAAGCTGAAGCTGGAGCGGTTCGAGCTGCCCCGTGCCGAGGCCGTCAAGTTCATGGAGGAGAAGGGCGAGCCCTACAAGGTGGAGCTGATCAACGATCTGCCTGAGGACGCCGTCATCTCCTTCTACAAGCAGGGCGACTTCACCGACCTGTGCGCCGGCCCCCATCTGGACTCCACCGGCCGCATCAAGGGCAACGGCATCAAGCTCACCGCCTGCAACGCGGCCTACTGGCGGGGCGACTCCTCCCGCAAGCAGCTCCAGCGCATTTACGGCGTGGCCTTCCCCAAGAAGGAGGAGTTGGACGAGTACCTGGCCAAGCAGGCTGAGGCATTGAAGCGGGACCACAACAAGCTGGGCCGGGAGCTGGAGTACTTCACCACCGTAGACTCCATCGGCCAGGGCCTGCCCATCCTGCTGCCCAAGGGCGCCCGGGTCATCCAGACCCTCCAGCGCTGGGTGGAGGACACCGAGCAGAAGCGGGGGTATCTGCTGACCAAGACCCCCCTGATGGCCAAGCGGGACCTGTACCGCATCTCCGGCCACTGGGACCACTATCTGGACGGTATGTTCATTCTGGGCGACCCCTATGACGAGACCAAGGAGTGCTTCGCCCTCCGTCCCATGACCTGCCCCTTCCAGTATCAGGTCTATCTGAACCGCCAGCGCTCTTACCGTGACCTGCCCATGCGGCTGGGTGAGACCTCCACCCTGTTCCGCAACGAGGACTCCGGCGAGATGCACGGCCTCATCCGTGTCCGCCAGTTCACCATCTCCGAGGGCCATCTGGTCCTCCGTCCCGACCAGCTGGAGGAGGAGTTCAAGGGCTGCCTGGACCTGGCCAAATACTGCCTGGGCACGGTGGGCCTGCTGGACAAGTGCACCTTCCGGTTCTCCCAGTGGGACCCCGCCAACCCCAACAACAAGTACGAGGGCACCGCCGAGCAGTGGGAGGAGGCCCAGCGGGTCATGGCCCAGATCCTGAACGACCTGGACGTGGAGTACTCCATCGGCATCGACGAGGCCGCCTTCTACGGCCCCAAGCTGGACATTCAGTACAAGAACGTCTACGGCAAGGAGGACACTCTGGTCACCATCCAGATCGATATGCTGCTGGCGGAGCGGTTCGGCATGTACTATATCGACGAGAACGGCGAGAAGAAGCTGCCCTATATCATCCACCGCACCTCCCTGGGCTGTTATGAGCGGACTTTGGCCTACCTGATCGAGGAGTACGCCGGCGCCCTGCCCACCTGGATGGCCCCCGAGCAGGTCCGCTTCCTGCCCGTCACCGACCGTGCCAGCGACTACTGCGCCCAGCAGGCCAAGAAGCTGGAGGCCCTGGGCTTCCGCGTGGAGGTGGACTACCGCAACGAGAAGATCGGCAAGAAGATCCGGGAGGCCCAGCTGGACAAGATCCCCTACATGGTGGTGGTCGGCGACCGGGATATGGAGAACGGCACCGTGTCTCCCCGCCACCGCGCCGACGGCGACCTGGGCGCCATGAGCATGGAGGACTTCACCGCCCTGCTGCGTGACGTGGTGGATTCCAAGGCCAAAAAGTAAATATCTGCCTTTAGGCACCGCGTTCCGCTTGCGGAACGCGGTGCTCAGCTTGTCGAAAAACCACTGCTTAAAGCAACTGGGTTGCATTTTGCAGGG
>CAMCDX010000078.1 GCA_945873695.1 uncultured Clostridia bacterium | reverse complement strand
TCCTACATTAGGGGGCTCTTTGTCTATTGTCCGTTTTTACTGGACCTGTTCAATCCGGCCCGGGTCCTTTTGCGTATAGAGAGGATAAACTCAAATCAATCCCTGGGCCAGCATGACGTCGGCCACCTTCTTGAAGCCGGCGATGTTGGCACCCACCACCAGATCGCCCTCGGCGCCGCACTCGGCGGAGGCGTTGTAGATGTTGTGGAAGATGTTCACCATGATATCTTTCAGCTTGGCATCCACTTTTTCGAAGGTCCAGGAGTAGCGCATGGAGTTCTGGCTCATCTCCAGACCGCTGGTGGCCACGCCGCCGGCGTTGGCCGCCTTGGCGGGGGCGAACAGCAGCCCGGCCTCCTGGAATACCCGGATGGCCTCGGGCCGGCAGGGCATGTTGGCGCCCTCCGCCACGGCCATGGCGCCGTTTTTCACAATGGTCCTGGCGATGTCGCCGTCGATCTCATTCTGGGTGGCGCAGGGCAGGGCGATGTCGCAGGGCACGTTCCAGATATTTCGGAAGCCCTCGGTGTAGGTGCTGCCGGGCACCCGCTCCGCGTACTCTTTGATGCGGCCCCGGTGACCCAGCTTGATGTCCTTCACGATGTCCAGCTTGATGCCGTCGGGGTCGTGGATATAGCCATTGGAGTCGCTCATGGCCACCACCTTGCCGCCCAGCTGGGTGGCCTTCTCCGTGGCGAAGATGGCCACGTTGCCGCTGCCGGAGATGACCACGGTCTTGCCTTCAAAGCTGTCATTGCGCATGCATTTGAGCATCTCCCCGGTCAGGTAGCACAGGCCGTAGCCGGTGGCCTCGGTGCGCACCAGGGAGCCGCCGAAGGAAAGGCCCTTGCCGGTGAGGACGCCGGCGTCGTAGCTGCCCCGGATGCGGCGGTACTGGCCGAACAGGTAGCCGATCTCCCGGGCACCCACGCCGATGTCGCCGGCGGGCACGTCCACGAACTGGCCGATGTGGCGGTTCAGCTCCGTCATGAAGCTCTGGCAGAAGCGCATGACCTCGCCGTCGCTCTTGCCCTTGGGGTCGAAGTCACTGCCGCCCTTGGCACCGCCCATAGGCAGGCCGGTGAGGCTGTTCTTCAAAATCTGCTCAAAACCCAGGAACTTCAGGATAGACAGGTTGACGGTGGGATGGAACCGCAGGCCGCCCTTGTAAGGGCCGATGGCGGAGCTGAACTGGATGCGGTAGCCCCGGTTGATATGGACCTGCCCCTGGTCGTCGATCCAGGGCACACGGAAGCAGATCATCCGCTCCGGCTCTACGAAGCTCTCGATGATGCCCTTCTGCTCATACTCGGGATGCTGGTCTACGATCTGGTCCAGACTCTCCAGGACCTCCAGGACCGCCTGGTGGAATTCCCGCTGATCCGGGTCCCGGGTCACCACCTGGGTATACACACGCTGCAAATATTCGCTTTTCAACATATTGCTTGCCCCTCTTTTTTGAATTGAATTGGTTCTGCCAAAAACAATTGTTCTCTCACTAGAGATAGAATACCGAAAAACACCGTTTTTACACAAGACCGAAATTTCATAAAATCAAACGTTTAAATGGAGTTGTTTTCTCAAAAACTGACAAAAAAATCGCCCTTCTGTGAAAATGCGGACAGAAGGACGATTTTTTGTTTCTGGTAGAGATACTACCTTCTGGGCCGGAATCCGGCTCAGATCAGCTCCATGGCATCCCGCAGGCGGTCGGTGACGGCGCCCTCGAACAGGCGGGTGGAGTGGCCGTGGAGGGTCTCCAGCGCGGCGGCGGCCAGGGTGCAGGGGGTCTGACCGTTCATGGACAGGTCCATGTCAAAGATGAACTTCAGCTCCGGATCCTGAACGGCGCCAGGGGCATTGTTCTTGATCCGGCCGGGACCGGCGTGAATCTTGGCCTGGCAGCTGGAGTCCAGCTTCAGGACCAGGTCGCAGCCGCAGTTGAGGACGCTGTCCTCCGCCACGTCCGGCTCCCGAAGGGGACCGGTATAGGCAGGGGCAATGAGCTCCGCCCAGGGCGTGCCCTCCAGGCCCAGCTTCTGCCGGGAGATCAGGTTCACGTACCGCAGGCCCACCCGCTGGAAGTAGGCGGGCTGGTAGATGCGGATAAAGGAGGCCAGGGGCTTGTCCAGCATCCGGGCGAACTCCGGCCAACCGGGGTAGCGGAGGGTGGACAGGGCAATGAAATTCTCCGTCAGGTTCAGCTTCCACTTGCCGTCGGCGGAGAGAAAGTGGTAGTTGGTGATGGGAGGCTGCTGCTCTACCTTGGGACTGGGGCCGCCCAGGCCGGTGACCTTGGGAGGCGTCACGTCCTGCCGCCGGGCGTACTGGGGAAACTCCGCCCGGATGGCCTCCTGGAAGTCGGCGGGCTCCACGCTGTTGATGGTGAGGATGGTGGGGAAGCGCAGCTGGCAGATGACCTCGTGGACCGGGGCGTTGGGGTAGCGGCTGCGGGAGCGGTCAGAAAACAGCATGAGACATGCTCCTTTACAAAATAGATGCCTTTATTGTAGGCTCCGTGCCCGGAAAAGTCAACCGCCCGCCGCTCACAGATAGAACCGGTGGCACCCGATGGTGGAGTGGTAGGTCCGGTTGGCGTTGATCCACACCCCCTGGGAAAGGGCCGGGGCGTAGAAATACAGGGCGTCCTGCAGCACCACCTCGCCGTCCAGCACCCGCTTCGCCGCCTCCACCGACTGGGGAGCGGGAGCCTGGTAGATGGTGCCGTTGGACACCGGCTCAAACTGGACGCCGTCCACCCGGTCAAAGATGACGCCGGGGATGGTGTCTGGGAACTCCCGGCTGGACACCCGGTTCAGCACCACGTTGCCCACGGCCATCTGGCCGGTCAGGGGCTCTCCCCGGCTCTCGGCGCTGATGATCCGGCTGAGCCAGTACAGGTCCACGGCGTCGTGGTCCGCACCGGGGGAGGTCACCGCCGCGCCGCCCAGGTACGGGTCCCAGACGGCGGAGCCTCCCAGCAGGTTGCACACCAGCCGCAAGGGCACGTAGGTCCGGCCGTTCTCCACGTAGACCTTCCCGCTGTACGCCTGGCCGTTTACGGTGACAGTGTTTGCCGCCGGGTCCGCTGCCAGGCGGTGGGTGCAGCTGGAGGCCACCGCCCGGGCGTTTTGGCTGTCCCAGGCAATCTCCCAGCCCCCCAGCCGGTCCAGCAGATACCGAAGAGGCACGTAGGTGACGCCGCTCTCCAAATGGGCGGTGCCCGCCAGCCGCTCTCCGTCCACCTGCACCGGCACCGTCCGGGCCGCCCGGGCGGGCAGGGCCAGCAGCGCGGCGGCCAGAAGGCCGCAAAGGATGCTTTTTTTCATGGGGTTCTTCCTTTCTGTGGTGTTTTCTGCAAAAAATGATACAGGAAACCAGAGAGCGGAACAACCCACAAAACCTGGCGGAGGTCCCATTTTTTTCTGTTTCTATTGACAATATCGTGAAACGATATTACACTGGAAGCAAGATGATATCGTGTTTCGATATTGGAGGAGAGACCATGGCGAAAGAACCTTTGAAAGTCCTGACAGAGAGCATGTTTTACGTCCTGCTGAGTCTGATGCGGCAGGAGCGATGCGGCACGGAGATCGTGCAGTTCGTGGATGACACCACGGCGGGCCGGGTGCCCCTGGGTCCCGGGACGCTGTACACGATCCTGGCCAAGTTCCAGGAGGAGGGCCTGATCCGGGAGACGGCGGTGGAGGGCCGGAAGCGAACCTACGCCATCACCGACCGGGGCCGGGCTCTGTTCCGCCAGGAATTGAGCCGCTTGAAGCTGTGTGTCGCCGATGGCGACAGAGAGGAGAACGGATGATGAAAGACCGGAAACGGACCCTGCGGCCCCTGGAGCTGTGGAACCCCGGGGCCATCGAGAAGTGGCTGGAGGACGAGGCTGCCAAGGGCTGGCAGCTGACGGACTGCGGCCGGGTGCTGGCCACCTTCACGGCCATAGAGCCGGGGGCGTACCGGGTGCGGCTCCGGCCCCAACGGCCGGAAACGCCGGAGGCCCGCCGGGAGCGGGCAGCGGCCTGGCGGGAGCTGGGGTGGGACTGCACCGCCGTCATCATCGGTGATGACGATTTTGACTGTGAAGTCTACTACTGTCATGACCCGTTGGTCCCGGAGCTGGACACCGATCCGGTGGCCTGGGGCTGGGCCTGGGAAAAGCCCCTGCGCCACAGCTGGCGGGTGGCCTTGGCGGTGCTGGGGCTGCTGGCGGCGCTGCCCCTGGTGCTGAGCGTGCTGGCCCCCGGCCGGTCGGCGCTGGAAGCCCTGCTGAATGAAAACCTGTTCTGGCTGCTCTACCTGGCGTTCCTGTGCCTCCTGGGTGTCATGATGCTCCGGCGGCTGTGGTATCTCCAGCGGATGCGGCGTGAGCTGGCATCGGGGATGGTGCCCGCCCCCGGCAGCTGGCGGCGGGACCGCCGGTGGCAGCAGGCCGTGATCGTTCTGCTTGTGCTGTGCTGGCTCCTGTGGCCGTTCAGCAGCGCGGCTTCTCTCTGGCAGGGGGAGCCGGACATTGCCAGCCTGCCCTACACTTCCCCCATGTCCCTGGTGGAGGGCACGGACAAGGACGACTGGGAATTTGAAACAAAAAACTATGTCTATAAGAGCACGCCACTGGCCCCTGACCGCGTCGGCATCCAGTACCGGGGCGAAAACGGCGAGGTCGTACGTAACGCCGCCGACCGCCTGCGGTTCGAGTTGCTGGCCAAGGCCCTGTACCGGGAGCGGGAGAAGGCCTTCCGGAAGGACCACCCGGGCGCATCGGAAACAACCGTGGAAAACAGCGCCTTTGACCGGGCGGCGGTGCTGACTGCCGGGGAGGAGCGGCTGTTCCTGGCCCGGGCGGGGAAGGTGGTCTACGCTTTGTGGCTGGACTTCCCGGCGGACCTGGAGAGCGCCATCGAAGCCGTGGCCGCCGATCTGGCGGAATGAAGGAGTGATCTGTATGACACGTATCGCGCCGATCTCCGTGTTTGATGTTTCCGCGCAGCAGGCCTGGCTGGAGGATATGGCCGTGAAGGGATGGTTTCTGCGGGATTACGCCAGCGGCGTCTTCTCTCTGGCGTCCTTCACCAAAGGGGAACCGAAAGCGGTCCGCTACCGCCTGGAACCCGCGGCCCCGGGGGAGGCGTTCCCGGATATGGAGCGGCGGGAGGTCTACCGCCAGCTGGGTTGGGAGCACGTGACCACCGTTGGGAAAGAACTGTATGTCTGGCGGTGCGACGACCCGGACGCCCCGGAGCTCCACACGGAGCCGGAGACCGAGGCGGGGGCGTATACCCACCTGAGCCGGAAACTGTGGATGTGGAATGGGATCGCCCTGGCGCTGATGGGGCTGGCCCTGGCGCTGCTGCTGGGATGCTTCCTTGGGCCTGGGGACTGGTACTGCCGCCAGGTGAAAAGCTGGCAGCCCGCCGGTGCCTGGTGGGCGGCCTGGACGGCTCTGGCCTTTGCCCTGTGGCAGTGCGGCAGGGAGAGCCTCATGCTCCGCCGCTTCCTCCGTACCCTCCGGGCGGGGGTGCCGGTGGCCCACCGGAGGCCCTACCGGGCCTCCCGGGTGCTGGCGGGGGTCATGGCGGTATCCTACATCACCATGCTGGCCTTCCAGTTGGGGAACTTGTTCCGGCCTTCTTCCTGGCCCTTGCAGCCTCTGGCGGACTTTTCCCAGCCGGTGCCCTACGTAGCCATGACAGAGCCGGAGAATGTGATGGCCCTCCGCTGGGAAAACTGGCGGACCAGCCAGCAGTGGTGGACCATCGAGGATCAGGGAGACCTGATCTGTGAGGGCCGCTATTTCCGCCTGCGGCTCTCCGGCCAGGCGAAGCGGCTGACGGAGAGCATCCTGATGGATCACCGGGAGCGGGAATGGTCCGTGGAGAAATTGGAGGTCCCCGGTCTGGACGAGGCCTGGCTGACGGACACGGGAGACGGCTGCCAGTTCCTCACCCTCCGCCTGGGAAAACAGGTCTGGGACCTTTCCTGCCGGGGCGGGGACCTGACGGCCCGTCTGGGCGAATGCGCCATCATCCTGGTGGAGCGGCAGCAGAGAGGAGAATGACCGATGTACAAAACGCTGCCTGACAGCTTATACAACATCCCCGCCATCGAGAACTGGCTGGAGGACATGGCCCGGAAGGGCTGGCGCTGCGTGAACTTCCCCGGCGAGGGCTGGGTGAAGTTTGAACGCTCCGCCCCGGAGGCGTGCCGCTATCGCCTGGAACCGCAATTGCAGGACGGAGACCCGGACCCGGAGCGGAAAGGGCTGTACGGCGAGATGGGCTGGGAATTCGTCAGCGCCACCCGCTGGGAGGAGTTCTACCTTTGGCGGTCCGCCCGGCCCGACGCCCGGGAAATCCACACCGACCCGGTGGCCCAGGACATCGCCTTTTCCTGGGTCAGCTCCATCCTGCGCCATCAGCTTCTGCTGAGCGCCCTGCTGGACGGCCTGCTCCTGCTGGTCATGGCCTGGAGCGTCTGGCGCAGCGGCTGGGTGCTGCCCACTGCCCGCCGGGGGATCGGGACCATCCCGGCGAACCTGTTCATCATTCTGTGGTGCAACGGACAGCTGTATTTCGACTGGAAGGCCCTGGGCCGCCTGCGGCAGTCCCTGGCCGCCGGCATCCCCATGGAGCACCGGGGCCCCTACGGCGCCCGCCGCCGGGCCCAGCGCTTCTACATCCTGATCGCTCTGTCCCTGCTGGCGGTGTCTCTGGTGGAGGACTTCGGGGATCAGAAGTATTTTCGGGAACTCCCAGCTGAGGTCCCGGCGGTGGCCCTGGAGGAGCTGGGAGTGGAGAACATCCGATACCAGGATGGCATGGGGGAAGCACTGCTGCTGGACGACAGAATGGTCATTTGGCAGCGAGGCATGGAGGGCCGCAGCGAAACGGAGGTCTTTGACCTGCGGCTGCCCGCCCTGTCCGGCGTGCTGCTCCATGACCTGGCGGTCCACGAGGTGAAGAAGGAGACGGGAGCCCTGCCGGAGCCCCTGGCGGATGCACGGTTCGACGACCTGCGCTACGCCCGGGGGAGTGACGGCGTCCAGCACCTGCTGGCCCGCCGGGGCGGCCGGGTGCTGTACATGACGGCGGAGGCGCCGGAGACCCTGACAGACCATCTGGACGCCCTGGATGAGGCTCTGTCCCGGCCTATGCCGAGGGGAAAGGAGTGACCCGCCTCCTCGCCGCCGCATACACTGGCGGGGAGGAGAGACCATGGATGCCATTGAACAGACCAGCGGTGTGTATGCCCTGGCGGTGGCCATGGCGAAATGCCTGCCGCCGGAGGACCTGACCCGGGCGGCGCTGGCCTTCACCCAGCTGGGCACTACCCTGTCCGTCCTGTCCGCCCTGCAGAGTCTGGAGCGGAACACCGCCGCCGGTAACGCGGAGGCCGCCGACCTGTCGGCCATATGAGCATGAAAAAGGAGACAGCAAACGCTGTCTCCTTTTCTGATACATGCCGGATTTCCTGTCCCGCCGCTGACAGCGGCCTGAAAGCGCTGGGCGGGAGACGGTTACTTTTTCAGGCTGTCCACCCACTGACCATACTTGGCCACATTGGCCTGGGCGTCGGCGGCGTTCTTGCCCTGGGTCAGGATGTAGACCTTGATCTTGGGCTCGGTACCGGAGGGGCGGACGATGATGGAGGTGCCGTCGGCCATCTCGAACCGCAGCACGTTGGAGCCGGACAGCTCCATGGTGGTCTTGGCGCCGGTGGCGGTGTCCGTGACGGAGCCGTCCTGATAATCCTTCCGGGCCGCCACCTGAACGCCGGAGATCTCAGCGGGGGGATTTTCCCGCAGGGACTTCATCAGGTTGGCCATGTCCCGCAGGCCGTCCAGACCGGGCATCACCAGGTTGTAGGTGTGCTCGGCGTAATAGCCGTACTTCTCATACAGGGCGTCCAGGGCGTCGGCCAGTGTCTGTCCCTGGGCGGCATACCAGGCGGCCATCTCCGTCAGCAGCAGGGAGGCGGTGACGGCGTCCTTGTCCCGGACGTAGTCGCCCAGCA
>CAMCDX010000077.1 GCA_945873695.1 uncultured Clostridia bacterium | reverse complement strand
CACGATGGTGGTGTTCTCCTTGGTGACCTTCACCTGACGGGCACGGCCCAGCATGGAAATGTCGGCGCTCTTCAGCTCCAGACCGACCTCCTCGCTGATGACGGTGCCGCCGGTCAGGGTGGCGATATCCTGCAGCATCTCCTTGCGGCGGTCGCCGAAGCCGGGGGCCTTCACGCAGACCACGTTCAGAGTGCCCCGCAGGCGGTTGACGATCAGGGTGTTCAGGGCCTCGCCCTCCACATCCTCGGCCACGATGACCAGCTTCTTACCGGACTGGACCAGCTGCTCCAGGATGGGCAGGATGTCGGCGATGACGGAGATCTTCTTATCGGTGATCAGGATATAGGCGTCGTCGATGACAGCCTCCATCTTCTCAGTGTCGGTGACCATGTAGGGAGTGATATAGCCACGGTCGAACTGCATGCCCTCGACAACCTCGGAATAGGTCTCGGCGGTCTTGGACTCCTCGATGGTGATGACGCCGTCGGCGGAGACCTTCTCCATGGCCTCGGCGATCAGGTTGCCGATGAACTCGTCGCCGGAGCTGACGGCGCCCACGCGGGCGATGTCCTTGGTGCCGTCCACGGTCTTGGCCTGCTTCTTGACCTCAGCCACAGCAGCCTCGACAGCCTTGGACATACCCTTCTTCATGACGATGGGGTTGGCGCCGGCGGCCAGGTTCTTCAGACCCTCCCGGATCATGGCCTGGGCCAGCAGGGTGGCGGTGGTGGTGCCGTCGCCGGCCACGTCGTTGGTCTTGGTGGAGACTTCCTTCACCAGCTGGGCGCCCATGTTCTCAAAGGGATCGTCCAGCTCCACTTCCTTGGCGATGGTGACGCCGTCGTTGGTGATGAGGGGAGAGCCGTACTTCTTGTCCAGGACCACGTTGCGGCCCTTGGGACCCAGGGTGACCTTGACGGTATCGGCCAGAGCATTGACACCGGCTTCCAGAGCCTTGCGGGCATCGTCGCCGCGCTTAATGAGTTTAGCCATAATAAACAACCTCCATATAGAGCTAAAGATTTACAAAATGAAAAAAGGAAAGGGACTAGGGAAAACCTTTGGTTTTCCCAGTTCTTTCGCCGGAGGCGAAAGAAGAAAATTAAATTATTTTCGCCGCGACATGTGCGTGGCGAAAATTCCCCGACCCGTGCGCCATTGGGGCGCACACACCAGTGAAGAACGCTTCACTGGTGAGGGGGAGGTCGAGGGGGAGCCTGCTCCCCTTCGAATTACTCCACAATTGCCAGAATGTCGTTCTGGCGGACGACGACATATTCCACGTCCTCCAGGTTGACCTTGGTGCCGGCGTACTGGCTGGTGATGACCTTGTCGCCCACCTTCACGGTCATGGTGACTTCCTTGCCGTCCACCATGCCGCCGGGGCCCACGGAGATGACTTCAGCCACGGAGGGCTTCTCCTTGGCGCTGCCGGTGAGGATGATGCCGCCCTTGGTGGTCTCTTCGGCCTCCACCATCTTCAGGATGACACGGTCTGCAAGCGGGGTGAGTTTCATTTGGGGTTCCTCCTTATAGATATAAAAATTTGAAAAAACAAATTCAGCGTTAGCACTCAACTCTCACGAGTGCTAACGCTGTTATCATAGTACACTCCCCCCGGTTTGTAAAGGGGAATTTTCGGAAAAGTTATGAAGAATTTGTAAATGTTCCCTCCAAGGACCTTCAACACGTTGGAACAGAAGGAGAAGGGAGTGTTTCAGGGCGGGCGGTGGCGTTGGGATCGCAGCCCCGGGGACCGAAGAAATGCAAACGCTTGTCCGACAGGGTCATGACCACCTCCCGGCTTCGGAAGCACTCGCCGTCCAGGCAGGTGACGATGTTCTCCTCCGCCTGGATGCGGACCTCCCGGGCGGTGGAGACCCGGATCAGGTCGGCGGGCAGCTCCCGGTGCTTCCCGGCGGAGTAGGCGCCGAAGAGACGGGCGAAGGTGGCCTTGCTGACGTTCCGGAGGAGGATGGTGTGGAGCACGCCGTCGTCCATCCGGGCCTCCGGCACCGGCATGGAGCCGCCGCCGTAGTAGCGGCCGTTGCACATGGACACCAGGGCGAAGTCGTCCTCGATCACCTGACCGTCCAGCCAGACCCGCCAGCGGCGGCCGATGGGGCGGAACAGAAAGTTCACCGCCACGGAGGCCAGATAGCTGCCCCGGCCGTTGAGCAGAGGGGAGCCGCTGTACTGGTGGACGCTGTCCGCCACCCGGGCGTCGATGCCGTTGCAGGCGATGGTGAGGCACAGGCGGCCGTTGCAGGCGATCAGGTCCAGGGGGAACACATCGCCGTCCCACAAGTTTTCCGCGTCGGTGAATTTGGCGGCGTCAGGGCCGAAGTTTTTCAGAAAGTCGTTGCCGGTGCCGGTGGGGATGGCGGTCATGGCGGCGTTGGGAAAGCCGGCGATGCCGCCCGCCACCTCGCTGATGGTGCCGTCGCCGCCGCAGGCGTAAAACCGCAGCTCCTCGCCGGTCTCCGCCAGCTTCCGGGCCATGTCCTGGGCCCCGCCGGGGCGGTCTGTCAGCATACAGGCGCACGCCAGACCGTGGCGCTGGCGCAGGCGGTCCGCCATCTCGTAGATGCGGGAGGTCTGGTCCCGTTTGCCAGCTTTGGGGTTGATGATGAAGATATGGCGCATAGTCGGCACCTCATTTGTCAGAAAATTGGGCGACGGCATAAAACCGGGGGAAGTCCGTCTGGGCATCGTCGCTGATCTTTACCGCCGGACGGTAGGTGTGGCCCAGCAGATCGAACCGCAGGCCGCGGGAGACAGCGCCCACCCGCTCTTTCAGAAGCAGGAAGTCCCTGTGGCCGGGCAGGCCCTCCGTGGGGCGGAAGCCCCTGCCTGCGGGAGAGAACTGCCGGGGAAAAGACGCCTCCAGGCCCACCGTATTTTGCGGGGATTGCAGATAGGAGCCACGCAGGTTCACCGTATGGTCCTCGGGGGAAACCGACAGGGTAAACGGGGCCAGATGGACGCAGGGGGTGTCAAATACGGCGCTGAGGAACTATTTGCCCTCATACAGGTGCGCCCTGCCATAGGGGCAGCGGGAGAGATCCGTGGTCAGGCCGGTGTGCCGGAACAGGGGCCAGTCCCCCTGCCGGGTCAGCTGCTCCCCCCGGGCCAGCTTGGCATAGAGCTGCCGGTAAGGCTCCAGAAGCTCCGCTTTCGGCGTCTCCCGGTAGCCCGCGGGGACGTGGGCGTTGTCCACCACCAGATGAAAGGGCTCCAGAACACGGGCCAACTCCTCCGGCGTCAGAATGAAGCGGAAAGCGTGCCATCCCTTGACATCATACTCCATTCCGGCTCACCGCCCGTACTGGAACACGTCACACTTTAACATGCCGTTGTACAGCTTCCGCTTCTTGTCCGCCGGGCGGCCGAAGCAGCGCTCAAATTCCGTGTGGGAGGAGAGCGCCAGGATGCGCCACTTGGGGGGCATGGTCCGCATGGCCGCGCCGAAGGAGCGGTACAGCTCCTCGGCCTCCTTCTTCTCCAGAAGCCGCTCGCCGTAGGGCGGGTTGGTCACCAGCTGGCCGTACTCGCTGTCCCGGTGGAATTTCCCGGCGTCCGCCACCTCGAAGCGGATACAGTCCTCCACCCCGGCCAGCTCCGCGTTGTGGCGTGCCAGCTCGATGGCCGCTGGGTCAATGTCGCCGCCCCAGATGTCGTAGGTGCCGTGGAACTCCTTGTCCATGGCCTCGTCCGCGGCCTCCAGCCACAGCTTGGAGTCCATGTTCTTCCACTTCTGGGCGGAGAAGCTCCGGTCCAGGCCCGGGGCCCGGTTCTTGGCGATGAGGGCGGCCTCGATGGGGATGGTGCCGCTGCCGCAGAAGGGGTCGCAGAAGGGGTCCTTCCCCCGGTAGCGGGAGAGGGTCACCAGGGCGGCGGCCAGGGTCTCCTTCAGGGGGGCGCCCATGTTCCGGGCCCGGTAGCCCCGCTTGTAAAGGCCCTCGCCGGAGGTGTCCAGGTACAGGGTTGCCACGTCCTTGATGATGGCGAACTGGATCTGGTAGCGGCTCCCCGTCTCCGGCAATGTCTCGCAGCCGTAGGCGCCGCCCAGCCGCTTGGCCGCCGCCTTCTTCACGATGGCCTGGCAGGCGGGAACGGAGTGGAGGGTGGAGTTCAGGGAGTAGCCCTTGACAGGGAACTCACCGTCCCTGGGGATATAGTCCTCCCAGGGCAGGGCCAGCACCCCCTGGAACAGGGCCTCAAAGTCCCTGGCGGGGAAGCTGCCCAGCTCCATCAGCACCCGGGCGCCGCAGCGCAGGTTGATATTCAGGCGGGCGATGTCCGCCAGGGTCCCGTCGCAGTGGACCCGGCCGTTTTCCGCCCGGACGTTCTTCAATTGCAGGCGCTTCATCTCGTCCGCCACCAGGGACTCCAGGCCAAACAGACAGGGGACGGTCAGGGTCATGGCACCTACCTCCTTTGTGATCTGTTGATTTTCCGAAAACAGTATATCAGAAAAAGCGGGGATACGCAACGAGTGTTTGAAAAGCCGCTTTGTAACCAAAATGAAATGCATTTCCCGGCCTGGGTATGCTATGATAAGGCCAACGGTATCAACCTTGCGGATAGGAGGAACTATGGATCTGATGATTTGGCTCTGGCTGGGAGCGGCGGTGGTCTTCGGCATCGTGGAGGCCCTCACCGCCGGCCTGGTGTCCATCTGGTTCGTGGCCGGCGCGGCCGCGGCCCTGATCGGAGCGCTGCTGGGCGCGGGACTGGGCCTGCAGGTGGCGCTGTTCGTGGTGGTGTCCGCGGCGGCCCTGGCGGCCACCCGGCCTCTGGTGCGGCGCTATACGGCGGGCAAGGCCGTTCCCACCAACCTGGACCGGGTGCTGGGGGATTCCGGCAAGGTCACGGAGACCATCGACAATGAGAACTCCACCGGCGCCGTCTATGTGGACGGCAAGACCTGGACGGCCCGCAGCGCCGACGGCAGCGTCATCCCCGCCGGGACTGTGGTGGAAATTCTGCGCATGGAGGGCGTCAAGCTCTTTGTGAAAAAAATCGAAGAAAAAGTGGAGGTAGTGTCATGAGTTTTGGCTGGATCGTTCCTGCTGTGCTGGTGATTTTGGTGCTGGTGGTGCTCATCAGCAACATCCATATCGTCCAGCAGTCCCGGGCCTATGTGGTGGAGCGCCTGGGCGCGTTCTACTCCGTCTGGAACGTGGGCCTGCATTTCAAAGTTCCCTTCATCATGCGGGTGGCAAAAAAGGTCTCGTTGAAGGAGCAGGTGGCGGACTTCGCCCCCCAGCCCGTCATCACCAAGGACAACGTTACCATGCAGATCGACACCGTCATCTATTTCCAGATCACGGACCCCAAGCTGTACACCTACGGCGTGGAGCACCCCATGAACGCCATCGAGAACCTGACGGCCACCACGCTCCGAAACATCATCGGCGACATGGAGCTGGACCAGTCCCTCACCAGCCGTGACATCATCAACTCCCGGATGCGGGCCATCCTGGACGAGGCCACGGACCCCTGGGGCATCAAGGTCAACCGGGTGGAGCTGAAGAACATCATCCCGCCCAAGGAGATCCAGAACGCCATGGAGAAGCAGATGAAGGCGGAGCGGGAGCGCCGGGAGTCCATCCTCCAGGCGGAGGGCACCAAGCAGTCCCAGATCCTGGTGGCCGAGGGCGAGAAGCAGTCCGCCATCCTGCGGGCCGACGCCGAGAAGCAGGCCGCCATTCTGAAGGCCGAGGGCGAAAAGGAGGCCCGCATCATGGCCGCCGAGGCCGAGGCCCAGGCCATCATGAAGGTGCAGCAGGCCCTGGCCGACTCCCTGAAGCTGCTGAACGAGTCCGCCCCCAACGACCAGGTGGTGAAGCTGAAGGCCCTGGAGGCCATGCAGAAGGTGGCGGACGGCAAGGCCACCAAGATCATCATTCCCAGCGAGCTGCAGGGTCTGGCGGGCCTGGCGGCCAGCGCCAAGACGGTGTTCGACACCGAGGACCCCAAGGCGGAATAAAACAATTGTCCCCTCACAGGGCGGCCCAGTCGGGCCGCTCTGTTTTTTTGCGCCGCTCCTCATTGCGGCGGACCAGAAGCTCCAGCTTGTCCGCCGGGGGACGGTCCGCCTCCGGGGACCCTTCCTCCCGCTGCTGCTCCCAACGGCGCTGGGCGGCGGAGCGGTAGTTGGCGCACTTCTCCGCGTAGGCCGCCGCGTCCCTGCGGATGGTGTCCGCCATGAAGGAGAAGGCCATCTGTGTTTTCTCGCTCATGCCGGGGTAGCGCTCCTCAAAGCCGGTGATGCCGTCCTGGCCGCTGGACTCCAGCTCGCCGCACTCCATCAGCGCCCGGAACAGAATGCCCAGCTGCTCATCCGGCAGGCTGGCCACCCGGTGAAAGTTGTCGAAGTACAGGAGCATGCTGCTGCGTTTGCCTTTCATGAAAAGCCCTCCGTTTCTTTTTGATTTCTCAGATGTCTCTATCAAGAGGGCCCCCGGCGGGGAAAGTTGCACGGGACAGAGCACGGGGATAAAATTTTACCGGATTTTACGGATATAGGGAAAGAGACAGGTAAAGTCAAAGAGACAGGAAAGGACACAGGCAAAGACACAGGCAAAGACACAGAAAAAGAAACAAAAAAAGAAAAAAAGCTTTTTGAAAAAGAAACAGCAGAGGAACGACCTCAGTCAGAATGACGGCCGGGGCGAGAGCCGCCGTGAGCGTGCCGGCAGCCAGGGCCAGCGGACGCACAGGCTTGCCCTCCCGGTCGGGGGTGT
The DNA here is from genome assembly GCA_945873695.1 of uncultured Clostridia bacterium. GTDB lineage: Bacteria > Bacillota > Clostridia > Oscillospirales > Oscillospiraceae > Oscillibacter. Next base: position 1,359 of record CAMCDX010000077.1, on the reverse strand, counting down.
GGTATAATATCCCGGCTGTGTCAAAAAATCCACGGAACGAGGCGAGAAACCATGTCGAATCCATCCCAGGCAAGGGTGCGGGCCGTCCGGCTGTTCGCCCTGGTGCTGATCTGCGTGGCCGTCATCAACGGCATGAGCGGCAGGATCTTCTCCAATTACTTCAAGGAGGTCTACGCCGTCACCTCCGCCCAGCGGGGCTTCATCGAGGTGCCCCGGGAGAGCCCGGGCATCCTGTGCATGGTGCTGGTGGCGGCCCTGGGCTTTTTGGGCAACGTCCGGCTGGCCATCCTGGCCCAGGGACTGCTGCTGGTGGGCCTCACCGTCATGGGCTTCCTCTCCCCCAGCTACGGCGTCATGCTGGTGTTCTTGTTTTTCCACTCCCTGGGAGACCACCTGTTCATGCCGCTGAGCGACTCCATCTCCATGGACCTGGCCCGGGACGGCAAGGTGGGCACCGCTCTGGGGAAATTCAAGGGCATCACCACCATGGCCAGCATGGTCACCTCCTGCGTGATCTTCGTGGGCTTCCGGACCGGCTTTTTCACCTTCCGGAGCCGGGTCATCCTGCCCTTCGCCATTGCCGCCGGGGCGGCGGTGCTGGCGGCGGCGCTGCTGTTCCGGCTGGACGGCTGCATGCCCCAGACCAAGACCCCGGTCACCAACCACAAGCTGCTGTTCCGCCGGGAATACATGCCCTATTACATGGTGACCCTGGCCTACGGCTGCCAGAAGCGCATCCGCATCGTGTTCGCCCCCTGGGTCATCATCGAGCTGCTGCGGCAGGGAGCGGATGTGGCGGCGCTGCTGACCATCGTGGTGTATCTGGTGGGCATGGTGGTGGCGCCGGTGCTGGGCCGGCTGCTGGACCGGCTGGGAGTCCGGCGGATGCTGTGGATGGAGGCGGGGTATATCATCGTCACCTTCTGCGCCATGGGCGCCCTGGCCGGGCAGCTGGCGGCGGGCCGCTTCGGCTCCGGCTGGCAGACCTGGGTGGTCTACGGGGCCTATGTGCTGTGCATGCTGTTTGAGCAGTTCAACATGGTCCACGCCTTCATGATGCGCTCCATCGCCCGGGACCCCAGCGAGGTCACCCGGACCCTGTCCGTGGGCCTGGGAGTGGACCACATCATGGCCATCATCGCCTCTCCCATCATGGGACTCATCTGGGACGGGGCGGGCGTACAGTATGTGTTCTACCTGGCCGCAGCCTCGGCGCTGCTCCAGATCGCCGCCTCCTGCATGCTGGGCCGGCGGTCCGCCGCTTTGCAATAAGGACTAAAAAAGCCGGCCCCATTGGGGCCGGCTTTCCGCTTGTCGAAAAACCTTTGCTTAAAGCAACTGGGTTGCGTTTTGCAGGGG
>CAMCDX010000076.1 GCA_945873695.1 uncultured Clostridia bacterium | reverse complement strand
TGCTTTCTTTTCGTTACGTTGTTTAATTTACAAGGTACACGCCGTCATCCGGCGGTGCTATCTAATTTAGCACAAACGCGGAGCTTTGTCAACACTTTTCTTCAGATTTTTTCTGTTCAAGCGTTTCTCGCGCTCAGCTCTCGTGCCCGACAGCTTTGTTAGGATATCAAACCATTCGTCAAAAGTCAACCCTCTTTTTCCCGCTTTGTGGATTTTTTCTTCTCCTCTTTTCGTTTTTACCAAAACCAGGAATTTTCAGCCTGTTTTCGCTAATAGTCAATCATTTTATCATTAGCACAACTTATTATTTTTATTTGTTTTTATATTGTCTTTCGTCATTTTCACCTATTCAGCTATTATGTCAACCGCAAGAAGCATGCAAGCACCTGTGCCCAGCAGGACGCGGGTGCTTGTCAGTCAATCTTTGCTTTCCGCCAGGTTCCCCAGCATGAAGCAGACGCTGCCGTGCATGGCGGTGTAGAATTTGCGGAGCCGTTTCTCCATTCCCTCCATCTTCATCTGCTGGCCGATCCACTCCTCGATCATGCCGGTGGCCGTCAGGGTATAGAAGTCTGTGACGAATTCCACGTCCTCCTCCCGGGGAGACTGCTCCAGCAGAGCCCCCTGGGCCCGGACCGTTTGCATCACATAGGGCCGCAGCAGCCGCTTCAGATACCGGTCCACCACATCGTGGCTCACAGAGTGGTAGGCGTTCAGGATCAGCGTCTTATCCTGCCGCAGATGTTCCAGCAAGGTACCCACGCCGGCGGTCCAGTCTCCGTAGTCCCTGGTCTCCTGGAGGAGGCGGTCCGCCGTGTCCTGGAAGACCCACTCCAGCAGAGCGTAGATATCATGAAAGTGGTAATAGAAAGTCTGGCGGTTCACGCCGCACTCCTCCACGATATCCTTCACCGTGATCTTATCCATGCTTCTCTGAGACAGCAGCCGTTTGAACGACTCCGCCAGAGCCCATTTGGTCATCAGAGACATTGTATTTCCGCCTTTTCATCGTTGATATGTATGTATTATACCATAGTTTTTTAAAAAAGAAAGCGGGAGCCGCCGCTCCCGCCTCCAGTCACCGCAGCAGAATGGGCTGCAGCTGTTCTCCCCGGAGGGCGGCGTCCACCGTCTCCGGAATTTTCGTGAAGTCCGCCACCAGGGAACAGGGCTTCATCACCGCTGAGTCCTGGCCGAAGGGTACAAAGTAGTAGTTCTTCCGTACCAGCAACTCGCCGATATTCTTTGCCCCCGCCGCCAGGCCGTCGTTGCTGGCCATGGCGATGACCACAGGCCGCCCGTTCCGCAGGTGGGCCTTGGCGGCCATGGTCACGGCGGTGTCCGTGATGCCGGCGGCCAGCTTGGCGATGGTGTTGCCGGTGGCCGGCGCGATGACCAGTACATCCAGCAGCGCCTTGGGTCCGATGGGCTCCACCGAGGGGATGTCGCACAGCACTTCCCGGCCGGTCAGTTCCTCCAGCCGGTCCATCAAGTCTTCCGATGTACCAAATCGGGTGTCTGTGAAGGCGGAGATCTCCGACACGATGGGGATCACCGTCTCATAGAGCTTCGTCACTTCCTCCAGTGCCCGCAGCACCTTTTCATGGGTACAGAAGGACCCGCATACCGCGAATCCCACCCGTTCTTTTCTCACGCAGGGTCACCTCGTTCTTCCAGAATGTGATCCACCGCGTCCCGGATCACCGCCGCCGCGGTCCGGGGCACCAGCCGTCCCGGCAGGGACCGGGCCCATACGTGGGGCAGACCCAGCTCCTCCGCCGCGGCGGCGTCGATGCCCTGGACGGAGGCCAGGTCCACGCAAAGACACCCCGGCGGCAGCTGTTCCAGCAGTGGCCGGTCCAGGACGGAGGAGGGGACCGTGTTGAACACAGCGTCAAAGGAAAACAGCCGGCCGGACAGCGCCCCGGTCTCCAGGGCCCGCCAGCCGTAGGCCCTGATCCAGGCCAGGTCTCCGGGCTTTCGGGCGGTGGCGGTCACCCGGGCCCCCAAGCCGTGGAGCCGGTGGCTCAGCAGCTTTCCGATGCGGCCAAAGCCTACCACCAGGCAGTTCATCCCCAGCAGAGTCCGATCCAGGTTTTCCATCGCCACCTGGACGGCAGCCTCCGCTGTGGCGGCGGCATTGGCCACCGTCAGCTCCTCCCGGAGGAAGTAGTCCTCCAGGACGATGCCGCAGGCCTCCGCCTCCCGGCGCTGGGCGGCCTTCACCTGTCCGGCCAGGACCCGCTGTTCCGGCCGCAGACGGCGGAACAGGTCCATGGTGGGCACCGGCCCCTCCTCGCAGTTCAGCACCCCGTCGCCCCGGCACAGCGGCAGCGGCAGGATGACGATATCCACGGCGGCGGCCCGGTCCAGAGAGGTCTCCCCTCCGCTTCTCCAGGTCCCCAGGCCATAAGTACGAACGGTGCGGCCGTCCTCCGCCAGCAGCCGGGCCAGCTCCGCCTGCCGCTGGTCTCCTCCGATGACGCCAAAGGTCTTGTTCATCCGGCATTCCCCCCTCGCTTTATGGTATGCCGTAGAGCAGGATGGGTGATTGCCTTTTAGCAGTGGCCGTGGTAGAATAAATCATTCTTTTATATTGTATATCGTGAGGAACGCCTTATGAAATACTCCCACCTGCTGTTCGACGCGGACGACACGCTGTTCGACTTTCCCAAGGCGGATGACCAAGCCTTCTCCATCATGTGCCGACTCCACCAGGTGCCTGACACACAGGAGACCCGGGACCTGTATCACCGGATCAACCAGGAGCTGTGGAGCGCTTTTGACCGGCGGGAGGTCTCCAAGGACTTCGTGACATTGGAGCGGTATGTCCGCTTTTTCCGGGCCCTGGGCCTGGACCGGGACGCCACCCGGGCCAACCGGGACTACCTGAAGGCACTGGGGCGCTGCAACGTCCCCCTGCCCCACGCCGAGGCGGTGTGCCGGGAGCTGGTCCGCCGGGGACACAAGCTGTACATCGTCACCAACGCGGTGGCCTCGGTCCAGCGGAGCCGGCTGGAACGCAGCGTGCTGGCGGAACTCATCACCGACGCCTTCATCTCCGAGGACGCCGGTGCCGCCAAGCCGGACAAGGCCTATTTCGACTACGCCCTGGCCCGCATCCCCGGCGCCGGTGCGGAAAACTGCCTGGTCATCGGCGACTCCCTGGCAACGGATATCCGGGGTGCCAACAACGCGGGGCTCCCCTGCTGCTGGTTCAACCCTCACGGCAAGGCCCGGCAGGGAGACATCACCATCGATTACGAGATCACTGATCTCCGGCAACTGCTGGACATCGTATAAACATCAAGGCCGGAGGCTGATGCCTCCGGCCTTCAGCTTGTCGAAAAACCACTGCTTAAAGCAACTGGGTTGCATTTTGCAGGGGGAGTACGAGGGGGCGGGAGCCCCTTCGTGTGGAATCAAATGCCTGCAAAAAGCCTGCGCCAGCAGGCGTTTGCGCCGCGCAGCGGCAGATTTTCGGGCAGCAGAGCGGCCAGAAAATCGAGGTATTGTGAAGGCGTCGAAAAAGTCCGTCGGACTTTTTCGACAGCCTGAAGGCCGGAGGCTGATGCCTCCGGCCTTATTCTATTTAATGGATCTCCCAGGCAACTTCGGGCGTCGTCTCACTTCGGGCCACTGTGTAGGTATAGCACTGCTTTTTTTCAAAAGAGATGGCAAAAGAGTCTCCGCCGTACGCCTTCCGCCAGAACACGCCTTCCGCGTCCAGGGAATAGCCGCCTTGATAATTTAGGCAGTAAGCGTAAACGGTTCCCCCCTGTTCGCTTAAAACAACCATCTGGTCTGGCCAGTTCTCGGCGTCCAACAGAGACAGCACGCACTCCGTCTGCCCGTCGCCGTTCACATCCAGCCAGGTCAATTTCTCCAACCGCTGCGGCACTTCCGCGTAGCGGTCCACACCGCCGGGGGCCAGGTACTGTTCCAGGGTCATGGCGCCGGTGTCACCGCCGAAACCATCCGCAGAGACGCCGAGAAGTTCGGCGCCATCCTCCAGAACCGCCGCGATGGCCTCCCTGGCCGCCATGTCCCGGGCCGGATCCGGCTCCTGCCGTGTCCGCTCCCGGCCGTAGTCATCGACGGGCAGTGTCAAAGGCCTGTCCGCTTTAGAGTCGAACTCCTCCAAAAAGGTCAGTCCCAGGGTGGTCCTGGCTCCCCGGAGATACAGGCTGCCAGGAACGATGTCCGCCATATCTGTGAAATCCGTATCCGGGTCTGTCCAGGTCTCCTCAAATACATTCTCCTGTACCAACACGCCGTCCACAAGGCTGATCTTATCCACAAAATGCCCGCCCATGTGGCTCCAATTATAAGCCACGGCGTTCTCTCCCGGCCAGGAATAGAGACTGGCATGGCTGGAAGGAAATTCCCCAACCAGGACCGCTTCTCCGTCCCGACAAGTGTAGACCTTCGTGTGATAGGCAGCCTCAGCCTTCCCAAACCGAATCAGCAGCTCCGGCACGCTGTCCTTATCGATATCATAGAGCACATACTCATTACTTTGGTTTCCAATCTCATTTGGATAGGCATTGGGATCATAGTCCGGGCGGTCGATACTCCGCACCGCCGCCTCTTCCCCGCACAGGTCTTTCAGGAAAGTCTTGTAGGCCTCCCGCCAATCATCCCCGGCAAGGATGGTCGGTTCTTCCGCCTGCGGCTCTGTCACCTGGCCCGAGGGTTCCTTCGCCTGCGGCCGATCTCCGCCGCAGGATGTCAGCAGCAGGCACAGCGCCAGCGCCGCGCCCATCCATTTCTTCATAAAAGCCACCTCTCTTTTCAACTGGCTTCAGTATACAGCGGCGGCTTTTTTCATCCACTACAATTCTGTTACAAATGGTGACACATATGACAGCAGCGTCTCCCGCTGGTTGGGCAGCTCTCCGTCCACCACCGCGTCCAGCAGCACCTTCAGGGCCCGGCCCACAGCCGGGCCGGAGAGGCCCAGTTCTGTCAGGTCTTTTCCATTGACAGCCAGCTGTTTCAAAGAAAAGCAAGCGTCCTCCGCCATCAATCGGTCCAAAATAGCCTCGCCCTTGTCCAGTTCCTTTTGGCGGTCCCGGAACTCCGGCGCCTGGGCCAGATTGTCCGCCCGCTTCAGCAGGATAAGCCGACGCAGGTCCCGCTCCCCCAGCTTCCCCAAGGCCCGGCGGATGGCCTTTTCCGTCCGGGGGATGTCCCGGTCATGCCAAGCCACCAGCCGCACCACCGCCTCCCGGAACTCGGTGGAGCATTTCAGCCGCCGCAGCATCCCGTCGGCCAGGGTTTCGCTGACGGCGCCGTGGCCGTAGAAATGCCCCACTCCCGCAGCGTCCGCGGTGAAGGTGGCGGGTTTCCCCACGTCGTGGAGCAGGGCGGCGCACCGCAGCTCCGGCTCGGGAGGGATCGCCTCCAGAGCGTGGAGGCTGTGCTCCCACACATCGTAGCAGTGGTGGTGATTTTTCTGGTCGAAGCCCACCATGGGCAGCACCTCCGGCCAGAACACGCCGATGACCTCCGGGAACCGGCGCAGCACCTCTGCCGCGCTCTGCCCGCACAGCAGCTTCATCAACTCCACCCGAACGCGCTCGGCGGCGATGTCCCGCAGTAATTCCCGGTCCCGGCGAATGGCCGCCGCTGTCCCGGGTTCAATTTTAAAGCCCAGCACCGCCGCGAACCGCAGACCTCGGAGGATACGGAGGGCGTCCTCGTCGAATCTCCGCCCCGGTTCCCCTACGCAGCGGAGGACACCGTTTCTCAGATCTTCCCGGCCACCGAAAGGGTCTTGAATGGTACCGTCCCGGCCCAGGGCCATGGCGTTGACGGTGAAGTCCCGCCGCCGCAGGTCCTCCCCCAGGGAGCGGGTAAAGGTGACGGAATCCGGCCGCCGGTGGTCGTGGTAAGCGCCGTCCACCCGGTAGGTGGTGACCTCCACGCTTCGGTGGTTCCTCCGAACGGTGACGGTGCCGTGCCGCAATCCCGTGGGGAAAGCATGACTGCCGAACAGCGCCATGGTCTCCTCCGGCCGGGCGGAGGTGGTCACGTCCCAGTCCTCCGGCGTCCGGCCCAGCAGCGTATCCCGAACGCAGCCGCCCACGCACCAGGCCTCATGGCCCGCCGCCGCCAGCGTGTCCAGCACATTCTTCACATATTCCGGTATTTCTGCCACAGTTTTCCCCGCCTTTTTGTTGCATTTCTGATTTTCTTATACTATAATGAAGTGCTTATGATTATACAACGCTTTTTTCGCCAGTGCAACCGGCAGGCGTTTTTGAAAGGAAGACCGTTTCCATGATGAACAATCCCAATCCCATCCGTGACTATATCGTGCCCGGCAAACGGGTCCACCTGGTGGGCGTCGGCGGCGTGTCCATGTGTCCCCTGGCAGAGGTACTGCGGGGTATGGGCCTGACAGTCCAGGGCTCCGACATGACGGAGAGCGACACGGTGAAGCACCTGCGGTCCCTGGGCATCCCCGTGGCCATCGGCCACAACGCGGAGAACCTGGGAGACTGCGACTTTGTGGTCCGCACCGCCGCCGTCCACGACAGCAATCCCGAGATCGCCGGCGCCGTGGCACGGGGCATCCCCGTCTACGAGCGGGCCCAGGCCTGGGGCGCCATCATGCAGCGCTACCCCAACGCTCTGTGCGTCTCCGGCACCCACGGTAAGACCACCACAACTTCCATGTGCACCCACATCTTCATGGCCGCCGAAGCCGACCCCACCGTCATGATCGGCGGCACCCTGCCCCTGCTCCACGCCGGCTACCGGGTGGGCCATGGCGACACCATCATCCTGGAGTCCTGCGAATACTGCAACAGCTTTTTGAGCTTCTCCCCCACGGTGGCGGTGATTTTGAACGTGGAAGCCGACCACCTGGACTTCTTCAAGGACCTGCACGACATCGAGCACTCCTTCCACCGGTTCGCTGAGCTGGTACCCCCCAAGGGCTCCGTCATCGTCAACGCCGACAACCAGGGCGCCTTGGACTCCGTGGCGGGCCTTGCCCACCCGGTGTTCACCTTTGGTCTGGACCACCCCGCCGACTGCACCGCCGCCAATCTGGGCGAGACCGATGGCCGCCCCACCTTCGATGTGGTGATTCGCGGTGAGAAATACGCCCACGTCACCCTCCAGGTCTACGGCCACCACAATATTCTCAACGCCCTGGCCGCCGCCTCCGCCGCTTATGCGCTGGGTCTGCCCGGCAAAGCCGTGGAGGAAGGCCTGGCCGCCTTCGCCGGTGCCGGCCGCCGGTTTGAGCATAAAGGCACTTACCACGGCGCGGAGGTCTACGATGACTACGCCCACCACCCCGACGAGCTCCACGCCCTGCTGACCACCGCCCGGGAGCTGGATTACAAGCGGGTGATCGTGGCCTTCCAGCCCCACACCTACACCCGTACCGCCGCCCTGTTCGACCGCTTTGTGGAGGAACTGAAGCTGGCTGACGTGGCGGTCCTGGCGGAGATCTACGCCGCCCGGGAGCAGAATACCCTTGGCATTTCCTCTTCGGACCTGTGCCGGAATATCCCCGGTTCCGTCTACTGCTCCACTCTGGACAAGGTGGCGGACCAGCTGCGGCAGATCGTCCGGTCCGGGGACCTGGTTCTGACTGTGGGCGCCGGCGATATCTACCGGGCCGGTGAGAAGCTGCTGAAGGAGAAATAAATCATGGAAATATCCCCTCTGTTTCATAATACCCGGCCCTCTTGGGACCTGCTGCCCCAGGAGGAGGCCGCCTTCGGTATTCTGGAGGAATTGGGCATCGACTATGACCGGGTCTCCAGTGACCCCGCCGACAACATGGAGAAATGCGCCGCCGTCAGCCAGGTGCTGGGGGTGCCCATCTGCAAGAACCTGTTCCTCTGCAACCGGCAGAAGACCGACTTTTACCTGCTGTGCATGGGGCCGGACAAGCCCTTCCACACCAAGGACCTGAGCCACCAGATCGGCTCCGCGCGGCTGTCCTTCGCCCCGGAGGAGGCCCTGTGGGAGCTGCTCCGCTGTACTCCCGGCTCCGCCACCATCTTAGGGCTGATGAACGACACCGAGCACCGGGTCCGACTGCTGATGGAGCGGGAGGTCTATGAAGCGGAGTACCTCAGCTGCCACCCCTGCATCTGCACCAGCAGTCTGAAGCTGAAAACATCAGATGTCCTCCGCAAATTTCTCCCCCGCGCCGGCCATGAGGTCACGGTGGTGGACCTGTAAACGAAAGAACGCTCCCAAACGGGAGCGTTCTCAGCTTGTCGAAAAACCACTGCTTAAAGCAACTGGGTTGCATTTTGCAGGG
>CAMCDX010000075.1 GCA_945873695.1 uncultured Clostridia bacterium | reverse complement strand
TTATCCCACATCCCGAGCCTTTATGGTAGTGTGGATTAAATCAGAGGTTCCTTAGGTTTTTTGCGAAAGAGTATGGGACCCGGGAGATGGAAGGCTACGATTTGCTGTGAGTAAATATTGGCCCACACGAATGGTTCCGAGGTTCTTTTTTGTTATACGCATAAAATCGACGGTTTTCGCCTATACTCCTTCGGGGGTGATTGGATGATGAAAGGGAACAGAGCCGACAACGGCCGGGCCGACGAGATGCCGTGCCTGCGGCTGGAACCGGAAAAACGGATGTGCCCCATCTTCGACCATGTGACCATCGCCAAATTCCCGGTGGCGGCGCCGGGAGAGATGGGGTATCGGGTGCTGGACAATTTCTGCGAGGAGCACATCCTGTAAGACCCCGGGCCCCGTGCCGGAGGTATCCGGCACGGGGCCGCTTGTTCTCCGGCGGAAAGTGTGGTACACTGGCACAAAGCAGCCGGTGAACCGGCACATGAGGAAGTGATGACATGAAACGCTGTTTCATTTTTGCCGCGGGCACTTTTTTCGGCCTGCGGGATCGGCCGACGCCCGGCGACCTGGTGATCGCCGCCGACGCGGGCTATCTGACCTGCCAAGAGGCTGGCGTGGAGCCGGATATCCTGCTGGGAGATTTCGATTCCATGGAGGTCCCCGCCGGGGCGGAGCACCTGGTGCGCCTGCCGGTGGAGAAGGACGACACGGACACTCTGGCCGCTGTGCGGCTGGCTCTGGACCGGGGCTGCGGCGTGGTGTACATCTACGGCGGCACCGGCGGCAAGCGGCTGGACCACACCCTGGCTAATTTACAGACCCTGCTGTTCCTCCGCCGCCGGGGGGCACGGGGGTATCTCTACGACGACGACTTCGTCTGGACCGCCATCGAGAACGAGTCCCTCACCATCGAAAAGACGGTGGAGTGGGGGCTGTTCTCCGCCTTCTGCCTGGGGGACCGGGCGGAGGGCATCGACGAGGTGGGGTTCCAGTATCCGCTGGCCGACGCGGCGCTGGCGGCGGACTTTCCCCTGGGTGTCAGCAACCACATTCTGGAGTCCACGGCTACCATCACCGTCCGCCGGGGTGCGCTGGCAGTGGGGTGGCAGCTTCCACCGATATCCTGTAAATAGTATAACGAAGCAGACAAAGTCCGGTTGCGGCAGCGGCAGAAATATTGTATAATGACCTCAAAGGAAAGGTCGACCTTTCTGGGAAGGCATGAGTTTGGACCGTGGGACCAGGGTTGGGCACGGCAGTTGAGGAGGAACATCCATGGCAGCATTTACCGTGAACGGCAAGACCGTAACTGTCGAAAAAAACCAGAAGCTCCTGCGCTACCTGCGGGACGAGCTCCATTTGACCAGCGTGAAGGACGGCTGCTCCGAGGGCGCCTGCGGCACCTGCACGGTGCTGATCGACGGCAAGCCCACCCGGGCCTGCGTTCCCCAGACCGACAAGCTGGAGGGGAAGAACATCATCACCGTGGAGGGCCTGACGGACTTTGAAAAGGACGTCTACACTTACGCCTTTGGTACCGCCGGCGCTGTCCAGTGCGGCTTTTGCATCCCCGGCATGGTGATGTGTGCCAAAGGCTTGCTGGACAAAAATCCGAATCCCACCCGGGAGGAGGCGGCCTTCGCCATCCGCACCAATATCTGCCGCTGCACCGGCTATGTGAAGATCATCGACGCCATTTTGCTGGCGGCGGAGGTATTCCGGGCGGGGAAGGTCCCTGAGGCCCCCAAGGACTGGTCCCTGGGCCAGCGGGTCCCCCGGGTGGACGTGGCGGAGAAGGTCACCGGCACCGGCCAGTACCCTGACGACATCTATTTAGACGGCATGATCTGCGGCAGCGCCGTCCGGTCTCAATATCCCCGGGCCCGGGTCCTGGCTATCCACACCGAGGAGGCGAAAGCCCTGCCCGGTGTGGTGGGTGTGTTCACCGCCGCCGACATTCCCGGCAGCAATAAGGTGGGACACCTGAAAAAGGACTGGGACACCATGATCGCCGTGGGCGATATCACCCACTACTTAGGCGACGCTATCTGCCTGGTGGCCGCCGAGACCCCGGAGATCCTGGCCCAGGCCAAAGCCCTTGTGAAGGTGGACTACGAGGAGCTGCCCATGGTCCGCAGCCCCCAGGAGGCCATGCTCCCCGACGCGCCCCTGGTCCACAAGGAGGGCAACCTGTTGGCCCACAAGCACATCCAGCGGGGCAACCCCGCCATGGCCATCGCCAAGAGCAAGCATATCCTGACCCAGCGGTTCTCTACTCCCTGGACGGAGCACGCCTTCCTGGAGCCGGAGTGCGCCGTGGCATATCCAGACGAAGACGGCGTGATGGTCCTCTCCACGGACCAGGGCGCCTACGATACCCAGCACGAGATCATGGGGATGCTGGGCCTGCCCGCCGAGAAGGTGAAGGTCCGCAACTGCCTGGTGGGCGGCGGCTTCGGCGGCAAGGAGGACGTGACGGTCCAGCACCACGCCGCCCTCATCGCCTATCTCACCAAGCGGCCTGTGAAAGTGAAGCTGACCCGTGCCGAGAGTATTTTGATCCACCCCAAGCGCCACCCCATGGAGATGGAGTTCGCCTTGGGCTGTGACGAGAACGGCATCATCCAAGGCGTGGTGGCGGAGGTCATCGCCGATACCGGAGCTTACGCCTCCCTGGGCGGCCCGGTGCTGGAGCGTGCCTGTACCCACGCCGCCGGCCCCTACAACTACCAGAACTTCGAGATCGACGGCTGGGCCTATTACACCAACAATCCCCCTGCCGGCGCCTTCCGGGGCTTCGGCGTGACCCAGACCTGCTTCTGCATTGAGACGCTCTTAAACCAGATGGCGGACATCGTGGGCATCTCCCCCTGGGAGATCCGCTACCGCAACGCCATCCGCCCCGGCCAGGAGCTGCCCAACGGCCAGATCGTGGACGATTCCACCGGCCTGGTGGAGACGCTGGAGGCGGTGAAGCCCTACGTGGACGGTCACAAGTATGTGGGCCTGGCCTGCGCCATGAAGAACGCCGGCGTGGGCGTGGGCATCCCGGATACCGGCCGGGTGCGGCTAACTGTGAAGGACGGCAAGCTGCACATCTTCGCCGGCGCCTCCTGCATCGGCCAGGGCCTGGGCACCGTCCTGACCCAGATGGTCTGTGACCAGACGGGCATTTCCCGGGAAAATGTGGTCTACGAGCGCTCCAACACCTACTGTGCCCCGGATTCCGGCACCACCTCCGGCTCCCGCCAGACTCTGTTCACCGGCGAGGCCTGCCGCCGTGCCTGCCAGGATTTGAAAGAAACACTAAAGGAAAAGTCCTTGTCAGATATGGAGGGACAGGAGTTCTACGGTGAGTACCTGGGCAAAACGGACCCCCTGGGAGCCGACGTGCCCAATCCTGTCAGCCACATCGCCTACGGCTACGCCACCCAGGTCTGCATCCTGGACGAAGAAGGTAAGATCCAGCAGATCGTGGCGGCCCACGACGTGGGCAAGGCGGTGAACCCCACCTCCGTCGAGGGACAGATCGAGGGCGGCGTGGTCATGTCCATGGGCTACGCCCTGACGGAGCGTTACCCGCTGACGGACTGCAAGCCCACCGCCAAGTACGGCACCCTGGGCTTGTTCCGGGCCAACCAGATCCCGGAGATCACCCCCATCATCGTGGAGAAGCAGGGCCTGAACGTGGCCTGCGGCGCCATCGGCATCGGCGAGATCACCTCCATTCCCACGGCCCCGGCCATCGCCGACGCCTACTACCGCTACGACGGCCGCCTCCGCGCCAGCCTGCCCCTGGAGAACACCCCCTACACCCGCAAATAATAAAAAGGAACGGCGGGGCACCCGCCCCGCCGTTTATTCCCGTTCCTGGATGGTCACATGGACCGTGTCCCCGGGCTGCTTTCCGATCTTTGCCCGGATGTCCTTCCGGATGCCGATGATGTGCCCGGGCGTGCCCATCCGCACCAGGCTCCCGTTGTAGGGCACCCCGTCAAAGGTGGCCAAAACCTTTACCCGGCCCTTGCCGAAGGCGGCTTTCACGTCGAAGGGCACTTCTACATAAGCCCCGTCGATGTCCGGCACCTTCTGGATGATGGCGTCGAACACAAAGACCCGCTCATCCATGGATCAGGTCCTCCAGCGCCGACCGGGTATCCACGTCCGTTAACTCCTCTTCGGCGGCCTCCGCCAGTACCAGGTCCTCCTCATGCTGCCGGATGACGGTGCTGCCGCCGTGGTCCTCCTGAAGCTCCAGCAGCTCCGGGAAGAACCGGGCGGGGAAGAGGCAGGGATTGCCCCGGACGCCATCATGGCCCAGGGCCGCGATCTTGTCCGGCTGGCGTTTCCACAGCTCCACCACTGCCGAGACGGAGTCTTTCTGCAGCAGCGGCTGGTCGGATACCAGAAACAGCACGCCGCCGCAGTCCCGCAGCTCCGTCAGCCCCAGGGCGATGGTGTGGCTGATGCCCCAGTCCGGGTGGGCGTTGTGGACGGCGGCGAAGCGGAACTCTCCCGCCAGGCGCATGACCTCCGGGTACTGGGTCACCACAACGACTTTCTCAAATTCCTCCGCCGGGACCGCCTCCAGCGCCCGCAGAATGAGACTCCTGCCCTGGAGCTGGGCCGCCAGCTTGTTTTCTCCGAACCGCCGGGCATTGCCGGCGGCCATCACCACACATCCGATCTTCATGAAAACACCCCTGATCTCTGATTGATCCTAGTATATCCGCTTTCGCCCCCGCAAGTCAATCCGGGGCGAAACTTCTGAATTTCAAGGAGGGCAGCCATATGAGCAAAAGCGTCGGAAAAAGCGTGATCCGGGTGGACGCCTACGAAAAGGCCACCGGCCGCGCCAAATACATGGACGACCTCTGCGGACGGGAGGCGTTGGTGGCAAAGATCTGCCATTCCACCATCGCCCACGGCTTCGTCAAGTCCATCGACACCGCGGAAGCGGAGACCATCCCCGGCGTGGTCCGGGTGCTGACCTGCTTCGATGTTCCCGATCTCCCGTTCCCTACGGCGGGCCACCCCTGGTCCACGGACCCCGCCCATCAGGACGTGGCGGACCGGCTGCTGCTGAACCGCCATGTGCGGTACTACGGCGACGAGGTGGCGGTGGTCATCGCCGAGGACGAGGTGGCGGCGGCCCAGGCCGTCCGGGCGCTGAAGGTGGAGTATGAGGAGCTGCCCTTCGTCCTGGACGTGCAGAAGGCCATGGAGCCGGACGCCCCCCAGATTCACGAGGAGTTCCCCGGCAACGTGCTGAAGCACACCGACATCCGCAAGGGCAATTACGAGGAAGCCCGGAAGGAGCCGGGACTGATCCGCGTGGAGGGCTGGTATGACACCCCCACCGTCCAGCACTGCCATATCGAAAACCACGGCTGCTTTGCCTACATGGAGGCGGGCCGTGTGGTGGTGGTCAGTTCCACCCAGATCCCTCACATCGTCCGCCGGGTGGTGGGCCAGGCGCTGGGCATCCCCTGGGGCAAGGTGCGGCTCATCAAGCCCTACATCGGCGGCGGCTTCGGCAACAAGCAGGACGCCTTGTACGAGCCCCTGTGCGCCTGGTGCTCCACGATGGTGGGCGGCCGGCTGGTGAAGCTGGAGTGCGCCCGGGAGGAGACCTTCGTCTCCAACCGTGTCCGTCACGCCATCCGCACCCATATCATCTCCTATGTCCGGCCTGACGGCACCTTGGTGGCCCGGAAGTTCGAGGCGTTCAGTAACCAGGGCGCCTACGCCTCCCACGGCCACGGCGTCGTCGCCAAGGGCATGGGCGCCTTCCCCCAGCTGTATCCCTGCGACAACCTGGAGTGCGACTGCTGGACGGTGTTCACCAACCGCCCCGCCGCCGGCGCCATGCGGGGCTACGGCATCCCCCAGGCCATGTTCGCCGGGGAGAGCCACATCGACGATATCTGCAAGGCCATCGGCATGGCCCCACTGGAATTCCGTCAGAAGAATCTGATGCCCGTGGGTTTCGTGGACGGCTTCTCCAAAAACGAGAACTACTTCGATACCTTCAACCAGTGTTTGACCAAGGGGATGGAGGCCATTGACTACCAGCGCAAGGTGGCCGAATATCAGAATCAGACCGGCCCTGTCCGTAAAGGAATCGGCCTTGCCATGTTCTGGTACAACACCGCTGTGTGGCCCATCTCTCTGGAATCCTCCTCCTGCCGCATGGTGCTGAACCAGGACGGCTCCCTCCAGTTCCAGACCGGCGAGACGGAGATCGGCCAGGGCTGCGACACCGCCTACTCCCAGATGGTGGCGGATGCCGTGGGCATCCCTCTGGAGGATGTGCATGTGGTCTCCACCCAGGACACCGACGTCACCCCCTTCGGCACCGGCGCTTACGCCTCCCGCCAGACCTACGTGGGCAGCTTCAGCATCATGCAGACCGCCCTGGCCCTCCGGGAGCGCATCCTGAACATCGCCCATGAGCAGACCCGGATGCCGGTCAGCAATCTGGACCTGGTGGACGGCCAGATCGTCCGCAAGTCTGACGGCCGCGTTCTGAAGTCCCTGGGAGACCTGGCCACAGAGAGCCTGTACTCCCTGGAGCACAGCCAGCACATCACCGCCGAGACCACGGCCCAGATCAAGACCAACGCCTACTCCTTCGGCTGCTCCTTCGCCGAGGTGGAGGTGGATATCCCCATGTGCAAGGTGAAGCTGCTGAACATCGTCAATGTCCACGACTGCGGCCGCCTCATCAATCCCGCCCTGGCGGAAGCCCAGGTCCACGGCGGCATGTCCATGGCCATCGGCTACGGCCTTTCCGAGGAGCTGAAGTTCGACGAAAAGACCGGCAAGCCCCTGAACAACAACCTGCTGGATTACAAGCTGTCCACCTTCATGGACCATCCCACGCTCCAGGCGGAATTCGTGGAGAACCCGGAGCCCACCGCTCCCTACGGTACCAAGGCCCTGGGCGAGCCCCCGGCCTGTTCTCCGGCACCGGCCATCCGCAACGCCATCCTGAACGCCACCGGCGTTGCCATCGACTGCTGTCCCATCACGCCCCACGTCCTCTACCGGAAGTTCCGCGAGGCCGGGCTGATTGAAGATTAAAGGAGGGAACCACGTATGTATGATATGAAGGCATTGTACCAGGCCCAAAGCGTGGCCGACGCCGTGGCCCTCCGGCTCCAGCACCCCGAAGCCCACATCATCGCCGGCGGCAGCGACGTGCTGGTGCAGATGCGGGAGGGGAAGCGGGCCGGCGTGGAGCTGATCTCCATCCAGGGCCTTGACGAGCTCCGGGGCGTGTCTCTGGAGGAAGACGGCACCCTGCGCATCGGCAGCCTCACCAGCTTTTCCCACATCACCCGGGACCCGCTCATTCAGAAATACATCAACGTCCTGGGCGAGGCGGTGGACCAGGTGGGCGGTCCCCAGATTCGGAACATCGGCACCATCGGCGGCAACACCTGCAACGGCGTCACCTCCGCCGACTCCGCCTCCACCCTCCACGCTTACGACGCCATCGTAGAGCTGACCGGCCCCGACGGCGTCCGCCGCCAGCCCATCCACGATTTCTACATCCGGGCCGGCAAGGTAGATATCCGGGAGGGTGAAATTCAAACGGCGATCCTCATTCCGAAGGAGAGCTACGAGAACACCTTCGGCCACTACATCAAGTACGCCATGCGCAGCGCCATGGACATCGCCACCTTAGGCACCTCCGTCAACGTCCGCCTCTCCGCCGATAAAAAGACGGTGGAGCGAGCCCGGGTAGCCTTCGGCGTAGCCGGCCCCGTGCCCCTGCGGGCAGCCACCGCCGAGAAGCTGGCCGCAGGCCAGAACGTCAGCCTGGAGCTGGCGGAGGCCTTCGCCCAGGCGGTGAAGGAGGACATCAATCCCCGGGACTCCTGGCGTGCCGCCAAGGATTTTCGAATGCACATCGCGGTGGAGAGCGCCAAGCGGGCCTTCATCGAATCCGTGAAACTGGCGGGAGGTGAGCTGTGATGGAGAAGCACGTCATGCAATATCAGACCGTTCATTTCAACCTCAATGGCAAGGACGTGGAGCGGACCGTGGACGTCCGGGCCAGTCTGACCGATATGCTCCGAAACGACTTTCGGATGACCTCCGTGAAGAAGGGCTGCGAGGTGGGGGAGTGCGGCGCCTGCAACGTTCTCATCGACGGCGAGGCCTTCAACTCCTGCATCTACCTGGCGGTCTGGGCCGAGGGCAAGCGCATCCGCACCCTGGAGGGCCTCCTGGGTCCCAACGGTGAGCTGAGCGACATCCAGCAGGCCTTCGCGGACGAGGCTGCCATCCAGTGCGGCTTCTGCACGCCGGGCTTCATCCTGACGGCGGTGGAGATTTTGGAGTCCGGCAAGGAGTACACCGACGCGGAACTGCGCAAGCTCCTCTCCGGCCACCTGTGCCGCTGCACGGGGTACGAGAACATCCTCCGGGCGGTGAAAAAAACCATGTACAAGCGGTTGGGCAAAGAGATGCCCGAAGCGTAAAGAAAAGAGGCTGTCCGACAGGACAGCCTCTTCAGCTTGTCGAAAAACCACTGCTTAAAGCAACTGGGTTGCATTTTGCAGG
>CAMCDX010000074.1 GCA_945873695.1 uncultured Clostridia bacterium | reverse complement strand
TCGAGGTATTGTGAAGGCGTCGAAAAAGTCCGTCGGACTTTTTCGACAGCCTGACCGCCGCCCGAACGGGCGGCGGTTTTCTTATGCCTTTGCCCCCAACAGGCGGTCCGCCGCGCCGGTGACCATTCGGTCCGCCTCCGCGATCAGGTCCTCCTTGGGCAGCCGCATCTCATCCTCGAACCATACCTTCACCAGGCCGATAAGACCGTAGGCAATGAAGCCGAGCAGGTAGTCCAGCTTTTCCCGGGGCGCGCCGGGATACCAGGTCTCCACCAGACTGGCGCCGTAATGGCGGATGAGGTCGTGGAGCCGGGCGGCAAAGCTGCTGCCCGAATCATTGTCCAGCAGAGCGGCGCAGACATCCCGGTTGTCCACCACGTAATTCAGGACGGGCTCGAACACCGGCCGCAGCGTCCCTGTTTCCGCCGTCTCCGCCATGTGGGCGTCCACCAGGGTCCGGGCCTCCCCCAGCATGTCCTCCTCCATGCTCCGCAGCAGGGCGGCGGTGTCGGGATAGTGGAGGTAGAAGGTCCCCCGGTTCAGGTCCATCCGATCCGTCACGTCCCGGACGGAAATGGCGGCAAACCGCTTTTCCTTCATCAGCTCCAGCAGTCCCTGCTTCAATAATTTCCGGGACCGGCGGCTCCGCCGGTCCTCCTGTTTGTTCTCCATGGCTCGTCTCCTACTTTATTATGTAATGAAAATTTAGACAGATCCGCCAATGTGTCCATTGCTTTCCCCGGATAGCAGCATTATAATCTCCCTCGTAAAGAAAATCAACAACATTTTAATAATCAACATATGTTGATTATTGAGAGGAGCATATTTATGACACCCAAGAAGCACATCCACTCCCACGGCCGCCGGCTGCTGGCGGTGACCACGGCCGCCTGCCTGATGCTGGGCTGCGCGGTACCCGCCCTGGCGGCGGAGCCCATCGGCGACGGGGTGGCCCCCACCTATGACGAGGCCTACTACGCCACCGTGGACTACTATGGCAACCTGACCAACGGCAGCGTGGTGAAGAGCTACATCCTCAACGGCGCCGCCTCCCTGACGGACTACGGTACATACGACGAGGTGGTGAACCTCACCGACGGCACCGCTCCCACCGTGAAGGACGGCGCCACCACTTTCCGCTTTGACGGGAAGGAGACCCCGTCCCACTTCTACTTCGAGGGCAAGACAGCGGCGCCCTTTGAGGCCCTGCCCTGGACCATCAGCATCCACTACTCCCTCAACGGTGTGCCCGCCAAGGCCGAGGACCTGGCGGGCAAGACCGGCGTGGTGGAGATCGACATGGACATCACGCCCAACGACAGCGCCAGCACCTACGCCAAAAACAACTACACCCTGGAGGCCATGGCCGTCTTTAACCAGGACGACATTCTCTCCCTGGAGGCCCCCGGCGCCCAGGTGCAGCTGATCGGCAACCTGCGGGCGGTGCTGTTCCTGGCCCTGCCGGGGGAGGAGCAGCATTTCTCCATCCGGGTGGGCACCGACGACTTCTCCTTCGGCGGCATGACCTTCCTGATGGTCCCCGCCACCCTCAGCCAGCTGGCGCAGTTCGCGGAGCTCAGCGACCGAAAAGACGAGCTGGAGGAGGACTACCACAAGCTGTCCGACAGTCTGGACACCCTGCTGGACGCCTTCGGCGACATGGAGAGCAGCCTCTACGCCACCGCCAACGGCCTGGATGAGCTGAACCAGGCCCGGGGCACCATCTCCGGCGGCAAAGGAACCATCTATGAGGGCACTGACCTGCTGCGGGAGGACCTGACGGGCATCGCCGCCCTGCTGGACCCGGTGGCGGAGCAGGTCCAGGCCGCCAGCCAGGCCGTCACCGACGCCAAGGCGGTGCTGAACACCATGACGGACACCGCCCTGTCCCTGAAGGACCAGCTGAAGGACCTGGAGGACGACCTGGAGGATCTGGAGGACAGCGACGACGTGCGGCGGCTCATGGAGGACGCCGCCGATATGAAGCGCAGCCTGAACAAGCTGAAAAACGCCCTGGCCAGCATCGACCGCATCCCCACTGTGGAATCCCCCCTGGCGGGCCAGGACATCGGCGCCATCCGGGAGAACCTGCCCAAGGTGAAGGCCCTGGCCGAGGCCTATCAGGCCAGCGGCACCACAGCCAGTTTCTACGAGTTCACCTGCGAGTACCTGTGGCAGCAGTACGCCGCCCAAATGGGCATCACGGCGGAAACGCCGGGCTATGACCAGTACCGCCAGGCCTTTCTGGAGGGCGGCGGCAGCGAGGCCGCCAAGGGCCTGACCGCCATTTACGATGCCTGGTCCCCGGACCCGGAGGCCTTTGAGTTCCTGCTGGCCCACTCCGACACCATCGACGGCCTGCTGGAGGAGCTGAACGCCACCACCAGCGGCGTCAGCGACGCCCTGGAGCAGGTGGCCGGTCCCACCGCCACGGTGGTGGGGGAACTGGCGGACCTGTGCGGAAAGCTGGACAACCTGACAGACCTGCTGGACACCGCGGATAGCCTGTCCGCCACCCTGCGGACCAGCTCCAAAAAGCTGCGGGAGCTCCTGGACAGCGCCGACGACCTGCGGACCGTCCTCAATGACTACGAGCCCAAGGCCCAGGAGAGTTTGAAGACCCTGGAGGACCTGAGCGTCACCGCTGCCGCCACCGTCCGGGACAGTGAGCAGCTGGTCCGTGACACGGAAGCCCTGCTGAAGGCCTCCGGCGCCCAGCTGGACGAGGGCACCCGCCAGACCCTGACGGGCCTGGCCGCCGCCCTGCGGCAGGCCGCCAAGGGCTTTTCCGCCACCGGCGACGTAAAGGACGCCAAATCCAGCATCAGCAGCATCATCGAGGACACCTGGAACGAGCACACCGGCGAGGTGGATAACCTGCTGAACATGGATGCCACCGCCCAGGCGGAGTCCCTGACCTCCTCGGAGAACCCGGCTCCCACCAGCATCCAGGTGGTCATCCGCTCCCAGGAGATCAAGGCGGAGGAGCCGGAGGAGACCGAACCGGAAAAGGCCGCCGCCCAGACCACCACCTTCTGGGGCCGGGTTGCTCAGATGTTCAAGGACTTCTGGGCGGCCATCACCGGCATCTTCCGCTGAGCGTCAGGAAAGGTAAGGTGTAGTTCCCTTGATCGATAAAATTGCCCATGGGCTGACCCGAAAGCCCAAGCTGGTGGCCCTCATCGCCGTGCTGATGCTGATTCCTTCCATTATCGGTTATGCCGCCACCCGTATAAATTACGATATTTTGACCTATTTGCCCCAGGATCTGGAGTCCTCCCAAGGCGAGCGGTTACTGGAGGAACCCTTCCACATGGCCGCTACCAGTATGCTCATTGTGGAAGGTATGCCCGCTGGCTATACCAATGACCTCATTTCCGAAATTAAAGAGGTTCCCGGTGTCTCTAATGCTCTGTGGCTCAGTAACCTGGTAGGCATTCAAATTCCAACAGACATGATTCCAGCCAGTTTCCGGGAAATCTTCTTCTCCGGTGAAGGCACAATGATGATCATTCAGTATGACCATCCCGGTGCCTCAGAAGAAACTATGAACGCTATCTCCCAAATCCGTAGCATTTGCAATGAAAAATGTTTCCTTGCAGGCTTCTCGGTCGTTATCAAAGACACCAAGGATTTGGTAGACAGAGAACTCCCTGTTTTTGTTGCTCTGGCAGTAGTTTTGGCTCTGTGCGCCATGCTGCTGACGTTGGAATCCACGGTACTTCCTCTGATCCTATTGATCAATATTGGCATTGCTATCGTCTATAACTTTGGTACCAACGTCTTTTTAGGAGAAATATCCTACATCACGAAAGCAATTGCGGCGGTGCTGCAATTAGGCGTCACAATGGACTATTCCATTTTCCTGTATCACCGATATAAGGACGAACGGACCAACTATGATGATAAACGAGACGCCATGGCTCAGGCGATCATCGCAGCGTTTCGTTCCCTGTCTGGCTCCAGTGTAACGACTATTGCAGGTTTTTTGGCACTGTGTTTCATGCGATTGACCTTAGGAAGGGATATTGGTATCGTCATGGCTAAGGGTGTCGTGCTGGGTGTAGCTACCGTAATACTGGTGCTGCCGGCCCTGATTTTGCTGTTCGATAAGCAGATTGACAAGCATCGCCATAAACAGCTGATTCCCAGCATGACACGTATCAACCAGTTTGTTTTGCGACATCGTGTTGCTTTTGTGGTACTGACCCTCCTTCTGTTTTTGCCGTCAATATACGCTCAGAATCATGCCAATGTATATTACAAACTGGACGAATCTCTTCCCCGTGATCTTCCATCCATTGTGGGTAACGAAAAGCTAAAGGAGGAGTTCGATATGGCTACCTCCCACTTCGTGGTGCTGCGGGATGATATCCCCGCCATGGATATGACTGAGATGGAGAACCAGCTGAAGGCTCTGCCGGGTATTACTGGTTTGGTTTCCTACCACGCTATGCTGGGTACGGGAATTCCGGATTTCTTTATTCCAGATGCGGTAAAGGACATGCTGAAGCAGGGGGGCTATCAGATGATGATGGTGAACTCCAGCTATGATACTGCTTCCGATGCGGTTTCGGAGCAGTTGGCTCAGATGACAGCTATTATCAAGTCCTACGATCCGGATGCTATGATCACCGGTGAAGCCGCCATGACTGATGACCTGATTTCCACTACAGCCGTGGATTTCAAAGTTACCAATTACATCTCCATCGCAGCTATCTTCTTGATTATTGCCATTGTGTTCCAGTCCATCTCTGTCCCTCTTGCTCTGGTGGCTACCATTGAACTCGCCATCTTTATCAATCAGGGTATACCCTATTTTACTGGAACATATGTGCCTTTTGTGGCCCCCACAGTTATCAGCTGCGTACAATTGGGTGCCACGGTAGACTATGCTATTCTGATGACCTCACGGTTTCAGGAGGAGCTGAGAAAGGGTAAGGACCGCATGGAAGCCGCCCTGATCGCAGCGGATACTTCCGACACCTCCATTATCACCAGTGCGTTAGTGATGTTCTGTGCGACCTTGGGTGTATCCTTTGTTTCCTCTATTGACCTCATTGGCTCCATCTGTATTATGCTGGCACGTGGCGCTCTAATTTCAGCAGTGGTATGTATGTTCCTGATGCCAGCCATCCTGTGCGTCTGCGAGCCGCTGTTCCACAAAACCAGCCTCCACTGGCGGACCCTGCCCCCGGCCAAGCCCCGGAAAGACCGAAGGGCCACCGAAAAAGCTCAAGCCCCCGCTGCCCTGGAGGAAGCGGACGGTCACCCCGCCGAACCGGCGGAAAAGGAAGGGCAGCCCACCGGCGTCTCCTGACAAAGAGTGGGGTGCCCGCAGCCGCAAGCGCCCCACATTATTGATTCCTTCCAGTGCAGCCGGTGTAAAGTTTTTTCTCCTGTCAGACAAAGGCCAGTCCCGGAGCCATTCAAGGCTCCGGGACTGGTTTTTATTTCAGACTCAGCCGCGGCTGGGGCAGGATGCCCTCCCGGCGGTAGATATCCCGCAGCCGTCGGCCCACCGCTTCATAGTTCCGCTCCTGGGCTACCCGGCGGCCCGCCGGAGTCACGTCCGGCAGGGTCCCCGCCAGCAATTCCGATACTTTCTGTATAAATTCACCCTGATCCGACCCTTTGTATACGGTTTCTCCGTCCCGCAGCCAGCCGTCGTACACCGGGATGTCCCGGACCACCGTGGGCGTGCCGCAGGCCAGAGCCTCCAGCACCACGATGCCCTCCGTCTCCTCATGGCTCATGAAGGCGAACACATCGGCGCCGCAGTAGGCCTCCCGCAGCGTCTCCCGGTCCACAAAGCCGGGGAAGGTGACGTTGGCCGGGGCCTGGTCCAGGGCCTTTTGGATGTCCGTGGGGATCAGCCGAGGGTCTGTCCAGCCGTACCAGAAAAATCGGACGGCGGGCAGCTGCCGGGCCAGGTCCAGAAACTCCGGCAGGCCTTTCCGGGCAATGGTGTGGCCCACGGAGATCACCGCCCGCTCCCCCTCCGCCAGACGCCAGCGGCGGCGGAAGGCGGCCCGGCGCTCCGGGCTGGGGGCGAAAAAGTCCGTGTCCACACCGTTGGACAGGGCGTACACCGGCTTTTTTACCCCGTAGCCCAGCAGCAGCCGCCGGGAGTACTCCGTGGGTGTGATCACCACGTCCCCCAGGCCGTAGCAGAAGGTGATCCACCGCCGGAACAGGGGCGCCAGCAGGTCGGAACCCCGGAAGGAGCCCCGGAAGTCCTCCATGGTGGAGTGGCCGTAACAGACCACCTTCCGCCCCCGCAGCCGGGCCAGCAGCGCCGCCGCCACGGAGTCCGGCAGGACGGTGTTCACTTGGATGGCGGCGGTGTCCGCGGTCCAGCGGTCCCCGGTGGGGACCCCCGCCCGGCGGAGGCAGGCCCATTGCTGGCGGATGGCCTGTCCCACGCCGCTTTTGCCCACCAGTCCCAGGCCGCCGTTGTAGATGTAAATGCGCATACTGTCCTCCTCAGCCCAGCAGAGTCACCACCTGCCGCCACACCACCGTCAGCCCCAGGCTGTACAAAGCGATGGCGAAGGGCTTGCCCAGCAGGATGATGGCGGTGAACCGCCGCCAGGTCATCTCCGTGGTGCCCGCCAGGTAGCACAAAAAATCATCCGGCGCCACCGGCAGGAAAATGGCCAGGGCAAACAGCCGGGCAAACCGGCCCTTCTCCTCCGCCCAATGGCTGTATTTTTGAATGGTCCGCTCTGAAAACAGCAGGGGCAGCAGGGGCTTGCCGCAGTTCCGGGCCACGGCGAAGGCCAGCAGAGACCCCACGCAGATACCCAGGTAGTTGTACACAAAGCCCTGCACCGGCCCAAACAGCAGCACGCCGGCCAGGCACCCCAGGCCTCCGGGCAGAATGGGCACCACCACCTGCACCGCCTGGAACACGGTGAACAGCAGCGCCCCCGCAGGCCCCCAGGCGGCAACGCATGCCGCCAGCCGCTCCTGGGAGGTGAGCACTCCGGACTGCCAGCCCCATAGAGCCACTGTCAGACACACCGCCAACCCAAAAAGAGACACCGCCCGCAGGACGTTCTTTCCCGCCCCCACTGTCATGCGGATACCTCCCGGCGGGGCGTGTGGCGGGCCACCCGGTCCCGGTAGATGGCCTCCAGCCGGGCGGCGAAGGTCTCCGCCGAGAAGTCCACGGCGGAGGCCGCCGCCTGGCGGCCCAGCTCCGCCCAGTGGTCGGGGTGGCGGCGGAACCAGTCCAGCTTGTTCATGAAGTCCCGCTCGTCCCGGTACTGCCAGCCGTTCTCCCCTTCCCTGATGACGCCGGTGAGGCAGTCGTCCGTCCGGCACAGGGCTGGGACCCCGGCGGCCAGGGCCTCCACGTAGGTCAGGCCCTGAGTCTCACTGGAGGAGGCGCTGACGAACAGGTCCCCCAGCCGGTACCAGTCGGCCACCTGCTCCGGGGGCACCATGCCGGTAAAGACCACCGCCGGGGGCTCCAGGCCCAGCTCAGCCGCCAGCTGCTCCAGCCGGGGCCGGTGGGGCCCGTCTCCCACGATCAGCAGCGTCACCCCCTGGTCCCCCAGGGCCGCCCGGAACCGCAGCAGCTCCTCCAGGTTCTTCTCCTCCGCCAGACGGCCCAGGGACACCAGCACCAGGTTTCCCGCCGGGATGCCCAGGCTTTGCAGCATGGCCTCCCGGCAGCCGGGCACCGCCTCCCGCCGGAACCGGCGCAGGTCGATACCGCTGGGCACCACGAACACCGGCGCCGTCACGCCGTACTCCTCCAGCAGGGAGCGGACCTTGCCGGTGGGCGCGATCATGCAGTCCGTCTGCCCCGCCACCCACCGGGTCAGCGTCTCCACTGCCCGGCGGCCCAGCCGTACGCTGGGCGAGAAGTAGTGGGTGTAGTCCTCGTAGACCGTGTGGTACGTATGGACCAGGGGCACGTCCAGCTCCTCGGCGATGCGGCGGGCCAGAAAGAAGGTGGAGAACTCACACTGGGAGTGGACCACCTCCGGCCCCCATTCCACCAGCTCCCGGACGTACCGCCCCGCCAGCACCGCCCGCAGCCGGGCACCGGGGTAGACCAGTCCCACCGGCACGGAGCCAATGTAGGTCACGCCGTCCCGGACGGAGGAGCGGAGGTCCTGAGAGAGTGTCAGCACCCGGACCTCATGGCCCCGGGCCTCCAGCTCCCGCCGCAGATTCAGCACTGACGTCACCACGCCGTTTACCGCCGGGCTGTACCAGTCCGTTGTAATCAGAATTTTCATAAGCGTCTCCTTCTATTGCCTGTTTCCATCTATTTCTACGATCCAGAGGGCCGTTTTTCTTCACCCAGTATCAATGCCGAACATCAGCGGTCCATGTGTGCTTCATCAAATGTTGGGAAAATTTTTCCGTCTGTCTATAAAGACGTTTCCGATGACAGAACGTTACAGAAATATGTATTACTTAATTAATACAATAGCACAATTTTCAGGGTTGTCAAGTCCTAATCTGTATCAACCGTATTAGTACAGTTAATATATGCATCCAACGTTCTCTTGTCAAGAACGATTTGGTAACAAAAGAGACCCTGTGCGCAGCGCGCACAGGGTCTCTTCAGCTTGTCGAAAAACCACTGCTTAAAGCAACTGGGTTGCATTTTGCA
>CAMCDX010000073.1 GCA_945873695.1 uncultured Clostridia bacterium | reverse complement strand
GTTTGCGCCGCACAGCGGCAGATTTTCGGGCAGCAGAGCGGCCAGAAAATCGAGGCATTGTGAAGGCGTCGAAAAAGTCCGTCGGACTTTTTCGACAGCCTGAAGGGCCGGCCCCAGCGGGCCGGCCCTTTCCAGATGTCTTTAAAATTCCGCGTTGCCAACGGTACGGGGATGGGGCAGCACGTCCCGGATGTTGCTGACGCCGGTGAGGTACATCACCAGCCGCTCGAAGCCCAGGCCGAAGCCGGCGTGCTTGCAGCTGCCATAGCGCCGCAGGTCGCAGTACCACCAGTAGTCCTCGGGCTTCATACCCAGTTCGGAGATGCGGCCCTCCAGCAGCTCCAGCCGCTCCTCGCGCTGGCTGCCGCCGATGATCTCGCCGATGCCGGGGACCAGGCAGTCCGCGGCGGCCACGGTCTTGCCGTCGTCGTTCATCCGCATGTAGAAGGCCTTGATCTCCTTGGGATAGTCGGTGACGAACACGGGCTTCTTGTACACCTGCTCGGTGAGGAAGCGCTCGTGCTCGGTCTGGAGGTCGCAGCCCCAGAACACCTTGTAGTCGAACTTGTCGTTGTTCTTCTCCAGGATCTCCACGGCCTCGGTGTAGGTCACCCGGCCGAAGTCGGAATTGGCCACATGCTCCAGCCGCTCGATGAGGCCCTTGTCCACGAAGCTGTTGAAGAAGGCCAGCTCGTCGGGGCACTTCCGCATGACTTCCTTGATGACGAACTTGATCATGGCCTCGGCCACATCCATGTCGCCCTTCAGGTCGGTGAAGGCCATCTCCGGCTCGATCATCCAGAACTCGGCGGCGTGGCGCTGGGTGTTGGAGTTCTCCGCCCGGAAGGTGGGGCCGAAGGTGTACACATCGCCAAAGGCCATGGCGAAGTTCTCCGCGTTCAGCTGGCCGGAGACGGTCAGGTTGGCGGGCTTGCCGAAGAAGTCCTGGGTATAGTCGATGGTGCCGTCCTCGTTGCGGGGGGGATTCTCGGGGTCCAGGGTGGTGACCCGGAACATCTCGCCGGCGCCCTCGCAGTCGCTGGCGGTGATGATGGGGGTGTGGACGTAGACAAAGCCCCGGTCCTGGAAGAACTGGTGGATGGCGTAGGCCGCCACGCTCCGCACCCGGAAGGTGGCGGAGAACAGGTTGGTCCGGGGGCGCAGGTGCTGGATGGTCCGCAGGAACTCCACACTGTGGCGCTTCTTCTGCAGGGGATAGTCGGGGGAGGAGGTGCCCTCCACCTCGATCTTCGTGGCCTTCAGCTCCAGAGGCTGCTTGGCCTCGGGAGTCAGCACCAC
This sequence comes from uncultured Clostridia bacterium, assembly GCA_945873695.1. Lineage (GTDB taxonomy): Bacteria > Bacillota > Clostridia > Oscillospirales > Oscillospiraceae > Oscillibacter. The sequence continues at coordinate 7,347 of CAMCDX010000073.1, read as the reverse complement.
GGTGCCGGTGACGATCAGGGCGGCGCCCACGTTCTGGGCGGCGATGTCCTTATAGTTCTCCAGGCTGCCGGCCTCCATGACCACCTGGAGGTTCTTGAAGCAGGAGCCGTCGTTCAGCTCCACAAAGCCGAAGTTCTTCATGTCCCGGATGGTGCGGGCCCAGCCGCCCACAATGACTTCCTTGCCGGACAGGGTCTCGCTGTCAGCGAAAATAGTCGCGATCTTTGTATAGCTCATTGAAATTCACCCGTTTTCTTGTTTTTGGTGGGAATGTTCACACAATTATGGGTATTGTACTCCATTCCTTCCCATTTTACAAGAGGAAACGAGAGATTTCAGCCTCGATCCCGGTCCGGAGGGCCGCCTGTATCTTACGAAATGGCCTCGCTGCCGACGGAGTAGCCGTTCCAGTGGCCGTCGGCGGTTTGGACCGAGGTGCAGTCGCAGAAGAAATAGGCCCCCAGGCCGCTGCGCCACTTCTGGGCATCGAAGGTGACGGGCGTCAGACTGTACACGCCCTCCATGGGCTTCTCCGTGATGGAGAACAGGACGCCGTCCTCCCAGCACAGGTTTTCCCGGTCAATGTAGCCCTGGTCCGCCAGCTCCTCCCAGGTGCCGGTGAGCAGTTCCCCGCCGTGACGTCCGGCAAAGGCCCAGGCCACCGCTGCCCGCTCGCTGTCGGACAGGCTGGTCTGGGAGAGGTCCACACCGATGTAGGTCAGGTCACCGTTCAGGCCGGAGTCCACTTCCCACAAGTCCTCCAGGACCTGGAGGTACAGGGCGCAGCGGTCATCAAAGCCGCCGTCCACGGTGTGTACCTCGGTGACCTTAGAGAACCGGGCGGGCCAGGTCTCCATGATGGAGCCGTCATAGGTGACCTCCACCAACGTTCCGGCGGCCAGATTTGTGGCGTCCTCCGGGGTCAGGATGTAGATATTAGAGTCGCCGTCCATGCCCGCCAGCAGGAGCGAACCGTCGTTGGAGACCACCCGGCAGACAGTTGTGACCGCCGCGGGCTGACTGCTTTCACCGCTGGTCTGCGCCTCATTGGAGGACGCGCCGCCGGGGACCGGCGTCCCGCTCCCGGAAGCTCCGCAGGCCGCCAGCAGGCAGAGACAGGCGTATACGCTTAAAAACAAAGACCATTTTTTTATGGAAAACCGCCTCCTTTACCCGGTTAGTCGGAAAAGGAGGCGGTTTGGTTCCATTATTTCCCGAGTTTTTTCCACAGAGCCCCCAACAGGCCTCCCGCAAGGGCGGCGATAGCCGCCGCCCAGACCTGGAACAGGGCGCTGGAATTATACAGCAGGAACACGCAGGGCAGGGTCAGCGCGCCGCAGAGGACCGGGTAGGTCAGCCACAGCCGGCGGCACCGCTTTGCCAGAGACCAGCCGCTGAAAAAGCAGAACAGCGGCAGGACGAGGAAGGGATAGAAGATTCCGGTCAGCACCGGCACGTCCCGGGCGTCCAGCAGCCGCAGCAGCCAGGGCAGCAGCAGCTCCACCCCCGCCGCAAGAAGGGCGTAGGGCAGGGCCTTTCGCCAGTTGGGCCGCTCCGGCTCCTCCGGGAGGCCCACACCTTTTCGGATGGCCCGGAGATCCTGATGCCAGCCCACATACCGCACCGCCCACATCAGCAGGTAGCACAGCAGGAGCAGCCCCAGCAGGCACAGCCAGGTCTCCCGGTAGGGGAACCACCGGCACTGCCAGCCCGCCAGGGAGAACACCGCCGCTGTCAGCAGAAAGTGGACGCCGGACCAGAGCGCCGTCCGCCGCTCCAGACGGAAGGGAACCTCCGCCGTCTCCAGCACCGCCCCCAGCAGGCCGGACCAGACCGCCTGCACCAGGGCCGCCGTCACGGGATTGCTCCAGCGTTCCGCCATGGCGGCGGTGACCACCGGGACGCCGCCCTCCGGCGCCGGAAAGGCGAACAGTCCGCCCAGGAGGAACACCAGATACACCAGCGCCACGCCCCAGGGGAACCCCACAGCGGCCCGGCGGGCCAGCTCCCGGAAAATCTCCCCGCGCTCCGTCATAAGCCCAGCACCTCCTTCATCTTCTTCACATACCGGCGGGAGACATACACCATCACGCTCCCGGCCAGGGTCATGCGGATGGTGCCTGTCAGGCTCAGGTCCAGAGCCGTCACCTTCCGCAGGTTCACGATCTCCGAGTGGGAGATGCGGACGAATCGTTTGGCTGCCAGGCGCCGTTCCAGCTCGTAGAGCCGCTCCCGGACGGTCCAGGTCCCCTCCGCCGTCTGGGCCCGGACGTCCTTGTCCTCGCCGTAGAAGCGGAGGACCTCCTCCAGGTCCAGGGGGACGGCGGTGCCGTCGGGGCCAAAGCCCAGCAGCGGTGCCTCCCCCGCCGTCAGGCGGTCCAGCAGGGCGTCCACCTCCGGCGTTCGGGCGGGGGCACGGACCGCCACTTCCACCTCCGGCAGCGACGGGTCGATGTGCAGTTCGATTTTCATGAGGCTCCCCCCTTTGGCCCCAGTATACCCGGCCGGCCCGCCGCCGTCCAGGGATTTGGGACCGGCGGTATTTTTTTCAGGACAAACGGCAAAAACGAGTTGACATCCGCTGAAAATCCGCTAAAATAAGCATTAGATTAATTGTTCAACTTTTGCTTAGAAAGAGGTGGTCCCATGACCCAGCGGGAGCGGCAGCTGCTGAACTGGATCGAGGAAAATCCCCTGATCTCCCAGCAGGAGCTGGCGGACAAGGCGGGTATCACCCGGTCCTCTGTGGCGGTCCACATCTCCAACCTGATGAAAAAGGGCTACATCACCGGCAAGGGCTACATCGTCCACACCGCGCCCTACGTCACCGTGGTGGGCGGCGTGAACATGGACATCGGCGGCTGGCCCGGTGAGCCCCTGGTGCCCCGGGACTCCAACCCCGGCACGGTGCGGATGAGCTTAGGCGGCGTGGGGCGGAACATCGCCCACAACATGAGTTTGCTGGGCCTGGACGTGCGGATGGTGACGGCCTTCGGCGACGACATGAACGCCCAGAAGATCGCCGCCAGCTGCGCCGAGCTGGGTATCGACATCTCCCAGTCCCCCATCGTCCCCGGCGGCCGGACCAGCACCTACCTCTTTATCAACGACGAGCACGGCGACATGGCCCTGGCGGTCAGCGACATGGACATCTACCGCCACCTGACGCCCCATGTGCTGGCGGCGAGGCAGAAGCTGCTCTGCGGCAGCCAGGTGGTGGTGATCGACACCAACATCCCCGCCGAGAGCATCGCCTGGCTGGCGGACAACTGCGGCGTGCCCATCTTCGCCGATCCGGTCTCCACCGCCAAGGCCGTCAAACTGAAGCCGGTGCTGGGAAAGCTCCACACCATCAAGCCCAACCGCATTGAGGCGGAGCTGCTGTCCGGCGTCCCCATCACCGATAAAGAGAGCCTGCACAAGGCCGCTGACGCGCTGCTGGAAACGGGCCTCCACCGGGTGTTCATCTCCCTGGGAAGCGACGGCGTCTTCGCCGCCGACCGCTCCGGGGGACAGGTCCACCTGCCGGTGCTGCCGGCGAAGATGGTGAACACCACCGGCTGCGGCGACGCCTTCATGGCGGCCATCACCTGGGCCTATCTCCAGGGCACGGACCTGGAGGGCACCGCCAAGGCGGGCCTTGCCGCCAGCGCCATCGCCATGGAGGGCGGCGAGACCATCAACCCCGCCCTCAGCGAAAAGGCCCTGAAAGCCCGGGCTTCCATCTGAAATCACTTTACAAATTATAATATAATTACGGAGGAACACATCATGTCTTTGAACAAGTATCTGGACGTCGCTCCCGAAGTGCGGAAGGCCCTGGACGAGGGCCGCCCCGTGGTGGCTCTGGAGTCCACCATCATCTCCCACGGTATGCCCTATCCCCAGAACGTGGAGACGGCCCTGAACGTGGAGAAGATCATCCGGGACAACGGCGCCGTGCCCGCCACCATCGCCGTCATCGGCGGCCGCCTGAAGGCCGGACTCTCCCCCGAGGAGATCGACTACCTGGGCAAGACCGGCACCGCGGTGGCCAAGGCCAGCCGCCGGGACCTGCCGGTGCTGGTGGCCCAGGGCCGGGACGGCGCCACCACCGTCACCACCACCATGATCATCGCCCATATGGCGGGCATCCAGGTCTTCGCCACCGGCGGCATCGGCGGCGTCCACCGGGGCGCTGAGACCACCATGGACATTTCCGCCGACCTGGAGGAGCTGGCCCACACTCCCGTCATGGTGGTCTGCGCCGGCGCCAAGTCCATCCTGGACCTGGGGCTGACCCTGGAGTACCTGGAGACCCACGGCGTGCCCGTCATCGGCTACGGCACCGAGGAGCTGCCCGCCTTCTACACCCGGAAGTCCGGCTTTCAGGTGGACTACCGCATCGACACCCCCGAGGACCTGGCCAAGGCCTTCTATGTGAAGCAGGACATGGGCCTGGGCGGCGGCATGCTGGTGACCAACCCCATCCCCGAGGAGTACTCCATGGACGCCGACGTCATCAACAAGGCCATCGACCAGGCCGTGGCCGAGGCCAACCGGCTGGGCATCCACGGCAAGGAGACCACCCCCTTCCTGCTGGCCAAGATCAAGGACCTGACCGGCGGTGACTCCCTGGCCAGCAACATCCAGCTGGTGTACAACAACGCTATGGTGGCGGCCAAGACCGCCGGTGCGCTGTGCAAGCTTGCCAAGGGCTGAGCGATCTGATAAAATGGACTGGCCGGAATGTCCCGGCCAGTCTCAGGCTGTCGAAAAAGTCCGACGGACTTTTTCGACGCCTTCACAATACCTCGATTTTCTGGCCGCTCTGCTGCCCGAAAATCTGCCGCTGCGCGGCGCAAACGCCTGCTGGCGCAGGCTTTTTGCAGGCATTTGATTCCACACGAAGGGGCTCCCGCCCCCTCGTACTCCCCCTGCAAAATGCAACCCAGTTGCTTTAAGCAGTGGTTTTTCGACAAGCTGGGACTGGCCGGAATGTCCCGGCCAGTCTTTTTTGAACTTCAAGGAGAGGCGGATATGAAAGCACTTTATCAGCCGGAAGCCACAACCACCACGCTGTTCGCGGTGGTGGGGAATCCCTGGGCTTTGCTGGCCTGTTACCTGCTGGTGATGAACCTTGTCACCTTCCTGGTGTTCGGCCTGGACAAGTGGAAGGCGAAACGGAAAGTGAAGAACGAGAGCGTCCGCCGGGTGCCGGAAAGGGCCCTGTTCCTGCTGGCCATTCTGGGCGGCAGCCTGGGGGCGCTGCTGGGCATGAAGGTGTTCCATCATAAGACCCTGCACAAATCCTTCCGCTTCGGCATCCCCGCCATCCTGACCTTGCAGGTCCTGATCCCCCTGGGGCTGCTGGTGTGGAGCCGCCTTCGCTGAGCGTCTTCCTTCCCCTGACCGGAGAGTAACCCTCTCCGGTTTTTTTGTTTTTTTACATATTTTTTCTTTTACATTTCCCGAAGCTGTGTTACAATACCTGCGGAAGGAAATCGATTACTTGATAGGAAAGGTGGATGGATATATGAGAAAAACGAAGATCGTCTGCACCCTGGGCCCCTCCACGGACCGGGAGGGCGTGCTGCGGGAGATGATGCTGGCAGGCATGAACGTGGCCCGGTTCAATTTCTCCCACGGCAGCCATGATGAGCACAAGGTCCGGCTGGAGACCCTGAAGGCCCTGCGGGAGGAGCTCCGCCTGCCGGTGGCCGCCATGCTGGATACCAAGGGCCCGGAGGTCCGGCTGAAAGCTTTTGAGAAGGGCTCTGTTCAGCTGAAGACCGGCCAGGAATTCACCCTGACCACTGAGGATATCGTAGGTGACGAGACCCGCTGCGCCATCACCTACGCCGAGCTGCCCCAGGACGTGAAGGCGGGCGACACCATCCTGCTGGACGACGGCCTGGTGCGGCTGACGGTGCTGGAGACCACCGCCTCCTCCATCCGCTGCCGGGTGGAGAACGACGGCGTCATGAAAAACAAGAAGGGCGTCAACGTGCCCGACGTGTCCCTCTCCATGCCCTATATGAGCCAGCGGGACCGGGACGACATCCTCTTCGGCGTTCAGGAGGGCTTCGACTATATCGCCGCCAGCTTCGTCCGCTCCGCCGCCGACGTGCGGGAGATCCGGCGGGTACTGGACAGCCAGAACTCCAACATCCGCATCATCGCCAAGATCGAGAATCAGGAGGGCATCAGCAACCTGGCGGAGATCCTGGCGGTGGCCGACGGCATCATGGTGGCGCGGGGCGACCTGGGCGTGGAGATCGACTTCACGGAGATCCCCGCCATTCAGAAGAACATGATCGCCCAGTGCGTGGCCTGCGGCAAGCCGGTCATCACCGCCACCCAGATGCTGGACTCCATGATTGAAAATCCCCGGCCCACCCGGGCGGAGATCACCGACGTGGCCAACGCCATCTACGACGGCACCAGCGCCATTATGCTCTCCGGCGAGACGGCGGCGGGCAAGTACCCGGTGGACGCCGTCCGCACCATGGACGCCATCGCCCGGAAGACCGAGTCCAACATGGACCGCAGCCGCCCCGCCAAGATCTCCGGCAAGACCCGCCTGTCCGTTACCGCCGCCACGGCCCACGCCGCCTGCACCACCGCCATGGACATTGGCGCCGACGCCATCCTGACGGTGAGCCAGCGGGGCGTCACCGCCCAGATGGTCAGCCGTTTCCGCCCCAGCACCACGGTGGTGGCCCTGCTGCTGGACCCCCAGGTCCAGCGTCAGATGGCCCTGTACTGGGGCGTGGAGCCCATCACCATGCCCCAGGCCAGCAACACCGACGAGTTGGTGGAACTGGCGGTTCGGTCCGCCGAGGAGGCGGGGCTGGTGAAGCGGGGCGACCTGGTGGTGGTCACCGCCGGCGTGCCGGTGGGCGTCTCCGGCACCACCAACATGATCCGGGTCCAGCAGGTGGGCGGCTCTCTGGTGAACGCCGTGGGCATCGGCGACCAGAAGGCCTCCGGCCCCCTGTGCGTCTGCCGGTCCCTGGAGGAGGTGGCGGAAAAGTTCCGCCCCGGCGACGTGCTGGTGGTGCCCTACACCACCAATGAGCTGCTGCCCTACCTACGGCAGGCCGCCGCGGTCATCAGCGAGGAGACCAGCGCCGACAGCCACACCGCCACGGTGGGCCTCATCCTGAATAAGCCCGTCCTGGTAGGCGCCGTGGGCGCCACCCGCCACCTGGAGGACGGCGTCATGGTGTCCGTGGACTGCGCCCGGGGCATCGTCCAAACATTGCCCCAGTGATTTCAACAAGCAAAAACCGCCGCCCGAACGGGCGGCGGTCAGCTTGTCGAAAAACCACTGCTTAAAGCAACTGGGTTGCATTTTGCAGGGGG
>CAMCDX010000072.1 GCA_945873695.1 uncultured Clostridia bacterium | reverse complement strand
CGACAGCCTGAGCGCCGGCCCCGACATCGTCGGAGCCGGCGCTTTCCCCGTTGAAGAAAGAGGGGAAAAGAAGACCGAGCCTCACCCGGGCGGCATCCCGGGCAAGGGGGCAAAAAATGAGCGCGGCGGAGACATGTGAGAGGGGAATCACATGCGCACCGTCGCGCTCATTTTTTCAAAGGGAGAGTCTCAGACGAGACGGGGAAAGGCCCTTGGATCAGCTCACACGTAGAACAGCATGTCGCTGTACACGGGGAAGGGCCAGTATTCGCTGGCGGTGATGGTCTCCAGCTTGTCGGCCACAGTACGGGCGGCGGCCATGTCGGGGACGATGGTGGCGTGGCTGTACTGCATGGCCTCCTTGGCGTCGGCGGGGACGGCGGCCATATCGCTCTCCAGCTTGACGCAGGCGTCCATCAGCTTATCGGTGAGCTGAGCGACCTCGGCGGCGGTGGCCTTCTCGTACTTGTGGGCAGCGCCCATGGAATCCTTGTGATAGGCACGCTGGCACAGCTGGTCCGCGTAAGCGGACACGGCGGGCAGGATGTCGTGCCGGATCATGTCGATCATGGTGTGGGCCTCGATGGAGATGACGGAGGTGTAGTTCTCTACATGAATCTCGTACCGGGCCTGGACCTCCTCCTTGGTGTAGATGCCGTGCTTGACGAACAGCTCCACGTTCTTGGGGGCGATATAGGCGGGCAGGGCATCAGCGGTGGACTTCAGGTTGCACAGGCCCCGCTTTTCGGCCTCGGCGATCCAGGCGTCGTCATAGCCGTTGCCGTTGAAGATGATGCGCTGGTGGTCGGTGAAGACCCGCTTGATCAGCTTCTGCAGGTCGGCCTGGAAGTCCTTGGAGGTCTCCAGCTCGTCGGCGAACTGCTTCAGCTCCTCGGCCATGATGGTGTTCAGGGCGATGTTGGGGCCGGAGATGGACTGGGAGGAGCCCAGGGCGCGGAACTCGAACTTGTTGCCGGTGAAGGCCATGGGAGAGGTACGGTTACGGTCGGTGTTGTCCTGGGGGATGGCGGGCAGCACGTCCACGCCGATCTCCAGCGTGCGCTTGCCGGCGTCCTTGTACTCGGTGCCCTTGATGATGGACTCCACGACGCCGTTCAGATCGTCGCCCAGGAAGATGGAGATGATGGCGGGGGGAGCCTCCTGAGCGCCCAGACGGTGGTCGTTGCCGGGGAAGGCCACAGTGGCCCGCAGGAAATCCTGATACTCGTCCACGCCCTTGATGAAGGCGGCCAGGAACAGCAGGAACTGGGCGTTCTGGCTGGGCGTGGAGCCGGGCTTGAACAGGTTCTTGCCGGTGTCGGTGCTCAGGGACCAGTTGTCGTGCTTGCCGGAGCCGTTGACGCCGGCAAAGGGCTTCTCATGGAGCAGACAAACCAGACCGTGCTTCTCGGCCACCTTCTTCATCATCTCCATGGCCAGCTGGTTGTGGTCGCAGGCGGTGTTGGCGTCGGAGAAGATGGGGGCCATCTCATGCTGGCAGGGGGCCACCTCATTGTGCTTGGTCTTGCTGAGGACGCCCAGAGCCCACAGGGCCTCGTCCAGGTCCTTCATATAGGCGGCCACACGGGGACGGATGGCGCCGAAGTAGTGATCCTCCAGCTCCTGGCCCCGGGGAGGCTTGGCCCCGAACAGGGTCCGGCCGGTCATCCGCAGGTCCTTGCGCTTGGCATAGTCCGCCTTGTCGATCAGGAAGTACTCCTGCTCCGGGCCGACGGAGGCGGTGACCCGCTTGGTCTCCGTGTCGCCGAAAAGGCGCAGGATGCGGATGGCCTGACGGCTCACCTCGTCCATGGAGCGGAGCAGGGGGGTCTTCTTATCCAGCGCGTGACCGGAGTAGGAACAGAAGATGGTGGGGATGCACAGGGAGCCCTCCTTGATGAAGGCGAAGGAGGTGGGGTCCCAGGCGGTGTAGCCCCGGGCCTCGAAGGTGGCGCGGAGGCCGCCGGAGGGGAAGGAGGAGGCGTCGGGCTCGCCGCGGACCAGCTCCTTGCCGGAGAACTCCATGATGATCTTGCCGCCGCCCACGGGGCTGATGAAGCTGTCGTGCTTTTCGGCGGTGACACCGGTCATGGGCTGGAACCAGTGGGTGTAATGGGTGGCACCCTTTTCCACGGCCCACTGCTTCATGGCTTCGGCGATCTCATTGGCGGTGGAGATGTCCAGAGAGGTGCCTTCGGTGACGCATTTCTTCCAGGCTTTGTAGGACGCGGAAGACAGGCGCTCTTTCATGGTCTCCTCGTTGAAGACCAGACTGCCGAACAGTTCGGGGAGCTTTGCGGGTGTACTCATACGTTTCATCCTCCTATATTTCTAATATAGACTATATCATAAAGCTTGGGGAAGACAATAGGTAATACTTCTAACTTTTCGGAACTTTACTGGCCGCTTGCGCCGTAGTTTGCCAAAACACGGGCGGAGGGATCGTTGACGTCACAGCCCTCCCAGGACTTGTTGGGCATCCAGAAGTCGCGGATCATCCTGGCCTGACCGGGATAGTACTTCTCGAAGATCTCCCGGTACAGCAGGCTCTCCTTGGTGAAGGGGGTGCAGTAGTCATATTTGCGGCGGAGGGTCTCGAACTCCTCATCGGTGTACTTCTCCTCGGCGTAGGCCTTCAGATCGTCCACCATGGAGTGGCCCACGGCGTCGGAGAAAGCGGCCTTCTGGCGCCACAGGATGTCCTCCGGCAGCAGGTGGTCCTTCTCGAAGGCGTGGCGCAGCAGGTACTTGCCCATGCCGTAGGTGTTCAGCTTCAGCTGGGGGTCCACGCTCATGACGTATTTCACGAAGTCCAGGTCGCCGAAGGGCACCCGGGCCTCCAGGGAGTTGACGGAGATGCAGCGGTCCGCCCGCAGCACATCGTACATGTAAAGCTCGTCGACCCGCTTCTTGGCCTCGTCCTGGAAGGCCTGGGCGTTGGGGGCGAAGTCGGTGTACTTGTAGCCGAACAGCTCGTCGCTGATCTCGCCGGTCAGCAGCACCCGGATATCGGTCTGCTCATGGATGGCCTTGCAGCACAGGTACATGCCCATGCTGGCCCGGATGGTGGTGATGTCCCAGGTGCCCAGCATGGCGATGACCTCCTCCAGGGAGTCCAGCACCTGCTGGCGGGTCATAAAGACCTCGGTGTGGTCGGCGCCGATATAGTCGGCCACCTCCCGGGCGTACTTCAGGTCAATGGCGTCCTTGTCCATGCCGATGGCGAAGGTGCGGATCTTCTTGCCCAGCACGATGGAGCTGATGGCGCAGACCAGGGAGGAGTCCAGGCCGCCGGAGAGCAGGAAGCCCAGAGGGGCGTCGGCGTCCAGCCGCTTATCCACACCGGCGATCAGCTTGTTGCGGATGCTGCGGCAGACGGCCTCCAGGTCGTCGGTGGAATAACTGGAAACGGTGGTCAGATCCGCGTAGCGGACGAACTTGCCGTAGGCGTAGTAGTGGCCGGGAGGGAAGGGGCAGACCTCTTTGCAAAGGCCCACCAGGTTCTTGGCCTCGCTGGCGAACATGATGGCGCCATCCTTGTCATAGCCGAAAAACAGGGGCCGGATGCCGATGGGGTCCCGGGCGGCGATCAGGGAATCAGCAGCGGAATCGTAGATGATAAGGGCGAACTCGGCGTCCAGCCGGGAGAACATGCCCAGGCCGTACTCATGGAACAGGGGGAGCAGGATCTCGCAGTCGCTGCCGCTCTTGAACGTATAGCCCTGCTCCGTCAGCTGCCGCTTCAGGGGGCGGAAGCCGTAGATCTCGCCGTTGCAGACCACGTAGTCACCGTCCAGCGCAAAGGGCTGCATACCGGCCTCGGTCAGGCCCATGATGGCCAGCCGGTGGAAGCACAGGTAACCGGAGGGGGTCTCGATGACGCGGCTCATATCGGGCCCCCGGGAGATGGTGCGGTCAAAATAGGGACGGATCTCTTCCTTGGTGTAGGTCTTCTTGGAAAAACCCATGATGGAACACATAAAAAGCACCTCCAGAAAATAAAAAACGCAGCTACATCCTAAAATTTTAGGACGAATAGCTGCTATCCGCGGTGCCACCTAATTTACCTTCCCCTTTGACGGGGAACGGTCACCTTCAAGGCTCCAACAAGCCCGTGTGATGTAACGATCACAACTCGTCGCACTTACTGGCGGAAACCCGCGTTCAGATTGCAGCTACGGAGTGTTCTTCCCGCGGATTCTTTGGTGCGGGGTTTCCACTCTCCCCCGCTCACTGGACCGGAACGTCCGCGGTACTTTTCTCCATCAACGCCGTTGTCGATGTTTCAATTGATGTTTGGAGTTTACCACCAGGGGCGGACAGTTGTCAATGACAAAACGTACAAAATCAAATGGCGCTCCACCGGGGATTTTACTGGGATATATCTAAAGACGCCTGTTGCCCGGTGGGCAACAGGCGTCTTTGCGTGGCTTACAGGTTGATCTCCGGCTTTTCCTCACTGGCCTGGCTCAGCAGCGGCTCCACCTGGGAAAGGAAGGCCTCCACCTGATCCGGGCAGCGGCCGATGTAGGCGCTGGGAGTCAGGACGGCCTCCATCTCCGCCTCGGTCATGCCGAAGGCAGGCTCCGCCGCCAGACGGGAGAGAAGGTCGCACTTCTCGCCCTCCTTCATCCTGGCCGTGGCGGCCATGGAGCAGGTACGGATGATCTCGTGGAGCTCCTGGCGGTTGCCGCCCCGCTTCACGGCCTCCATCATCAGGTTCTCCGTGGCGATGAAGGGCAGGTACTCCCGGACGGTGGCGTCCACCACTTTTTCATTAACATGCAGGCCGTCGGTGACGTTCTGGGCCAGCCGCAGGATGGCGTCGGCGCAGAGGAAGCCCTCGGGCATGGAGATGCGGCGGTTGGCGGAGTCGTCCAGGGTCCGCTCCAGCCACTGGACGGAGGCGGTCATGGGGGCGTTCATGGCGTCGGCCATCAGATAACGGCTCAGGGAGCAGATGCGCTCGGACCGCATGGGGTTGCGCTTGTAGGCCATGGCGCTGGAGCCGATCTGGTTCTTCTCGAAGGGCTCCTCCACCTGCCGGTCGTGCTGGAGCAGGCGGATGTCGTTTGCCATGCGGTAGCAGCTCTGGGCGATGGAGCTCAGGCAGTTCAGGATGCGGCTGTCCACCTTCCGGGGATAGGTCTGGCCGCAGACGGGGAAGCACTTGTCAAAGCCGAACTCGGCGGAAATCTGCCGGTTCATCTCATCGATCTTTTCGCCGTCGCCCTCGAACAGGTCCATGAAGCTGGCCTCGGTGCCGGTGGTGCCCCGGCAGCCCAGGAACTTCATATTGTCCAGCACGAAGTCCAGCTCCTCCAGGTCGGCCAGCAGATCCTGCATCCACAGGGTGGCCCGCTTGCCCACGGTGACCAGCTGGGCGGGCTGATAGTGGGTGTAGCCCAGGGTGGGGGTGGCCTTGTACTGCCGGGCAAACTTGGACAGGTTGGCCAGCACGGCGATCAGCTGGCCCCGGAGATACCGCAGGCCCTCCCGGTAGATGATGAGGTCGGCGTTGTCAGTGACGTAGCAGGAGGTAGCGCCCAGGTGGATGATGCCGGCGGCGGAGGGGGCGACTTTGCCGTAGGTGTACACATGGGCCATGACGTCGTGGCGGACTTCCTTTTCCCGCGCGGCGGCCATGTCGTAATCAATGTCGGTCAGATGGGCTTCCAGCTCCGCCACCTGTTCAGCAGTGACGGGGAGACCCAGATTGTGCTCTGCCCGGGCCAGGGCCACCCACAGACGGCGCCAGGTCTGGATGCGCATATCGGCGGAGAACAGGTGCAGCATGAACTGGGAGGCGTATCGGGACGCCAGGGGGGATTCGTAGCGGTCTTTGGACATAACAAGGTCAACCTTTCGTGAAATATTCGAGGGGGAGCGGGCTCCCCCTCGACCTCCCCCACCACCAGTGAATCGTGTTCACTGGTGTCAGCGCCCAAGGCGCTTGAGTCGGGGGATTTTCGGCAGGTACACGCCCTGCCGAAAATGATTTCAATTATCTGATAATGATACTGTCGCGCTCGGGTCCCACGGACACGTAGGTGATGCGGCAGCCGATCTGCTGCTCCACATACTCCACGTAGTTCCGGGCGGCCTCCGGCAGGTCTTCCCACTTGCGGACGCCGGAGATGTCGCACTTCCAGCCGGGCATGGAGGTCATGACGGGCTTGGCGTCAGGCAGAATGGCGGGGAAGGGGAAATAGTCGATCTGCTCGCCGCAGAGCTCATAGCGGGCGCAGATGGGGATTTCGTCCAGATAGCTCAGTACGTCCAGCTTGGTCAGGGCGATATCAGTGGCGCCCTGGCACTGGATGCCGTAGCGGGTGGCCACGATGTCGATGGGGCCCACCCGGCGGGGCCGTCCGGTCTTGGCGCCGTACTCGCCGCCGGCCTCCCGGAGCTTCTCGGCCTCCTCGCCGAACCACTCGCAGGTGAAGGGGCCCTCGCCCACGCAGGAGGAGTAGGCCTTCACCACGCCCACCACCTTCTCGATCTTGGCCTCGGGATAGCCGGAGCCAACGGGGGCGTAGGCGGCGATGGGGTTGGAGGAGGTGGTCATGGGATAGATGCCGTAGTCCAGGTCCCGGAGGGAGCCAAGCTGGGCCTCGAACAGGATGCTCTTGCCCTCTTTGTTGGCCTGGCGCAGGAAGGCGCCGGTGTCGCAGATGAAGGGCTTGATCTTCTCGCCGAAGTCGGCCACCCAGGCCTTCAGATCGTCCATGGTGTAGGGCTTGGCGCCGTAGACCTTCTCCAGGGTCAGGTTCTTCCACTCCAGAATGCCCTCCAGGCGGTCCCACAGCTTGTCGGGATACAGCAGCTCGCCGGCCATGACGGTCTTCTTCTGGTACTTGTCGGAGTAGAAGGGCGCGATGCCCTGCTTGGTGGAGCCAAACTTCTTGTCCGCCAGGCGGGCTTCCTCCAGGCCGTCCAGGTCCCGGTGCCAGGGCAGCAGCAGGGAGGCCCGGTCGCTGATCTTCAGATTCTCGGGGGTGATAGCCACGCCCTTGGCCATGACGTCCTGCATCTCAGTCCACAGGTTCTCGCAGTCCAGAGCCACGCCGTTGCCCAGGACGTTCACCACGCCGTCCCGGAAAATGCCGGAGGGCAGCAGGTGCAGGGCAAACTTGCCCTTTTCGTTGACGACGGTGTGGCCGGCGTTGCCGCCGCCCTGATAGCGGACGACCACATCATAGTCGCAGGTCAGCAGGTCCACCATGCGGCCCTTGCCCTCGTCGCCCCAGTTGATGCCTACGATGGCGCAATTTGACATAATTGAAAAACCTCCCGGTTTTAGTTTGCGTTTGACAGGCGGGGCCATAAAACCCCAACCTAAGTCATTATATCGGGAGTTTTTGTATAAGTAAAGAACAAAGTCGTAATATTCAAAATAAATTTCACTAATAGGTCGACCTTTCATCTTCTGTCTTCCCAAAAAAGGGAAGCTATGATATACTTCTCCCGATAGAAAGAGAAAAGGGGACGTTCCATATGGCAGCCATAGGCTTCGACAATCAGAAATACCTGACCACCCAGTCCGAGCAGATCAAGCGCCGTATCGCCCAGTTCGGCGGCAAGCTGTATCTGGAGTTCGGCGGCAAGCTGTTCGACGACTATCACGCCTCCCGGGTCCTGCCGGGCTTTGAGCCGGACAGTAAGATCCGGATGCTCCAGCAGCTGAAGGAGGACGTGGAGATCGTCATCGCCATCAACGCGGCGGACATCGAAAAGAACAAGGTCCGGGGGGACCTGGGCATCACCTATGACGACGACGTGCTGCGCCTCATCGACATCTTCCGGGGGCTCGGCCTGTTCGTGGGCAGCGTGGTGCTGACCCGGTACAACGGCCAGGCGGCGGCGGACGCTTTTTTGAAGCGGCTGACGGCCCTGGGCATCCGGTGCTACCGGCACTATCCCATCGCCGGGTATCCCTCCGACGTGAAGCACATCGTCAGTGACGAGGGCCTGGGCAAAAACGACTACATCGAGACCACCCACTCCCTGGTGGTGGTGACGGCCCCCGGTCCCGGCAGCGGCAAAATGGCTACCTGCCTCAGCCAGCTCTATCACGACTACAAGCGGGGTATTTCTTCCGGCTACGCCAAGTTCGAGACCTTCCCCATCTGGAACCTGCCTTTGAAGCACCCGGTGAACCTGGCCTATGAGGCCGCCACGGCGGATCTGGACGACGTGAACATGATCGACCCCTTCCACCTGGAGGCCTACGGCAAGACCGCTGTCAACTACAACCGGGACGTGGAGATTTTCCCGGTGCTCAACGCCATCTTTAAGAAGATCCAGGGGCAGTCCCCCTACCAGTCCCCCACGGATATGGGCGTCAACATGGCGGGAAACTGCATCGTGGACGACACTGTCTGCTGTGCCGCCTCCCGGATGGAGATCTTGCGCCGGTACTATACCGCCTGCGTGGAAAAGCTTCAGGGTAAGTGCGGCGATGAGCCGGTGCGGAAGCTGGAGCTGGTGATGCAGCAAGCCGGCGTGACCCCGGACATCTGCCCGGCGGTGTCCGCCGCCCTGGTAAAGGCGGAGGCCACCAACGGCCCCGCCGGCGCCATGGTGCTGCCCGACGGCCGGGTGGTCACCGGTAAGACCTCCGACACCCTGGGGGCCGCCTCTGCCCTGCTGCTGAACGCCCTGAAGGCCATGGGCGGCATCGCGGACCAGTTCGAGCTGATCTCCGCCCAGGTGCTGGAGCCGGTTTGCAGGCTGAAGACAGAATATCTGGGCCACAAAAATCCCCGCCTCCACACCGACGAGGTGCTGATGGCCCTGACCATCTCCGCTCTGACCAACCCCCTGGCGGAGCTGGCCCAGCAGCAGCTGCCCAAGCTCCGGGGCTGCGATGCCCACTTTACCGTGGTGCTCAGCGACGTGGATGAAAAGCTGCTGAAGCGGCTGGGTATCAACGTCAGCTGCGAGCCGAGATACGAGACGAAGAAGCTGTATCATAAATAAAGGAAAAGCTGGGCAAGGGCCGCGCCCTTGCCCTCAGGCTGTCGAAAAAGTCCGACGGACTTTTTCGACGCCTTCACAATACCTCG
>CAMCDX010000071.1 GCA_945873695.1 uncultured Clostridia bacterium | reverse complement strand
GCACACCCTTCCTTCCCGTTTTCTTACATTTCCGGTTTATCGTCAGTCTGAAATGGCCTGACGGATATTCCGTCAGGTCATTCTTCAATTTCCAGTTGGCGCTTCCTGGAGCACCAGGGTCACTTCCACCTTCCGGCCGTCCCGCCAGAGGGTCATGGGCATCTCGTCGCCCACCTGGTACTGCTCCCGGGCGGTCAGCACGTCCTGGCTGCTGGCGATGTCCATACCGCCGGCGGAGATGACGTAGTCTCCCACCCGCACGCCGGCTTTTTCCGCGGCGGAGCCGGGGGTAACGCTGACTACCTCCACGCCCCAGACACCGTCGGCCACCTGGGTGCCGAACCGGGACACCGTCACGCCCAGCTCCGGCCCCCGGGAGGGCCGGACCTCCCCGCAGGTCAGCAGGTCGCCCACCAGCCGCCGGATGGCGGAGGAGGGAATGGCGAAGCCCAGGCCTTCGATACTGGAGTAGGCGGAGCTCATCTTGATGGTGTTGATGCCCACCACCTGGCCGTAGGCGTTGATGAGGGGACCGCCGGAGTTGCCGGAGTTCAGCGCCGCGTTGGTCTGGATCAGGGTCATGGTCCGGTCATCCACCTGCACGTCCCGGTCGATGGCGGAGACGATGCCGTCGGTCAAGGTGCCCCGCAGCTCCCAGCCCAGGGGGTTGCCGATGGCGTACACCTTGTCACCCACCGTCAGCTGGTCGGAGTCGCCGAACTGGGCGGCGGGCACGCCGCTCAGATCCGCCTTCAGCACCGCCAGGTCATTTTCCGCGTCGCCGGCCACGTACATCGCCGGGAACTCCCGGTCCGTGTCCAGAACGACGGTGCAGTCGCTGCCGCCCTCCAGCACATGGTAGTTGGTGAGGATATAGCCGTTCTCGGTGAAGATGACGCCGGTGCCCACGGAGGCGCTGTCCTCCCCCAGTTGGACGCTGACCGTCACCACCGACGGGTTCACCTGGCGGTAGATCTCCTGGGCGGTCAGCTCCGGGCCGTGGGCGGTCTCCAGCTCCAGGGTTACCCCCTCCTCCGCCCGGAAGGTGGGAATGCTGATCTCCCGGGCATAGGACTCCTCCGGGCCCTCATAATAGTAATCAAAGCGGTCCCAGGGGTCTGCCTGCCGCTCCAGCAGCTGCCAGATCCAGGCGCCCGCCGCCAGCAGCGCCAGCGCCAGGAACAGCCCCAGGAACACCCACAGGCCACGCTTCCGTTTTTTTCGGTCAGGCCGCCGGGGCGGCGGAGGGGGTGCCATGCGGCCGGGCAGGGGACGGGTATAGGTCTCTACCACCTCCCGCCCCTCCGGCTGGCGATATGTTTCCACGACTTCGCCGGGGAACCGTTCCTCCCGGCTCAACTGTTCATCCATGTGTCCTCATTCCGCGGCCAGGGAGAAGCTGAACGTGGTGACGCCGTTCTCGCTGGTCACATTGATTTTTTCCTTGTGCTGTTCCAGAATGGTCTTGACGATATACAAGCCCAGACCCACACCGTCCTTGTCCTCGCTGCGGGACTTGTCGCTCTTGTGGAACCGCTCGAACAGCAGGGGCAGTTCCTCCGCCGGGATGGTGTCGCCCAGGTTCCGCACCGTCACCCGGGCCTTGCCGTCGATGGTGGTGACGCCCAGATACAGCGTGGAGCTCTCCCGAGCGAACTTGGCCGCGTTTTCCAGCAGGTTGTAGATAACCTGGGTGATCATGTCGTTGTCGCCCAGGACCAGAATGGGCTCCTCCGGGATATCGGCGTCCACGTCCAGGTGCCGATCGTTGATCTTTTTCTCCATGGAGATCAGCACCCGGCGCATGCTCTCGCAGATGTCGAAGTGATTGCCGCCCTTCAGGGGGTCCATGGCCTGGAGCTGGCTGACATCCAGCATCCGCCGCACCATGCGGCTCAGGCGGCGGCTCTCGTTGGAGATGATCTGCAAATACTGCCGCTCGTTCTCCGGCGGGATGGTGCCGTCCAGGATGCCGTCGGTATAGCCGGCGATGGTGGTCATGGGGGTCTTCAGCTCGTGGGAGATGTTGGCGATGAACTCCCGCCGCTGGCGCTCCGTCTGCTGGAGGCTCTCCGCCATATTGTTGAAGGAGGCCGCCAGCTCTCCGATCTCGTCCTCCCGGCCATAGTCCTGCATCCGCACGTCAAAGTCCCCCTCGGCGTACCGCCGGGTGGCCTGGACCATCTCCCGGATGGGCTGGACCTGGCGCATGGCGGTGATGGAGGAGGCCATGAAGGCCACCATCAGCACCACGAAGGCGGTCATAAAGAACAGCCCGATGAAGCCCTTCCACATGGCGTCCAGGGACAAGGTGGTGGATATGGCGAAGACCTCGCCCACCGCCTCCCGGCTCTCGGGGTTCACCGCCTGCACACCTACTACCAGCCGCTTCTGGGGATACAGCCCCCCCAGGTCGCCCCGGGTAGAGGCTGCGCCTTTCTCCCGGATCTCCTCCGTCATTTTCTCCGGCATGGTGACCACCATGCCGTCCAGACTGCTGTCGGTGGTCAGCAGCACCCGGCCCTGGGTGTCGCAGATCATAAAGTGGACGTCAGACACCGTGGCGGCGAAGGTGGCCAGCCGTTGGAAGTCCCGGTCGTTGCGCAGCTCCTCCATGGACAAGTTCCGGCCGGTCTCCAGATAGCTGACGGACAGCTGGGCCATGATCTGTGCCTTGGACACCAGTTCCTCGCTCTTCTGGGAGCGAGCGTAGTTATAGCTCAGGGAAAAAAAGGACGCCCCCAGCAAAAACAGCGTCAGCATCACCATGCCGGCGGTGACGAACAGCTGCCGCCAGTACAGGCCCTGGAAGCGGCTGCGGATCTTTTTCCTCATGCCTCTTTGTCCTTCTCCGCCTGCTTGCCGTCGCCCAGCAGCTCAAATTTGTAGCCCACGCCCCAGACGGTCTTCAGCGCCCACTGGTCGCTGACGTTCTCCACTTTCTCCCGGAGGCGCTTGATGTGGACGTCCACGGTGCGGCTGTCGCCAAAGTAATCAAAGCCCCACACCTCATCCAGAAGCTGGTTCCGGGTATAGACCCGGTTGGGGGTGGCGGCCAGATGGTATAAAAGCTCCAGCTCCTTGGGCGGCGTGTCCACCTTCTTCCCGTCCACGATCAGCTCGTAGGAGTCCAGGTCGATGACCAGCTTGTCGAAGGTCAGCCGTTTGGTGGTGTCGTTGGGGATCTCCGTCCGCCGCAGCACGGCGTTGATGCGGGCGATGAGCTCCTTCATCTCGAAAGGCTTCACGATGTAGTCGTCGGCGCCCATCTCCAGGCCCTGGATGCGGTCGAAGACCTCGCTCTTGGCGGTGAGCATGATGATGGGGACCTTACTGGTCTCCCGGATCTTGGCGCAGACCGCCCAGCCGTCCATGACGGGCAGCATGATATCCAGCAGGATCAGGTCCGGCACCTGCTTTTGAAACTCCTCGATGGCCTTGCCGCCGTCGCCGGCGATGCGGACGTCGAAGCCCTCCTTCACCAGATACATATGGATCAGCTCGGAAATATTGCGGTCATCCTCCACCACAAGAATGTTGCGGCCCATGACGATCCCTCCCATGATGATCAGATTCTCTTTTCTTCATTATACCCATCCCGAAGGCAGGGTGTTGAATTTTCTGTAAATTCAGGTGGTCTCCGTCAGCGCCAGGCATCGGTCCTCCGCCTGCCTGGCGGCGCTGAGAAAGGCCCGCAGGCCCACAGCGTCGGCGCCGGTCTCCAGCCACACCGTCACGTTTCCCCGCCGCTCCGTCACCCGTTTGAGCAGCTGGTCGGCGGCGGAGGCGCTTTTCAGGCTCAGGCCGGACCGGTCCAGGTCCGGCTCCAGGCAGCGGTAACCCGCCGCCTCCAGGGTCTCCCGCTGCCGGTCGGTGCCGTTTTTCAGCAGCACCAGCCTGGTCTTGCCGCAGGTGGCCTGCCACAAGAGGCGGTTGCCCTCCTCCACCTGTTCCTCCACGGACCGCTCCGCGTCGGCGCCGTCGGCGATGAGGCCCACGGCCTGGCCGGTGGCAGTCATCCGGCGCAGCAGGTCCCCCCGTTCCCCCAGGAATTCCCGGGTACAGTAGAACGCCGCCTGGCTGCCGGCCCGGTCCAGCTCATGGAGCAGTTCCTCCGTCACTGTGCCCTCGGCGGCCTCGGCGCAGAGGTACACCGTCTTTCCGCCGGTCTGTTCCGCCGGCGGCACCGGCGCGTCCCCGGTGCCGGAGGGCGTTTGGGTCTCCTGCTGGGTCTCCTTGTTTCGGATGTACTCGCTGTACATGGACTCCATCTGGTAAGTGGCGGCGTCCACGAAATTCTTGTCGGAAAAGAACGCCTTGTCATTCTTGACCCGCACCAAATAGCCGTGGGGCACCCGCACCCGGCTGTATGTCAGATCAAAGTAGTAGGTGATGAGGGCCAGCGGCACGAATACCACGTTGTTCCGCAGGATGGCCGCCGGGTAGTAACTGACGCCCTGGTTGTCCTGGACAGTGCCCGCCGCCAGGTCGAAGAACAGCAGCTTCAGCACCTCCTCGTCGGAGGAGAGCACCAGCAGCTTCTTGGCGACGTTCCAGGAGCGGTAGATGCCCAGCACCTTGCCGGGGGTGTTGGGGGCCATGGTGAAGATGGCGCTGTCCACGTACAGGTATCCGTTGGACCAGAAGGGCATACTGTCTTCGGAAAGAGACAGCATATTGTCATTGATGGCGGTGAAGTATACGTTCTCCGCCGCCTCCGCCGGGCCGGAGGACAGTTGGCAGACCAGCAGCACCGCCAGCACCGCCGCCGCAACTCTCTTCTTCATGGCCTCCGCCCCCTTTCCTGCTTTGAATAGTTTATTTTATCACGTTTCCGGCAGGTTTGTAAAGCTGTCATCCGCGGACCAGGCCTCCACCGTCACACCGGTATAATAGTGTGTCAGGATCTCCCGGTAATCCGCGCCGGCCTCCGCCATGGACCGGGCGCCGTACTGGCTCATGCCCACGCCGTGGCCGAAGCCGGTGACGTAAAACACCAGCTTCTCCCCCTGGACCTCCCACTGGAAGCAGGCGGACCGCAGGCCCAGGATGCTCCGCAGCCGGCTGCCCTTCACGGTGACGCCCCCCACCTCCACCGTCTCCACGCTGCCGGCGCTGTCGGTGACGGCGTTTTTCAGCCAGCCGCTCATATTCCCGGACAGGTCCGCCTCCGGGCAGGCGGCCAGGAACTTCTCCCGGAATTCCTCCGCCGTGAACTCCGCCCGGCTGTAATAGTTGGGGATGGACTCCCCGTCCTCCGGGGAGTCCACCGGCTGTAAATAGGGCAGGTCGCTCTGCCACACCGATCCCGCCTCCCGGGTCTGGCCCGCCGAGGAGGAGTGGAACACCGCCAGGATGGGCTGGCCGCCGTAGAGCATCACCTGGCCGTCGGTACCGGTGACAGCCTCCTCGATCTTGCGCTCATACGTATCGGCGTCATCCCCCCAGTTGGCCCGGGCCCGCTCCTCGCTGATATAGGCCTGGCAGCAGGTGGAGTCCGTGCAGATATCCGCCGTATCGCCGTGGCTGCCGCCGGTGTTCACCTTATACAAGGTATACGTCCTGGCGGCCACCGCCTGGGCCTTCAGCGCCTCCTGGGGGAAGGAGGCGGGCATCTCCGCCCGGACTACGCCCACCAGATACTCTCCCAGGGTCATCTCCCGGACTGTCTCGCCGTCCAGCACCTTCAGCGCCACGGTTCCGTCCCTGTCCCCCGGGACGAAGGGAGCCTCCTCCGTTTCATCCGCCCCCTTCTCCTGCCCGAACAGCTCCGTCCGGAAGGGTACGATCACCGCCAGCGGCAGGGCAAACAGCAAAACCATCAGCAGAACGGACACCGCCACGCTCTGACGCACCTCGGAACCACGCTTCATCTTTGCTCCTCCTCTTTTGTTCCCGCTCACAGGTTGTCCCTTCACTCTATGCGCCGGAGCCGGGAAAGATACGGGCATGGACAAACGAGCAAAGGCATGGTATATTAATAAAATAGTTTTCTGTCCGAAAGGATCGATTTCATGAGAAAATACATCGCTGTTCCCGCGCTGATCCTGCTGGGCTCCGCCGGGGCTTTTCTGATGCGCCTGGCCCAGGTCCGCACCGGCTTCGAGGCCCTCACCGGCCTGCCGGTGCCCGGCGATCCGTGGCGGTACCTGCTGCCGGCCTTTCTGTTGGTCCTGGCGGCGCTCCTGGCGCTGGCGGTCCGCCGGGTGCCTGAGAGCGCCCAGCCGCCTGCCGCCTTCGCGAACGCCTTTTCCACCACCGACGCCGCCATGCTGACGCTGCCGGTGATGGGCATTTTGCTGATGGGCGTCTCCGGTGTTCTGGATGCGGCGAAGGGTCTTCAGCTGGGGCTTCGGGCCGATCTGCTGCTGGGGCTCCTGTCCCTGTTCTCCGCCGGGGCGCTGTTCCCGGTGACCGCCGCCTGCCGCCGCCCCGGAAGCCGTCAGGCTGCCCCGGAGACGCCCCGCCAGCTGGACAGCAGCTTTCTGCTGGTGCCGCCGGTGTGCCTGGTGATCCGCCTGGTGCTGACCTACCGCCAAAACTCCATCGATCCGTCCCTCTCCGCCTACTACGTGGAACTGCTGGCCGTCGTCTTTCTGACACTGGCCTTCTACCGGCTGTCCTCCTTCGCCTTCAAGGCCAGCCGGAACCGCCGCTTTCTGCTGTACGCCGGCGGGGCGATCGTTCTGTCCGCCGCCACCCTGGCGGACGGCCACCGGCTTTCCGCCGCGCTGCTGTACGCCGGCGGCGCCCTGACGCTGCTGGGCTTCCTTCTGCTGCGTCTGGAGGTCCTGGCCAAGCCCTGGGACAATATCTGACAGTATACCACAAAATGAGACGATAAGGAACAGGACCCGCCGGATGGCGGGTCCTGTTCCTTATTTTTGGAAGATTGGATGAAAAGAAGTTTTGTCTCTTGCAAGTATTAAGATACTGGAGAGTTATTAAGCAAACCAGCATCAATTGTTACAAAAGTTTTAAATTGAAAAAATCTTTATGTCAACCTTTCGATGCCTGCCGAATGCCCGCGAAAAAGTCCGCCAGCACCTGCCGGCACGGCTCCGCCAGGATGCCCCCCACCAGGGCGGGCCGGTTGGGAAAGCTCTCCATGAACAGGTTCGTCACACCGCCGCAGGCCCCACAGGCAGCGTCCCGGGCGCCGTACCACACCCGGCGAATCCGGGCGTTCAGGATGGCCCCGGCGCACATGGGGCAGGGCTCCAGGGTCACGTACAGCTCACAGTCGTCCAACCGCCAGGTGCCAAGGGTCTCGTTGGCTTGGGCGATGGCCTCCATTTCCGCGTGGGAGGCAGTGGATTGCTTCTCCTCCCGCCGGTTGCGGCCCCGGCCCACCACCGCTCCGTCCCGGACGATGACGCAGCCCACCGGCACCTCGCCGGCCGCCGCCGCTTCCCGGGCCAGCTCCAGGGCCTGCCGCATATACATTTCTTGCGCTGTCTGCATGTTTTTCCCTCCCCGCTGCATGAAACCTGGCATATTTGTCCAAACTTCCCGTAACATAGCAACAGGAGGGACCTGCCATGAAAACCGTTCTCTTTCCCAAAAAGTCAATGCCCGACCCGGAACTGCTGGCCCTGAAGGCAGAGCTGGCCGCCGCCCAGGGGGAGCTGTCCCTGGCCTACCGGCAGTTCGACCAAGCCCTGGACCCGGAGCTGGTGGAGTCCTGCGTCTACCAGATCAGCGCCGTGAAGGCCCGCTGCAACTATCTGATCCGCGCCATCAAGGAGCGCAGTCCTGAGGCGGCCGCCGCCGTCCAGCAGGAGGGGGATGCCGCATGGACCTGAGCCAGAAGATCATCGCCGCCGTCCTGGCGGGCTTTTTCATCATCGCCCTGCTGCGGGTGTTCAGCGCGCCCCTCCGGGTGGCGCTGCGGCTGCTGGTGAACACCCTGCTGGGCTTCCTGGCCCTGTGGGTGGTGCAGCTGACCGCCGGCTTCACCGGAATCGCCCTGGGGATGAACCTGTGGAACGCCCTGGTGGTGGGCGTTCTGGGGGTGCCGGGGTTCGTGCTGCTGCTGCTCGTCCAGTGGGTGCTTTAGGGCTGTACATAGGATACCCAACACGGCGGGCCCGCCCTCCGTGTTTTTTGCTGTCCGAATTTCGAAAATAGAAAGTTAGATATTAAGAGCTATCAAGAGAAAATTAAAGATTTTCGAAGATAACTATTAGATAAATCAAATTTCTGTTGACAGGGCTTGTCCTCTATGGTATAAGTATCCTTGCTCCGATTTTACCCCGGAGCACTTGATTTGTAAATGCAAATATATAATACGGAGGAAACACCATGTCCACTTTTATGGCAAACAAGGCCAACATCGAGCGTAAGTGGTACATCCTGGACGCTGCCGGCAAGCCCCTGGGCAAGACCGCTGTCCGGGCTGCCGACCTGCTGCGCGGCAAGACCAAGCCCACCTACACTCCCAACGCCGACTGCGGCGACAACGTCATCATCATCAACGCCGGCAAGGCTGTCCTCACCGGCAACAAGGGCACCCAGAAGATCTACCGCACCCACTCCGGCTGGGTGGGCGGCCTGAAGGAGACCCCCTACCGCATCCTGATGCAGGAGAAACCCGAGGTCGCCATGCGGGTGGCCATCCGCGGCATGATGCCCAAGAACACCCTTTCCAAGGATTCTCTGAAGCGCCTGCACATCTACGCTGACGCCAACTACGAGCAGCAGGCTCAGAAGCCCGTGGCCCTGGACGTCGAATAAGGAGGAGTAAGAGAATGTATCAGTCTAAGAAGCCTTATCTGTATGGCACCGGCCGCCGGAAGTCCTCCGTGGCCCGCGTCCATCTGTTCCCCAACGGCACCGGCTCCATCACCATCAACGGCCGTGACATCGACGATTACTTCGGCCTGGACACCCTGAAGATGGTGGTCCGTCAGCCCCTGGAGCTGACCGGCAACACCGGCAAGATGGATATCGTTGCCACCGTCACCGGCGGCGGCGTTTCCGGCCAGGCCGGCGCTCTGCGCCACGGCATCTCCCGTGCCCTGCTGCTGGCCAGCGAGGACAACCGCGCCATCCTGAAGAAGGCCGGCTTCCTGACCCGCGATCCTCGTATGAAGGAGCGCAAGAAGTACGG
>CAMCDX010000070.1 GCA_945873695.1 uncultured Clostridia bacterium | reverse complement strand
GAGGTATTGTGAAGGCGTCGAAAAAGTCCGTCGGACTTTTTCGACAGCCTGGAACAGCCCTGACCACAGTCAGGGCTGTTTTTCTTCGTCATTCATGACTTGTTCCAGCGTCTCCCGGTCATACAGCAGGTTCAGCGCCTCCAGCATTCCGTTGGCGGTCAGGTGCTCCGGCAGATCCAGCCGCTTCAGCAGCGCCTGCCGTCTGGCGGCGCTATCCGGGCCGCCGGTGAGACCCAGGGCGAACAGGTCCGCCTTGGTGAGGGGTTCCTTCGTCGGGGCACTCTTCCCTTCCCCGTCCAGAAATGTGGCTCCCGCCCGGGCCAACGCCTCCAGCAGCACCTCAGGCTTCATACCCTCCACCCCCAGCTTGCCCTCCTTGCCGGCATGGCGCTTGCGGCGCTCCTTGCCGTGGACGTCCGGGATATAGGCCTGCTTCACCAGCTCTTTCGGCAGGGCACCCTTGAGGTAATTGCGGATGACGAAGCCCGCCCCGTCGCTGTCCGTCAGGACGATGAGGCCCTGCTTCTCCGCCAGCCGCCGGAGAAAGGCCAGCTTCTCCTTATCGTTGAACACGGAAAAGCCCCCCAGGGTGATGACGGTGGCGTCCACCACCTGGGCCAGGGCGTTTTTGTCGTACCGGCCCTCCACCACGATGACCTCTTTGATCTTCCTCATTTCCGCCGCGCCCCCAGCCGCACCAGCAGCAGCTTCAGCTCGCCCACAGCGTCGATGCCCTTCTCACTTTTCATCCGCCGGTCCAGCACCTGGCACATCTTCACCGCGTCGGCGCACCAGCCGGCGGTGGTCCGCTTGGCGGCATTCATCAGCAGCTTGGCCGGGTAGTCGGACTTCATTTCCCACAGCTCCATCAGCCAGTATTTGTCCTTGCCGCTGTCGATGGCCATCCGGGCGGTGTAGATGCGCCGCAGCTGGCTTCCAAGGGCCGCCAGGATCATGATGGGCTCCGTCTGCATCTTCAGCAGGTCCCCCAGGATGGAGGCCGCCAGGTCGTAGTTTCCCTGCAGGACCGCGTCGCTGAGCTTGAACACCTCCGCCGACAGCACCGGGTCCGCCACGGCGTCGATGTCCTTCTGGGTGATGGTCTTACCCTTGGCGTAAGTGCCGATCTTGGTGATCTCCGGCACCAGGCCGGTCATCAGCCCGCCGCAGGTGAAGATCAGGTACTCCGCCGTCTGGCGGTCGATGTCCTTCCCCAGAGCCTTGAACCGCCGGGCGATCCAGGCCACCAGGTCGCTGTTGTCTGCCGGGCGGAACTCCACCGCCTCCACATGGTCGCCCACGGCCTTGTGCAGCTTCTTCATGGTGCGGTTGGGCTTGTACTCCACCGTGTCGTAGACGAACACCACGCAGCAGTAGGGCGGGATATCCTCCAGGAAGGCGATCATCTTCTCACGCTGCTCCTCGTTCAGCTTGAAAATGTCGAAATCCGTCACCACGATCAGCGTCCGCTCCGCCATCATGGGCATGGCCTCCGCCATCTCGCTGAGGCTCTGGACCGTCAGGTCCTTCCCCTCCAGGCGGTGGTAGTTGAACTCCTCGAACCCGGCGGGGACCAGCTTCTTCCGCAGCTCCCCCAGGTAGTATTCCCGGAGGTAGCTCTCCTCGCCGTAGAAAATGTAGGCGCAGCCAGGGGTGCCGGCGGCCAGGTCCGTCTTCAGTTTTTGAAAGGCCTCGTTGGCCTTGGTCGTTTTCTTCGCGTATGCCATTGGTCAGGTCCCTCGATTCAGAATAAGATGGATGCTGCCCTGCTTGTCCGTGCGGCAGACGGCACAGCCTGCCTTCACCAGCCGCCGCAGGGTCTCCTCGGCGGGGTGGCCGTAGCTGTTGGAGCCCACGCTGATGCAGACCGTCTCCGGCGTCAGCGCCTCCAGCAGGGCTTCCGAGGTTGAGGTCTTGGAGCCGTGGTGGCCCGCCGCCAGCACCTCGATATCCGGCAGGTCATAGGTCTCCAGCAGCCGCGCTTCGGCGGCGCTGTCCATGTCGCCGGTGATGAGCAGATCCTGGTCTCCGCAGGAGACTAGAACTGTCGAGCCTTTTTCGTTGTCGCCCGTTCCCCCGGTAGGCGGAAAAACGGTCAGAGTGCTCTCCCCAAAGGAGAGCACCGTCTCCTCCCGGATATACCGGGCTTCCGCTCCCGCCGCCTCCACGGCGGAGACCAGTGCGTCCCGAAGGCCGCTGTCGTCCTCCGCGTCCGGCAGCAGCACTTCCCCTACTTCCACCCGGTCCAGAAGAGCGGCCACGCCGTTGACGTGGTCGCTGTCATAGTGGGTCAGGATCAGATAGTCCAGCTTTCCGCTGCCCATGGTGTCCAGCTGCTCCGCGGCGATGTCTCCGGCGTCATACCAGCTGTTGCTGCTGCCGCAGTCCACCAGGGCGAAGGCGTCGCCGGAGGAAAGGACCATGCTGGCCCCCTGCCCCACGTCCAGCATGACAGCGTCCAGGTCCCCGGAGGTATACCGCAGGGCCCCGGCCCGGACGGTGGCCGCCAGGGTCACCGCTGACAGCACCGCCGCCAGGACGTACTTCCGCCCTGGGGCTTTCCGGCACAGCCAGGCCGTCAGGAACAGCAGGTAGGCGAAGGCCAGCCAGTATTTCAGATAGGGATTGGAAAAATACACCGCGTGATAGGGCAGCCGGGCCAGCAGATGGGCCGCCCGGAGGATATACCATACCAGTGCCCGGAGGGGCAGCCCCAAAAGCCGCCCCAGCCCCGGCAGCAGAAAGCTCACCAGCACCGTGGGCAGTCCCAACAGAAAGACGGCGCTGGCGGCCCACAGGCAGAGGAGGTTGCTGATGGGCGACACCAGAACCAGGATGCCGAAATAGCAGACCGACAGCGGCACCGTGAACACCAGGGCGCCCATGGTGGCGGAGAAGCTGACGGAAACGACCCGGAAAACCTTTCCCCGTTTCTTCTTTCCCAGCAGCAGGCGGTTCAGCTTCAGCGTCAGCCACAGCAGCCCCGCCACCGCCGCGAAGGACAGCTGAAGGCTGATGGAGGCGGCAGCGAAGGGATTTTGCAGCAAGATCAGCGCCAGAGCCGCCGTCAGAGCGGTGGGGCCGTCGCTGTCCCGGCGGAACAGCGGCGCGGCCAGCAGAAAGGCCAGCATGACGCAGGCCCGGACCACCGAGGGACCGCACCCGGTCAGCAGGGCGTAAAAGGCCAGCAGCGGCAGGGCGATGGCCGCCGTCAGCCGGCGGCGGTGCCGGCCGGAGAGAAGCGTCACCAGCGCCAGCAAAAAGCCGCAGTGCATCCCGGACACCGCCAGGATGTGATACAGCCCCGCCTCCGACAGGTCCCGGGCGGCCTCGTCCGAAAGCCCGGCCTTGTCTCCGGTGAGGATGGCGGTGAGAAACCCGGCGGTGTCGCCGCCGAACAGCTCTCCGATCCGCGTCCGCAGAGCCTGTCCCAGCCGGGCGGGCCACCACCGGGGCGAATCGCCGGTCCCCTCCCCGTACATCGGAACGCCCCGCCGGTAGGCCAGCAGGAACACGCCCTTGGAAGTAAAGGTGGTAATGTCTTCGTCCCGGACGTGAGCGGCGCTCTGGAAGGACACCAGATCCTCCACTGTCTGTCCCGGCCGGAGGTCCAGCAGGGACTCGTCGCCGTAATAAACCACTTTTCCGGGCAAGTCTTCTAGCTTTACAGTGCCTTTGGCGCCATAGCTGGAGGGCGTGGCATAGTCACACAGCGTCATGGTCACCGACCGCTCCGTCTCCGCCAGGGCCTCCATGGGCGCCTGGATCTGCCGGAGGTACAGCCAGTCGTACCCGAAGGCCAGTGCCAGCCCCACCCCTGCCAGCAGCACCCGGCGGCCCACTTCCCGGGGCAGGAACAGCCTGCCCAAAGCCAGCACGAAAGCAGCCGCTCCCATGGGAAGCAGCCAGTTCGTGGGCAGCAGGTACTGCGCCAGGAAGATGCCGGCGGAAAAGGCGCCGGTGAGGATGGCCAGTTTTCTCATTTGCCCTTCGGCGGCGCGGGGTCGTCGGTCCGGCCCAGGAGGTAGTCGGTGCTGACCTTGTAGTAGTCAGCCAGCTTGAGAATTGCCCATGCGGGAATCTCCCGCACACCCTTTTCATAGCGCCAGTACACATTGCGATTCATATTCAGAAACGCCGCAATCTCGATTTGGGTCTTATCATGGTCGACCCGTAAATCCTCCAAACGCTGAAAGTACATGACATCACCTCAAAGTGATGCTACCAATTGGCAACATACCTTTGAGATTTTTCACCCATACGGCGGCACATATTCATTATAATACTCTATAATACACTTTGCAACAAAACACCAGCTTTTGGGGCAAGCTTCAAAATCTCCTTGACGCTCCCCTCCTTTCTGGTCTATCATGCAATTATGAATATGCGGTCTTTTGCCGCAGAAGAAAGAGAGGAGTTTCCTATGAAGCGTTTTCTGACCATGCTGTTCACCACACTGCTGCTGACCGCGGCATTGTGCGCGACCGCCTCCGCTTCCGACTTTGACGCGGTGGCGGAAGACCTGTCTGCCATCGGCATGTTCCGGGGCACCGCCAACGGCTTTGAACTGGACCGGGCTCCCACCCGCTCTGAAGCCGCCATCATGCTGGTCCGCCTCTACGGCGCCGAGGAGACCGCCAAGGCCGCCTATGACGCCGGGGAGATCAGCCATCCCTTCACCGATGTCAGCCAGTTCACCTCCCCCTATGTGGCGTGGCTGTACACCAACGGCATCACCAACGGCACCACCGCCACCACCTACGGCTCCGCCAAGCCCTGCAGCGCTCAGAACTACACCGTGTTCCTGCTGCGGGCCCTGGGCTACAAGGACGGCACCGACTTCCAGTACGCCGACGCCCTGGCCTTTGCCCAGGAAAAGGGCTTCTACTCTCCCGAGTTGTTCTCCGGCACCTTCCTGCGGGACGATCTGGCGGCCCTCACCTACCAGGGCCTTGCCGCCGACATGGCGGACGGCGAGACCTACCTGCTGGACAGCCTGGTGAAGTCCGGCGCCGTGGACGCCGGGGCCGCCAAGACCATGACCGACAAGATTGAGGCCTACCGGGCCATGAACGACGCCGCCCTGGACACCGATGCCATCGATATGGATATGGACGTGAAGATGGACATGACCATCACCGCTGAGGGTGAGACCATGACCATGCCCATGGAGATGACCGGCAACGTGAAGACCATCGTGGACGACAAGGGCATCCGGGCCGCCTGTGACATGACCAGCTCCACCATGGGCATGGAGGTCAGCCAGAAGACGTGGCTGAAGGACGGCTGGGCCTATGTTTCTATGGCCATGGGCGAGGAGGAAATGAAGTACAAGTACCGTGTCCTGGACGAGGAGTCTGTCCTGGAGCAGATAGGCGCCGTGGACCCGGAGGCCATGGATGTCAGCGCTCTGGCTGTCATCCGCTCCATCACCGCTGAAAAGTCCGGCAGCAACACCGTCTACACCGCCGTGATCGACGGCAAGCTGGGCGGCATGATGACTGAAGCTGTCCAGGAGGCCCTGACCGCGACCGGCGAGGACGCGGCCATGGATATGGAGCTCAGCGACATCACCGTGGTCTACACCCTGGACCGCAGCGGCGCCGTGAAGTCCATGCACATGACCTTCGACATGAAGATGGACCTGTCCATGGACATTGAGGGCGAGACCTTTGCCATGGACGCGGCCTACGCCATCGATATGGACCTGACCGTGAAGGCCACCGGCAAGGACGTGAAGATCTCTTTCCCCAACTTCTCCGGCTATCAGGAGATGGACCCCGGCCAGCTGACCCAGACCGCTGGCTGAACAGGCAATGAACAGGCGGTGCCGTACGGCGCCGCCTGTTTTTTGATATGTAAATCCCTGATTTTGGAATATTTTTGATTTTGTTGCACGGAAACGTGCAACTTTTTCTATTTTGAGCCCGCATATGGAAGGACTTGTTCCTTACTATGTACAGGAGGTTCCAATATGACCGTAGAAAACTATATATCGCACTAGTCAAACCCTGCTCAGTAGTCAGTTCCCCGGCAAGGGAAAGCTGCAAATCCCCATGATTCCATAGTTTCAGGAAAAACCCGGTGATTTTGACGATCTCCTGCTCATCGGGTTTGATAAGACGCATCTGGAGGATCAAAACCACCTTGACCGCATGGTGCATTTCTTCCTCTACGACTACCGCTTTGAGCGGGTATGGAAGAATCCTGACAATGACATTGAGAAGCTGTCCCGCTATCGGGCAGTACTTTCCCCTGATTTCAGTATGTATCTGGAAATGGCGAAGGTCTGTCAGATCTACAATGTGTTCCGCAACCGCTGGTGCGGCGCTTACTGGGCATCCAAGGGAATCCGTGTTATCCCCACGGTAAACTGGGGCAATGAATCTACGTTTGATTTTTGCTTTGAGGGGATTGAAAAAGGAAGCGTTGTTGCGGTCTCTACCTATATGGCATCTGAGCATGATAACCGCTGCGACCAGAAAGAATGGTTCATAGCCGGTTACAACGAAATGCTGCGGCGCATCGAGCCGGAAAAAATTATCTGTTACAATACCCCTTTTCCCGAGATGCAGGGAGATATCGTGTATGTGGATTATGAGCGCAGTTCCTGGAAGTACATGAGCTATGAGCGGAGTTTTCAGAAAGACGACTTGGAAGCTTTCAAAATTGGTGGCACATATCACAAACCTTGTGATACAATAGAGCCATACCTGATTGGCAAAGGCGGCAGCAGCGCATACGGTGGAGAGTGGAAACCGTCTAAGCCAGATGACGAACGCTTTGTTGGCGAGCCTGGAGATATTAACCGCACTACAGATCGGAATGGTAATCTGAGAGAAACCAAAATCGGAGCAGATAGAAAAGCGGTGAAAGAGCGCCATTATTCCGACCACGGTAATTCCTCAAAGCATTCAATTCCTCATGACCATGATATCACATGGGAGGGAAAGCGTCCGAATTGGGGCGATGCTCAGAATTATTGGGACGGGAATATTCCTGATTTTAAATCATATTGGAGGTACGATATGACCTATCGTCTACTTAACTCTCATAATTCATTAGAGGATAACCGATTCAAAACAATCAGTGATTTCAAGTGGTGTATGCGATGCGGCGGAGAGGTCGAACTCGAATGGAACGGTATTCATTTTGGCATTGTTCCCTATGGCAAGGATAAAAAAATTTCTATCTACCTGTGGAACCGGCCGGAAACAGAACAGATTTTTAACACCGCTGATGATGCACTTGAATATATGGTAGGCTCTGATCGTTTACGCGATGTTATTACGCAAGTCACGGTGCTTGACCGAACAATTTAAGATAAAACCTCTTGCTTGCTGCCTGCGAACCATTGATTTTACTGGATTTCTTCAGATCCTTTCATGACACTCGGACCATCGGTGAGTCCTTAAAGGACTCACCGATTTTTTGTGTATGGATTTGACAAGCGTTTGGCTTTCTGTTATAGTGTACATAATCAAACGTGTATCGGTCAAATATTTTATCAAAAAGCACCACAACTCCTCTCCATCTCCGCCGCCCCAGCACCCGGGCGGCTTTTTTCTATTCTCACGGGCCGATACCGGAATTTTTAAGACGAAAGGAAGCTGCGTATGCTGGAAGTCACGACATTGGATCTGCTGGTGATCGGCTGTTACCTGCTGGTGATGCTGGGCGTGGGCGTCTGGTTCGTCCGGCGCATTCGGAACACGGACGACTATTATGTGGCGGGCCGGACCCTGGGGCCGGTGGTCCTGACGGCCACGGTCTGCGCCACCATCATCGGCGGCAGCGCCATGATGGGCCGGGCGGGCATCGCCTACACCACCGGCTTCAAGGCCATCGCCACCGCCATCCCTTACATGTTGGGCATGTTCATCTTCTCCGGCTATGCCGGCCGCATTCAGCAGGTGGGCGAGAAGTACAACATTGAATCCATCCCCGGCCTGTTCTCTTACCGCTTCGGCTCGGCGGCCAAGTGCGTACTCT
The DNA here is from genome assembly GCA_945873695.1 of uncultured Clostridia bacterium. Lineage (GTDB taxonomy): Bacteria > Bacillota > Clostridia > Oscillospirales > Oscillospiraceae > Oscillibacter. The sequence continues at coordinate 1,144 of CAMCDX010000070.1, read as the reverse complement.
CCGCCATGGTGGCCTTCGCCATGATGGGTACCGTGGCGGCTCAGGTCACTGCCACCGCCACCATCATCAAGCTGCTGGGCAGCCAGGTGGGCATCAGCTATGAGGTGGGCGCCCTCATCGCCACGTTGATCTTCATCCTCTACACCGCTGCCTCCGGCTTGTTCGGCGTGGTGTACACCGACGTGATCCAGTTCTTTATGCTCATCGTCTTCGTGTATCTGCTCCTCCCCATCTCCAGCCTGAACTACCTGGGGGGCTTCTCCAGCTTTGCCGCCAACGTGGACCCCAAATATATCACGCCTTACCTGAACGGCCAGATCCTGGGCGATATCGTCACCTACCTGGTGTTCACCATGGCGGGAGCGGAGATGTGGCAGCGGGCCTTCGCCGCCAAGAATAAAAAGGCCGCCAAACAGGGCATGTTCTGGGGCACCGCTGTCTACGCCTGCACCATCGCCCTGCTGTTTTTGATGGGTCTTTCCGCTCAGCAGATCCTGCCCAACGTGGTGGCGGAATACGGCACCGCCGACGCGGTGATCCCCGCCCTGGCCATCAAGATCCTGCCGGCGGGCGTCACGGGCTTGGCGTTGTCCGGCATTCTCTCCGTCATGATGAGCACCGCTGACAGTTACCTGCTGGTCTCCGTCCAGACCATCGTGGACGACCTGGGCAAGACTGTGGCACCGAAGATGAGCCAGAAGCAGGAGCTGGTCCTCTCTCGTGTCGCTTCGGCGGTGCTGGCCCTGGGCGCCCTGGCTATCGCGCTGTATATCAAGAGCGCCTACGACGTGCTGATGTTCGCCTGGGCCTTCTACGCGGCGGCGGCCGGCCTGCCGGCCCTGGCGGCGCTGTACTGGAAGAAAGCCACCTCCGCCGGTATTCTGGCGGGCATGCTTGGCGGTTTTGTGGTGACGGTGGGCTGGAAGCTGGCGGGCCAGCCCTTCGGTCTGGGCGCCACGGTCCCCGGCGCCATTATCTGCGGCGTCCTTCTGGTAGCAGTCAGCCTGGCGACCTGCAAAAAGCACCCCTCCGTCATGGTGGAGGTGTGATCCCGCCTCATTATAAAAGCGCTCCCGACATCGGTCGGGAGCGCTTCAGCTTGTCGAAAAACCTCTGCTTAAAGCAACTGGGTTGCATTTTGCAG
>CAMCDX010000069.1 GCA_945873695.1 uncultured Clostridia bacterium | reverse complement strand
CGCCGAAGCGGGCCAGGTCGATGACCTCCCCGTCGATGGGGGTGGAGTCGATCTTGAAGTCGCCGGTGTGGACCACGGTGCCCATCTTCGTGTGGATGGCGAAGGCCACGGAGTCGGCGATGGAGTGGTTCACGTGGATGAACTCCACGGTGAACTTGCCCGCCCGGACGGACTTGCCCGGCTCCACGGTGATGAGCTTGGTGCTCTTCACCAGGCCGTGCTCCTCCAGCTTCAGCTTGATGAGGCCGGCGGTAAAGCGGGTGCAGTAGATGGGCATGTTGATCTGCTTGAGCACATAGGGGATGGCGCCCACGTGGTCCTCGTGGCCATGGGTGATGAACAGGCCCCGGATGCGGGCGCGGTTCTTGATGAGGTACGTCACGTCGGGGATGATGCAGTCGATGCCGTACATGTCGTCGTCGGGGAAGGCCATGCCGCAGTCCACCACAATGATCTCGCCGCCGTACTCGTAGGCGGTCATGTTCTTACCAATCTCGTTGAGGCCGCCCAGAGGGATGATCTTCAGTTTTTCTGCCATAAATTTCAAATACTCCTTTTATTTCGCGGATATGTAGTCCTCCCTTCGGAGCGGGTTTGACGCAAAAGCGGGCCGAAAAAGGGCACGCAAAGAAAAGACGTCCGTTGCCTGCGCGGCCCCGTTTCGCCGGCAGGGGTTCGGTCACGTCATCCCGGGTTCCATGATGGGAGTTGTCTATTCGACTGAGGCGGGAACGCGGCCCGCGCCAGCAAAATACAAAGAAAAGGCGGAGAAGCCGTTGCTCCTCGACGCTGAATCTGGTATAGTATAACACACAAACACGGGTTTGTATACTCTTTTTTTGTTTTTATGGAAACCGGCCCCTCGGGTGGCCGGAGAGACGGAGGAAACTGCTATGCGGGCAACCATCAAAATGATCGCGGAGCGGGCCGGTGTTTCCATCGGCACGGTGGACCGGGTGCTCCACGACCGGCCCTATGTGAAGGCCGAGGTGAAGGAGCGGGTGCTCCGGGTCATGGAGGAGCTGGACTACCGGCCCAACCGGATGGCCAGCGCCCTGGCCACCAGCGGCGTCCAGAGGCGCTTCGCGGTGGTGCAGCCCGCCTGGACGGGCTATATCGGCGCCGAGATGGCCAGGGGCGTGACCCACTTCCGGGAGGAGCGGCGGGACTACAACGTGGAGGTCACGGTGACGGAGTATCCCCTGAACAGGACGGACCTGTGCCTGGAGGCCCTGGACCGCCTTTCGGAGTCCGGCGTCCAGGGGGTGGCCCTGTGCGCCTCGGACTGCGCCGAGGCCCGGCGGAAGGTGGCTATGCTGGCGGACCGGGGCATCCCGGTGGTAACCTTCAACTCTGACATCGCCGGCACGGAGCGGCTGTGCTACGTGGGCGAGGATTCCCGGCGGGCCGGCCGCATCGCCGGGGAGATCGCCGCCAAGTTCCACCGTCCCGGCCAGCGGCTGCTGCTGGCTTACGGCGACCCGGAGTACGCCGGCCACAAGGCCCGGGCCCGGGGCTTCCTGGAACGGCTGGGGGAGCTGGGCGTCCCGGCGGAGGACTGCCGGGTGGCGGTGACCCACGAGGACTACGGCGAGACGCGGAAGGTGGTGACGGCGGCCTTGGAGGAGGAGCCGGAGCTGGCGTATATCTACATGGCCAACGCCAGTGTGCCCGCCTGCGTGGAGGCCATCCGGGCCTGCGGCCGGGAGGGCCGTGTCCGGGTCCTGACCCACGACAACAGCCCGGAGAACCGGGCGCTGCTGCGGGCGGGGACGGTGGACTTCGTCATCGGCCAGAACCTGGCCTACCAGAGCTACAAGGCGCTGGCGGTGCTGTTTGACGCGGCGGCGGAGCATAGGGTGCCGGAGCGGGACTGCTTCTATCCGGAGACGCCGATCTTCAACGCCGAAAACTGCTGAGGGGACCGGGGGAGAGACAAGATATGAGCAAACAACGTACCGCCGGACAGCTGCTGACGGCGCCGGTGCTGGCGCTGACGGCCCTGGGCTTCGTGCTGGGGGGCTGCGAGTATGTTTCCGTGGTGATCCTGCCGGACATCGCCGCCGACCTCGGGGTCTCGCTGAGCGCGGCGGGGCGGCTGGTGAGCGTCTTTGCCGCGGGCTATGCCATCGGGACGCCGGTCACCATGGCCGCCACGGCCAGGCTGCCCCGGTTCCGCCTGCTGATGGCCCTGATGGCCCTGTTCCTGGCGGTGAACACGCTGAGCATGCTGGCGCCGAACATCGCCGTGCTGTACATCGCCCGGGCGCTGGCCGCTGTGCTCACCGGGACCCTGACCGCCGTGGCGCTGCTCTTCGTGCGGCAGGTGGCTCCGCCGGAGCACACGGCCCAGGCGGTGGCCATGGTGTACACGGGGATGTCCCTGGCCACGGTGGTGGGGAATCCCCTGAACAAGACCATCTGCCGCCTGCTGGGCTGGCGGGCCACCTTCACCGTGATCCTGCTGGTGGGCGCCGTCCTGCTCCCGATCCTGGCACGGGTGCTGCCCCGCGCCGTTGACGCGCCGGCGGAGGGAACGGGCTTTTTCCGCCAGTTCACGGTGCTGCGGGACCGGCGCTACGCCCTGTGCGTGGTGATGACGATCTGCTACTACGCCGCCACCTATGTGGTCTACACCTACCTGACGCCCATTTTGACGGATGTCCTGGGGGCCGGGGAGGCGGCTGTCAGCCTGCTGCTGATGCTGGTGGGCCTGTGCTGCATGGGCAGCAACCTTCTGGCCGGCTGGCTGGGGGAGCGGGGCGGTGTGACCAGGACGCTGGGGGTCATTTTGGCCCAGACAGCCCTGTTCGCCGCCATGCCCCTGCTGCTGGGCGGCTTCTGGCCGGGACTGGCCGCCGTGTTCCTGATGGCGCTGCTCATGTACGTGCTGAGCACGCCTGTCCAGGTCTTTGCCATGACGCTGGCGGAGCGGGAGTACCCCTTCGCCTCCAGCCTCTGCGCCTCCACGCTGTCCGTGGCCGGCAACATCGGCATCGCCGCCGGCTCCTTTGCCAGCAGCGGTCTCCAGGCGGCGGTGGGCCTGCGGCTGCTGGGCCTGCCCGCGGCGGCGGTCTCTCTGGCGGCCGCGGCGCTGAACCTGGCCCTTCTGCGGGCCTGCGGGCGGCCGAAAAAATGAGCATGAGGACCGGCGCCGGTTTTCGGCGCCGGTTTTTCCGTGGGATTTGCCCCGAGCGGGAAATTTCCATTGCGCCTTTTGGGGAAAACTGCTATACTATGATAATCTATCAGTGTGTGCTATCTGCTCTCGGGAAAAGGGGGACATTGCGATGAACAATAAAAAACTCTCCCGGCTGCTGGAACCGAACCTGAAGCTGGTTTTCATCTGTATGCTGCTGTTCGCCGTGGTGACGGCGGCGGTGAAGCCGGTGCTGGCCATCGCGGAGGCCTGCGCCACCGCGGCGCTGTACGTCTACTTCACCAAGAGCAACCAGAAGCGGCGGCAGGGCATCCTGCAGTACATCGACAACCTCACCGGCAGCGTGGACACCGCCAGCAAGTCCACCCTCATCAACTCCCCGCTGCCCATCATGGTCTTCCGGCCTGACACCGGGGAGGTCATCTGGAGCAACGAGAACTTCCTCCAGCTGGCCGGCGTCCGGGAGCACCTGTTCGAGATGAAGGTGGAGGACGCGGTGCCGGCGTTCCCGGTGCAGTGGCTGCTGGAGGGCAAGAGCGAGTGCCCGGAGCGGGTGGTCATGAACAGCCGCCGGTTCCGGGTCTACGGCAGCCTGGTCCGGGCCAAGGGCCGGGGCGGCGAGCAGAACCTGGTGGCCACCACCTACTGGGTGGACACCACCGACGCCGACGAGCTGCGGGAGAAATACACCGCCACCCGCCCTGTGGTGGCCATTTTGATGATCGACAATTACGAGGACCTGATGAAGGCCTGCCCGGATACCCAGCGCAGCGCCCTGCTGGCCCAGATCGAGGAGAAGCTCCGCGCCTGGGCCGGCGACGGCACCGGCCCCCTGCTGAAGACCGAGCGGGACCGCTATCTCTTTATCTTTGAGGAGCGGCACTACGAGCGGTACGCGGCGGAGCGGTTCTCCGTGCTGGACGCCATCCGGGACATCAAGGCCGCCGAGGGCCTCCACCCCACGCTGTCCATCGGCATGGGCAAGGACATGGACACCATGGCGGAGCTGTTCAAAAACGCCAAGCTGTCCTTGGAGATGGCCCTCAGCCGGGGCGGCGACCAGGCCGTCGTCCGCAACCGTGTGGACTTCGAGTTCTACGGCGGCCGGGCCAAGACCACGGAAAAGCGCACCAAGGTCAAATCCCGGGTCATGGCCAACGCCCTCAGCGAGTTGGTGGCCGACGCCACGGAGATCTACGTCATGGGCCACAGCTTCGCGGACATGGACGCCGTGGGCGCCGCGGCGGGCCTTTGCTGCGTGGCCCGGAAGCGGGGCAAGAAGGCCCAGATCGTCATCGACCAGGACCACAACGCCGCCGGCCAGGTACTCTCCCGGCTCCGGGGCCTGCCGGAGTACGAGAATGTGCTGGTGGCCCCCGGCGAGGCCTTTTTGAAGATGCGCCCCGGGGCGCTGCTGATCGTGGTGGACACCAACCGCCCCGACATGGTGGAGAGCCAGCAGCTGCTGGAGTCCTGCAACCGGGTGGCGGTCATCGACCACCACCGCCGTGCCGCCAGCTATATCGAAAACGCCGCCTTCAGCTTCCACGAGCCCTACGCCTCCTCGGCGTCGGAGCTGGTGACGGAGCTGCTGCAATACCTGGTGGAGCCCGCCGACCTCCTGCGGGAGGAGGCGGAGGCTTTGCTTGCCGGCATCGTGCTGGACACCAAGCATTTCACCCTCCGCACCGGCGGCCGGACCTTCGAGGCGGCGGCCTTCCTGCGGCGGGCCGGCGCCGACACCACCGACGTGCAGAAGCTGTTCCAGAACGATCTGAAGGAAATGGTCTCCCGCTACGACATCATCCGCCGGGCGGAGCTGTACCGGGACGACCTGGCCATCTCCGTCATCCCCCAGGACGGCGTGGACCGGGTGGCCGCCGCCCAGGCGGCCGACGAGCTGCTGGGCCTGAAGGGCGTCAAGGCCTCCTTCGTCATCTTCCGAAAGGGGGAGGACGTGCTGATGTCCGCCCGCTCCCTGGGTGAGGTCAACGTCCAGGTGATCCTGGAGGCTCTGGGCGGCGGCGGCAATTCCACCACCGCCGGCGGCCGGGTGGACGGCGGCGACCCGCTGACGGTGCGGGACCAGCTGATCCAGGCCATCGACGCGTATTTTGAAAAATAACCATCAAAGGAGAAGATACCCATGAAAGTGATTTTACAGCAGGATGTGAAGGGCCAGGGCAAGAAGGGCCAGCTGGTGGAGGTCTCCGAGGGCTACGCCCGGAACTTCCTCCTGCCCCGGAAGCTGGCCATCCCCGCCACCACCGACGCCATCAACACCATGAACCTGAAGGAGAAGGCCCGGCGGGCGGAGGAAGCCCGCCAGAAGGCCGAGGCCCAGGCCGTGGCCGAGAAGCTGAAGGAGTGCCAGGTGAAGCTGACCGCCAAGGCCGGCAATGGCGGCCGCCTGTTCGGCGCCGTCACCACCAAGGAGATCAGCGAGGGCCTGAAGGCCCAGTACGACATCGACGTCCCCAAGCAGAAGCTGGTGCTGGACGACCCCATCAAGGCCTTCGGCAGCTACCAGGTGAAGGCCAAGCTGGGCTTTGAGATCAGCGGCACGGTCTATGTCTCTGTGTTTGAGGAAAAATAACGTTCAGACAACGCTCTGAAAACCCATCGGAGGTGAACGCCCATGGCAAATGAAGATCTGCTGCTGCGGCAGATGCCCCACTCCCTGGAGGGCGAGCAGGCCGTCCTGGGCTCCATGCTCATCGACGCCGGCTGCGTCAAGGACGTGATGGACAAGCTGCGGCCCTCCGATTTCTACCTGCGCCAGAACCGGGAGATCTTCGAGACCATCTACTCCATGTTCACCTATGCCAAGCCCATCGACGGCATCACGGTGTGCGAGGAGATGCAGAAGGCCGGCACCTACGACGACCGGACCACCCGCTCGTACCTGGCCCAGCTGATGGAGATCACTCCCACCAGCGCCAACGTGATGGAGTACGTGGCCATCGTCCGGGACAAGGCGCTGCTGCGGGGCGTGGCCCAGGCCGCCGCCGAGATCACCGCCATGGTCCAGGAGGGCGTGGGCGAGGCCGGCGACATCCTGGAGGCGGCGGAGCAGAAGGTCTATGCCGTCCGCCGGGGCCAGAGCGCCCAGGACATGGTGCCGCTGCGGCAGGTGTTGCCGGAGGTGCTGGACCGCCTCAGCGAGATGAGCGAGAGCGACTCCCGGCTGCCGGGCCTGTCCACCGGCCTCTCCGCTGTGGACAACAAGATCACGGGCCTGAACAAGTCCGACCTGATCCTGGTGGCCGCCCGTCCCGGCATGGGCAAGACCTCCTTCGCCCTGAACATCGCCCTGAACGTGGCCAAGAGCACCCAGAAAACGGTGGCGGTGTTCTCCCTGGAAATGTCCCGGGAGCAGCTGGCCACCCGGCTCCTCTCCTCCGAGGCCTGCGTGGAGAACTACCGGCTGAAGACCGGCAACCTCCGGGAGACCGACTGGGAGAAGATCGCCGGCGCCGCCACGATTTTGAACAAGGTGGACGTCCGCATCGACGACAACCCCATGCTGTCGGTGGCGGATATGAACGCCAAGTGCCGCCGCCTGGACAACCTGGGCCTGGTGGTCATCGACTATCTGCAATTGATGACCTCCGCCGGAGGCAAGGCCGGCGGCGGAGAGAGCCGCCAGCAGGTGGTCAGCGACATGTCCCGGATGCTGAAGATCATGGCCAAGGAGCTGAACATCCCGGTGATCTGCCTGAGCCAGCTGAGCCGTGCCAACGAGAAGCGGGACGACAAGCGGCCTATGCTGTCGGACCTCCGGGAATCCGGCGCCATCGAGCAGGACGCCGACATCGTTCTGTTCCTGTACCGGGACGACTATTATAATGAGGACTCTGAAAAGCACAACATCGCCGAGTGCATCGTGGCCAAGAACCGCCACGGCGAGACCGGCAAGGTAGAGCTGCGGTGGATGCCGGAGTACACCACGTTCTCCACCCTGGATACACGCTATGACGACGAGGAATGAGCTGGCCCCGGCACGGGCCTTTTTGAAAAAGCGGTTCCCGGCGGGGGCCAGAGTGCTGTGCGCCGTCTCCGGGGGGTTGGACTCCGTGTGCCTGCTGGACTTCATGGACCGGCAGGAGGACTTTTCCGTCATCGCCGCCCACTTCAACCACCAGCTCCGGGGAGCAAACGCGGACCGGGACGAGGCCTTCGTCCGGGACCTCTGCGCCGCCCGGGGCATCCCCTTCGTCTCCGGCAGCGGAGACACCCGAGCGCTGGCGGAGAAGGGGGGACTGACGGTGGAGGAGGCGGCCCGGCGGCTGCGGTACGGCTTTCTGGAGCAGATGGCCCGGACCTACCGCTGCGACGCCATCCTGACGGCCCACCACGCCGACGACAACGCCGAGACCATGCTGCTGAACCTGGCCCGGGGCACCGGCTCCGCCGGCCTGGCCGGCATCCCCCCGGTGCGGGGGAACGTCTGCCGGCCCTTTTTGCAGATCACCCGGGCGGAGCTCCAAGCATACGCCGCCGCCCATGGCCTTCCCCATGTGGAGGATGAGACCAATACAGACCCGGACGCCGCCGCCCGGAACCTGCTGCGGCAGTCCGTGATCCCGGTGCTGCGGCAGCTGAACCCCCGGTTCGCGGAGAACATGGCCCGGACCGCCTCCATTCTCCAGGCGGAGAACGAGGCTCTGGAGAATCTGGCCCGGGACCTGGCGGACCAGGCCAAGGAGCTGCCGGAGGGCGTCACCATCCCCTGCCTGATGCTGACGGAGGCGCCGGAGGCGGTGGCGGAGCGGGCGGTGCTGCGGCTGATGGCCCAGACCGCCGGACACCGGAAGGACCTGACCGCCGCCCATGTGACGGCGGTGCTGGACCTGGCCCGGGGCAATCGGACGGACCTGGAGGTCTCCCTGCCCTACGGCCTGACGGCCCGGCGGAAGAAATACAGTCTGGAGCTGTCCCGGCGGGCCCGCCGGCCTGTCCCCGTTTCCGTCTCAGTGGGCGGCAGGGCGGATTTCGGCAGCTTCTCGGTCAGCGTTTCCGAAGCGGAGGAGCCGGGGGCGCTGCCCATACGGCTCCCGGAGGGGGGCGCCATGGCCGTCACCTCCTGGCGGCCGGGGGACCGGCTGCGGCTGCCGGGCAGCCGTGGGTCCCGGAGCTTCAAGCGCCTCTGCGCCGACCGGGGCCTTACCCCGGAGGAGCGGGACCTGCTGCCGGTGCTGCGGGTGGGGGACGCCCCCGCCGCCGACCCTGTTTTTGGCGTTCACGCGGATTTCGCGCCCTGTTCTGAAGAACAGACGGTGTTTGTGAGATTTTATAAAAAGACAGAGGAGAAACATCATGAGAAGTGAGATGGAAAAGGACATCCTGAAGGTCCTGGTGACGGAGGAGGAACTGAAGACCCGCATCCAGGAGATGGGCGACATCCTGTATGACAAGTTCCAGGGCAAGAATCCGCTGTTCCTCAGCGTGCTGAAGGGCTCCTTCGTGTTCATGGCGGACCTGGTCCGGGCCTGCCAGCTGAAGAGCGACGTGGAGTTCATTGCCGTCAGCTCCTATGAGAACGCCACCGTGTCCTCCGGCCGGGTGAAGATCACCCACGACCTCCAGCAGGATATCACCGGCCGGGACCTCATCATCGTGGAGGACATTCTGGATTCCGGCAACACCCTGGCCTTTTTGAAGCAATATTTCATGACGAAGGGCGCCGCCTCCATCACCATCGTGACGCTGCTGGATAAGCCCTCCCGCCGCACCAAGGCCATCACCGCCGACCTGGCGGGCTTCACCGTGCCCGACGAGTTCGTGGTGGGCTACGGCCTGGACTACTGCCAGCAGTACCGGAACGTGCCCTACATCGGTGTGCTGAAGCCGGAGGTCTACGCCGGCGAGTAAGGCCGGAGACCACCGCGGCGCGGCGCGCCGCCGCCGGTACGGCGCACGAGCGTTTTGCGAAGCAAAACCTCGGACTGGGGCGGATTCATTCCGGCCCGGTCAAATCAAATCATCAGGGCTCCCGCCGGGCAAGCCCGGTGGGAAGGGCTACGGCCTGGACTACTGCCAGCAGTACCGGAACGTGCCCTACATCGGTGTG
>CAMCDX010000068.1 GCA_945873695.1 uncultured Clostridia bacterium | reverse complement strand
TATTTGTTCAGTTTGGCCTCCAGCGCAGCCTTTCTATCTTCGTAGCCGGGCTTGCCCAGGAGGGCGAACATGTTCTTCTTATAGGCCTCCACACCAGGCTGATCGAAGGGGTTCACGTCCAGCAGATAGCCGGACAGGCCGCAGGCGTACTCGAAGAAGTAGATCAGCTGGCCCAGGTCGTCGGCGGATTTGCCGTCGGTCTCCACAATGACATTGGGCACACCGCCCTCGGTGTGGGCCAGCAGGGTACCCTCCATGGCCCGGTCCCGGATGAAGTCCATGGACTCGCCGGCCAGGAAGTTCAGACCGTCGCCGTCGCTCTCATCCCTGGGCACCAGCAGCTGGTTCTGGGAGGCGCCCAGGCGGACGATGGTCTCGAACATCAGCCGCTTGCCCTCCTGGATGTACTGGCCCATGGAGTGGAGGTCGGCGGTGAACTCCACGCTGGCGGGGAACAGGCCCTTGCCGTCCTTACCCTCGCTCTCGCCGTAGAGCTGCTTCCACCATTCGCTCATGAAGCGGAAGGCGGGATCGTAGCAGCCCAGGATCTCCACGGAGCGGCCGGAGCGGTACAGCTCATAGCGGATGGCGGCGTACTGCCAGGCGGGGCAATCAAAGGACGGGGTGCCGCAGACCTCCATCATCTTGGCGGCGCCGCCCATCAGCTCATCGATGTCCACGCCGGTGACGGCAATGGGCAGCAGGCCCACGGCGGTGAGGACGGAGTAGCGGCCGCCCACCTCGTCTGGCACCACGAAGGTCTCCCAGCCCTCGGCGTCCGCCAAGGATTTCAGCGCGCCCCGGGCCTTGTCGGTGGTGGCGTAAATGCGGCTCTTGGCGCCCTCACGGCCGTATTTGTCCTCCAGCAGCTTGCGGAAGAAGCGGAAGGCCACGGCGGGCTCGGTGGTGGTGCCGGACTTGGAGATGACATTCACGGAGAAGTCATCGTCCCCCAGCAGGTCGATGACCTCCTGCATGGCGTCGGAGCTGAGGCCGTTGCCCACGAAGTAGACGTTGGGGGTGTTTTTCTTTTTCAGGTTGTAGTTGGGGGAGCACAGGCACTCGATGACGCCACGGGCACCCAGGTAGCTTCCGCCGATGCCGATGACCACCAAGGCCTTGGAATCGCTCTGGATCTTGGCGGCAGCGGCCTTGATGCGGGCGAACTCCTCCTTGTCGTAGTCCCGGGGCAGGTGCACCCAGCCGGTGAATTCGCCGCCGGCGCCGGAGGCGTTCTGCAGCTTCTCATGGGCAATCTTCAGCCGGGGAGCCAATGCCTCCTCGTAGGGCATGGGCAGGAAAGACTTCATCTCAAACAGTTTGATATCCAGCATGATGTATCGGTCCTCTCTTTTGTGTTGGGCAGAGACGCCCTCTGCCTGACGTATTTTTACATATGGTATTATGAAAATTATAACATTTCCACCGCTTCCGCACAAGAGAAAACCGTCGCGGAAAGGGCGAAAAACGGAGAAAGCTCCGTCACTCCGCCAAAAACGCCATCCGCAGCACCCGCCGCAGCATCTGGCCGTAGGTGATCCGGGGCACCTCCTCGCCTGCCACCAGGGGCAGCTCCGCCACCACGTCCTCCCCGGAGGTAACGGTCAGGGTGCCCAAGGGGTCCCCCTTGGCTACCGGGGCCTCCACCTGGGGTGTCAGCGTCACGGATTGGGCCAGCTGGCCCGCCCGGGATTTCTCCAGCAGCAGGGCGGTCCCCTTTTCCAGCACCGGCTGGACCGTGGCTTGGGTGCCCAGCTTCACCGGCACCGGCGGCAGGGCGGACTCCGGCGTGATCCGCTTCAGGGCGTAGGTGGAAAAGCCGTAGCTGAGGAGGGTCTTGGCGTCCTCGAACCGCCGGGGGGAGGTGGCGCCCTTCATAATGACGGCGATGAGCTCCATCCCGTCCCGCTCCGCCGTGGCGGAGAGGCAGTACAGGGCGCTGTCCGTGGAGCCGGTCTTCAGGCCGGTGGCGCCCTCGTAGAAGCGAATGAGCTTGTTGGTATTCACCAGGGAGGAAGCGCCGCCCCGGAGGGTGTCCATCCAGATAGTGGTGTACTGCCGGATGTCCGGGTGGTTCAGTACCAGCTCCCGGCTCATCAGGGCGATGTCATAGGCAGAGGTGACGTGGCCCTCCGCCGGCAGGCCGGTGGCGTTTTTGAAGGTGGTGTCCTCCATGCCCAGCTCCTTTGCCCGCTGGTTCATCCGCTCCACGAAGGCCTCCTCACTGCCGGCGATCTGCTCCGCCAGAGCCACGGCGCAGTCGTTGGCGGACACCACGCAGACGGCCTTCAGCATGTCGGAGACCGTCATCTGCTCGTTTTCCTTCAGCCAGATCTGGCTGCCGCCCATGGAGCAGGCGTGGGCGGAGGCGGTGATCATGGTGTCGTAGCTCAGCTGGCCGCTGTCGATGGCCTCCATGGTCAGCAGGATGGTCATGACCTTGGTGACGCTGGCGGGCTCAAGCTTGGCGTGCTCGTCCTTGCTAAACAGGATGGTGCCCGTCTCCTTCTCCATCAGCAGGGCGGAGGGCGCGGACACGTCCAGCGCCCTGGCGCTGGTCCCCAACACCAGCACGGCGCACAGCAGCGCGATCAGTTTCTTCATGGTGATCCCCCTTTTCAGCATTGGTACAGGGTATGCCGCCGGAGGGACATTCATGACGAGCCGCCATTTTTCGTGTTGCAATTTCCGGGAAACTATGGTATCATACCATCCAGACGCGGCTGTAGTTCATCGGTAGAACGGCAGCTTCCCAAGCTGCATAGGGGGGTTCGACTCCCCTCAGCCGCTCCAAAAAAGACACCCGTCAGGGTGTCTTTTCTTTTTGCGGCTTTCCGCTGCCGCCTTCGGCAAAAACGGCGGCTGTGGGCTGATTCCAATTGCGGGGAAACCCTCCGCGCTTTTCCCGCGTACACCCCGTTCCTTTTGAATAACGAAAGCAAGACGCATGAGAATTTGCTGTTCGGGACATGCTGAGCGGGGTGAGGCTATGAAGAAATACTATCACGGCGCCGGGCGGCGGGGACCTTATTTTGAAGGGTGGTACCTGAAATATCAGGCCAGAGAAGGCGCGGCCCTGGCCCTGATCCCCGCCCTCCACATTGACGGAGAGGGGCGGCGGAGCGCGTCCCTCCAGGTTCTCACGGACAGGGGGAGCTGGTGGCTGGAATATCCGGGCACGGAGTTTCAGGCCTCTGAGAAACAGTTTCAGGTCCGGGTGGGCCAGAACATCTTCAACGACACCGGCGCCTGGCTCCATATCCAGCGGGAGGGACTCTCCCTCCACGGCGTCCTGCGGAGCGGTCCCTTCACGCCCCTTCGGTCGGACATCATGGGTCCTTTCCGCTTCCTGCCGGGGATGGAGTGCGCCCATGGGGTGCTCAGCATGGGGCACCCGCTGGAGGGAACGCTGATGCTCAACGGCGAGTGTCTGGATTTCTCCGGCGGCACCGGCTACGTGGAGACCGACCGGGGCCGGTCCTTCCCCAGCGCCTACCTCTGGGCTCAGTGCGCCTGGGGCGGGCCGGCGGACAGCGGGCTGATGCTGGCGGTGGCCTCCGTGCCTTTTGCGGCGGGACGGTTCACCGGCTGCATCTGCGCGGTGCGCCATGAGGGCCGGGAGTACCGGCTGGCCACCTACCGGGGCGCCCGGGTGGAACGGTGGTCCGCCGCCGGCGCGGTGGTCCGCCAGGGAAAGTACCGCCTGTCGGTGGAGCTGCCGGAGGGCCGGGGACATCCGCTACGGGCGCCGGCGGAGGGCGTTATGGGCCGTACCATCCACGAGAGCCTCCGGGCCAGTCTCCGCTGCCGGCTCTGGGCGGGGGAGACCCTTCTTCTGGACCACACCGACCCCTGGGCCAGTTTTGAATACGCGGAAGCATGAAAGCAGCCATCCGGCGTTAAAAAGCCGGATGGCGTTTTTTTACGGGTTTCCCTGTTTTTGCGCCCGGTAGAGCGACGGCGTACAGCCCTTCAGCTCCCGGAATGTCTTGGAAAAATAGCTCATTTCCTGGAAACCGCACCGGGCGCCGATATCCCCTACCTTCAGCGTGGTGCCGGCCAGCAGTTCCGCCGCTTTCTGCACCCGGAACTGCCGGAGATACTGGATAGGCGTGGCGCCGATGGTGGCGCGGAAGCAGCGGAGGCATTCGCTTTCACTGATGGAGGCGCTGGCGGCGATCTGGGCGGTGGTCAGCTCCCGCGCATAATGGGCCTGAATGAATCGCATCATATCCTTGACGCGGGCTTCATCCCGCAGGGCTTTCTCGGAGGGTGTCCTGGGCTCGGCGGGAAGATGGCTGACCAGTTGGAACACCAGCTGAGACAGGGCGGAACGGATCTGGAACTGGAAGCCCGGCAGCTCCCGGGCGGCGCTGTGCCAGGCAGCTTCAACAGCGGCCAGCGCTTCCCGGTTCCAGGGTACAGCAGGATCCAGGCGCACATACCCCGGCGCCTGAGGAGACATCAGAGGCAGCAAATAGTCCTGCCAGAAAACGCTGTCCAGGCTGCCGCCCACCAGGCGGGGATGAAACACCACGGAGTGAAGGCGGAAACCCTGGCCGCTGTGATCCCAGACGTTATGGAGCACCCGGGTGTTGATAAAAAAACCGCCGCCGGCAGGGACCGTGAACCGTGCTCCTCCCGCCGCCACCAGGACTTCTCCCTGCGCGACGACCACCGCCTCCAGCTCGTCATGCCAGTGCCAGGGGCAGGGAACATCCTCCAAAAAGAAATCATCCTGATAACAGGCGGCGGGGAACAGCGTGGTACCGTGGGAGATAAGCTCCCGGCCGTGGGGATCAGCGGTGGAGCCACAGACAGCCAGCGCCATGAGATACCTCCTTTGACGGTTTTGTACTATAAAATCAGCGGTTATGTCATAACACATCTTCCTTTTCGCTGATATTATGATAGCACAAAGAACCCATTCGTCAACAGGAGCACAAAACAGGAAAGAGGGATCCTATGCTGCAAATCTTAACGCTGCCGGACCGGGAGCGCTTTTTGGACATCGTGGACCACAGCCGGGGCAGTGTGCTGCTGCGCCTGCCGGACCACACCGACTGCGATCTGAAAACGGACCCCGTGGCACGGCAGATGCTGCGGATGCTGGACCCGGGGACGGAGGGCGTGTCCCTTCGGCTGACGGACCCGGGAGACCTGCCGGCGTACCTCCACTATATGATGGAGGCCGTGCAGGATACGGCGTTCATGGCGTGAAATGAAAAACACGGAGCGCATTCCATGGGCTCCGTGTTTTTTTTGTTCAAAGCTCTCTCCGCCCCTCCAGGGCCCGCATCAGCGTGGCGTCATCGGCGAATTCCAGGTGGCCGCCCACGGGGATACCGTAGGCCAGGCGGGTCACCCGCACGTCGAAGGGCTTCAGCAGCCGGGCGATATACATGGCGGTGGCCTCTCCCTCCGTGTCAGGGTTGGTAGCCATGATGACCTCCTGAATGCCGCCCTTTGCCACCCGCTCCACCAGAGACTTGATGGCCAGGTCATCGGGGCCCACGTGGTTCATGGGGGAGATGACGCCGTGGAGCACGTGGTAATGGCCGTTGTACTCCCGGCTGCGCTCGATAGCCGCCACGTCCCGGGGGTCCGCCACCACGCAGATGGTGGTGCCGTCCCGCTTGGGAGAGGCACAGATGGGGCACAGGCCGCCGGCAGTGAAGTTCTGACACACCGGGCAGCAGGTAACGCTGTGTTTGGCGTCCAGAATGGCATCGGCAAATTCCCGGGCATCCTCTTCCGGCAATCCCAGGACATAGAAGGCCAGCCGCTGGGCGGACTTGCCGCCAATGCCCGGCAGCCGGGCGAATTGTTCCACCAGTTTTTCAAGCGGCGCGGGGAAGTATTCCATAACGGGGATGCTCCTTTCAAAAGGGCGTGGAGAAACGGCGGGATAAATGCCCCATCAAAGGAAGGGGGCCCAGGGGGAATCTACTGCGCAGCCGTTAGCGGCTTTGCTGCTTTACGGATGCGGCGCCCCCCTTGCGGGGAAAAGGGGGACGAAGTCCCCTCTTTACCCAAGCTCCATGGCGAACAGCGCCGCGGCGCCGCCGGTGTGGACGAAGACGATGTCGCCCTCATTGCCGAAGTAACCTTCCCGCAGCAGCTTCAGCATGCCCGCCCAGGCCTTGCCGGTGTAGACGGGGTCCAGCAGGATGCCCTCGGTCCGGGCCAGCTCTTCGATGGACGGGGTGTCCTCGGCGTTGGGGATGGCGTAGCCCTGACCCACATGGTAGACCATCTGGAAATCGTCGGGAGTCCGGTCCAGGGACTGGCCCATCAGCTCCGCCGCGCCGGCGGCCAGACCAGGGACGATGTCCTCAAAGGGATCGTCATCCACACCCATGCCGGTGACCTTGACGCCGGGCAGATACAGCTTGGCGCCCAGCAGCAGGCCGGCGGTGGTGCCGCCGGAGCCGGTGGCGGAGACCAGATGGCGGATGGAGGCCGGCCCCTCCGCCGCCTGGCCGGCGATCTCCCGGACGCATTCCGTGTAGCCCACGGCACCCAGGGGCGTGGAGCCGCCCACGGGGATGGCATAGGCCTTGCGGCCCTCCTTTGCCAGCTCCTCACCCATGCGGCGCATCTCATTGTAGATATCATCGTAGCTGTCCGTGTCCATGAAGCGGACCTGGGCGCCGTAGATGTCGTCCAGGATCAGGTTGCCCAGGCGCTCGGTGACGCCCCGCTGCTTCAGGATGAGAATGCACTTCATGCCCAGCCGGGCGGCGCAGGCCGCCGTCAGCATGGCGTGGTTGGACTGGGCGCCGCCGGTGGTGAACACCGTGTCGCAGCCCTGGGCCCGGGCGTCCGCCAGCAGGTACTCCAGCTTGCGGACCTTGTTGCCGCCCAGGGCGACGCCGCACAGGTCGTCCCGCTTGATCCAGATGTTCCGGCCGTATTTGGCGCTGATGTTCTCCAGCTTGTAAAAGGGCGTGGGGTACACGCCCAGACGCAGCCGGGGCAGTTTGACTTGCTCGTTCATGGTATCAACCTCTCAGTTCTTGGATGCGGGCGGGGATATCCGCCGCTTTGTAGACCGCGCTGCCCGCCACCAGCACATTGGCGCCGGCTTCGATGCAGGCCTTGCAGGTATCGGGGGCCACGCCGCCGTCCACCTCCAGCTCGCAGGCGGGGTTCTTCTCGTCGATGAGCTTTCGGAGGGCGGCCACCTTGGGCATCATATCGGCCATGAACTTCTGGCCGCCGAAGCCCGGCTCCACAGTCATGACCAGGATCAGGGCCGCCTTCTCCAGGAAGGGCAGCGCCGCCTCGGCGGGAGTGGCGGGCTTCAAGACAACGCCGGCCTTCTTGCCCTTGGCGTGGATCTTATCGATGGCATCGTGGATGTTCTCCTGCGTGTCGGCCTCCACATGGACCGTCACCAGGTCGGCGCCGGCGTCGCAGAACCGCTCCACGTACCGGACCGGCTCCACAATCATCAGGTGGACGTCGAGGAACATGTCCGTCACCTTGCGGATGGACTGGACCACAGGGATGCCGATGGAGATGTTGGGGACGAACACGCCGTCCATCACGTCCACATGGAGGTAGTCGGCGTCGGAGACACGGCGGATGTCCCGCTCCAGATTCGCGAAATCGGCGGAGAGGATGGAAGGTGCGATCTTGACCATAAAAACGCCCTCTTTTCTGTTTGTCCGGCGGCTTTTGAGCGGCGCGGGGAGAGGCAGGCCCGGTAGCGGTGGTCCCTTGCGGCGCATAGGATATCGCAAGCGGCCGGACGCCCCGGTTTCACCTTTCCGCGCAGCGCCCGCCCCTGGCGCGGGGCGCCGCCGCTTTTTTGAATAGGGAGCCGGTGGGTCCGCCCGCCGGCTCTCACTTTTTGACCGGTTTCAGTGTACCAAACTCCCGGCGCAAAAGCAACCACCCCCGGCCCCTCTCCGGCGTTTTTTTGCCGGTGTTGCAAAAGTCATAGGTAACATAAGAATATCATGATAATTTCATATAAAACAAAGGAGAGGGTGAAGTCATGGAAAACCGGGCAGACTACGAGGCGTGGGCCGATTTGCTGAAGGCCCTGGCCCATCCCCTCCGTCTCCAGATCATGCACAGCCTGCTGCGGGACGGCTGCCACAATGTCAGCTGCATTGAGCGCCGCACCGGCGTCTCCCAGTCCAGCATCTCCCAGCACCTGCAGAAGCTGCGGGCGGCGGGGCTGGTGGTCTCGGAGCGCAGCGGGAACGAGGTCTACTACCGGCCCGCCGCCCGCCCGGCTGTGGAGTGGCTGATGGCGGTGCTGATGGACGAGGAGGTGGAGCGCCATGTCCCATGAGGTGCTGGTCATCGGCAGCGGCCCGGCGGGGCTGTCTGCCGCCATCAACGCCCGGACCCGGGGCCGGAGCGTGCTGGTGGTGTCCAATCCCCCGGAGGAGAATCCTCTGTGGCCCGCGGGGCGGGTGGACAACTACCCGGGCCTGCCTGGCGTCAGCGGCAGGGAACTGCTGACGGTCATGCGCCGCCAGGCGGAGGAGGCAGGGGCAGAGTTCTTTGCCGGCAGGGCCCTGAATGCCCTTCGGATCTCCGGTACCTGGTACATCGGCGCGGGCCCCAGGATGCTTGCGGCCAAAGCGGTGGTGCTGGCCGGCGGTGTGGTCCGGGGAAGAAAGTTTCCAGGTGAGGAGGAGTTTTTGGGCCGGGGCGTCAGCTACTGCGCCACCTGCGACGGGATGCTGTACCGGGGCCGGCCGGTAGCGGTGTTGGGATACAGCGACAGCGCCCGGCGGGAGGCGGATTTCCTCCGGGAGATCGGCTGCTCTGTCACCTATCTCCATCGCCCCCGAACCTGTGTTATCCAGGGCCGGGAGACCGTCGAATCCGTCACCTGCGACGGCGAGACGATAGAGGTGGCAGGGGTGTTCCTGCTGCGGCCCTCCATGGCCCCGGCGGACCTGGTTCCGGGCCTTGCGGTGGAGGACGGCTATGTGACGGTGGACCGGCGGATGGCCACGAACCTGCCGGGACTGTTTGCCGCCGGCGACTGTACCGGAGGCCCCCTGCAGGTGGCGAAGGCCGTGGGCGAGGGTCTGATCGCGGGCCAGAGCGCTGCGGCCTACGTGAGACAGGAATCATGAAAAACAAACAAAAGGAGATATGAGATATGGCAATTAAGCATTTGAAGACGGAGGAATTTGACAGCGTGGTGGAGCAGGCCCCTCTGGCCATGGTGGACTTCTGGGCGGACTGGTGCGGCCCCTGCAAGGCTCTCGCCCCGGCGATGGAAACCCTGGCGGAGAAGTATGATGGCAAGGTCCTCATCGGCAAGGTCAATGTGGACGATGCCCGGGAGCTGGCCATCCGCTTCGGGGTCATGAGTATCCCCACGGTGGTGTTCCTGAAAAACGGCCGGGAGTTCGACCGGAAGGTGGGCACCATGCCGGCAGAGGTTTACGCCCAGGTACTGGACGCGAATCTGTAACAAAAAAGAACGGAGCCGCAAGGCTCCGTCCTTTCAGGCTGTCGAAAAAGTCCGACGGACTTTTTCGACGCCTTCACAAT
>CAMCDX010000067.1 GCA_945873695.1 uncultured Clostridia bacterium | reverse complement strand
GACCTCAGCGACAGCTTTGTTAGAATACCAAACTAACTCCCTTTTGTCAACACCTAATTTCGATTTTTTTCAAAAAAAGTCATCCGCACGCCAAAGCACGCGGATGACCCGGGTTTCTAATTTATAATGTATCTTACATAGCATTGACTTCATCGAAGATCTTCTCGATGCTCTCGTCCGGCTTGGCGGTAAGCAGGCTCACCACTACGATGGCGACGGAAGCCGTCACGAAGGCGGGCAGCAGCTCATAGACGTTCCACACGCCGCCAATGGGACGCACGCAGAACTTCCAGACGAAGACCATGACGCCGCCGGCCACCAGTCCGGCCAGAATGCCCTGGCGGTTACCGCGCTTCCAGAACAGAGCAAAGAGGATGGCAGGGCCAAAGGTGGCGCCAAAGCCAGCCCAGGCGAAGGACACGATCTGGAACACGCTGCTTTCGGGGTCCGTGGCCAGGAAGGCGGCAATGACGGCAATGACGATAACGGTGAGCCGGGCCACCAGCATGGTCTGCTTGGCGGTCATCTTCACGCCGAATACGTCCTGCAGCATATTTTCGGAGAATGCGGAGGCCGCGGAGAGCAGCTGGGAGTCCGCTGTGGACATGGTGGCAGCCAGGATACCGGCCAGGATCAGGCCGGCAACAACAGCGGGGATCGGGCCATACGTGGACAGGAGGCCCGCAATCTTGACAATCACGGTCTCAGAGGCGCTGCCCTCCAGCATGGGAATGCGGCCAGCTTCAGAAACGCCGTACCCGATCATGCCAATGCAGATAGCAACGGTCATGGAAATGACCACCCAGACAACTGCAATGCGGCGGGAGAGCTTCAGTTCATTCTCATCCCGGATCGCCATGAAACGCACCAGAATATGGGGCATGCCAAAATAGCCCAGGCCCCAGGCCAGGGTGGAAACAATGGTGATCAGGCTGTAAGGCGTGGCCGTACCGCTGGAGACATTGTAGCTCTGGGTAAAGCTCAGGTAGCCGGGCAGTTCCCGGACATTCGCCATCACCACATCCACGCCGCCGGCCTGATAGACGCCGAATACTGTGATGACCACCAGGGCACAGGTCATGATGATCGACTGGATCAGGTCCATGGTAGCGACAGCGCTGAAGCCGCCCACAGAGGTATAGCTGATGATGACCACCGTGCCAATGATGACCGCCATCAGGTAATTCCATCCGAACAGGCTGTTGAACAGCTTGCCGATGGCAGCCAGGCCGGAAGCCACATAGGGCACAAAGAAGATCAGGATGATCAGAGAAGCAATGCACATGATGACCGGCTTCTTCTCCCCATAGCGCTTGGAGATGAAGGCGGGGATAGTGATGGCATCCAATCGGACGCTGTACCGGCGGATCTTTTTTGCCACCAGCAGGAAATTCAGATAGGTGCCGACCGCCAGGCCGATGGCAGTCCAGCCCGCGTCAGCCACGCCGCTGAGATAGGCCAGGCCGGGAAGGCCCATCAGCAGCCAAGAGCTCATATCAGATGCTTCCGCGCTCATGGCAGTGACCAGAGGTCCCATACCGCGCCCGCCCAGGTAAAAGCCCTCGGCGCTCTTCTTGCTCCGGTGGCCGATCATCACGCCGGTAAAGATCACGAAGCATAAGTACAAGATAATGGTTGCTGTAATCGCAATTTGTGAGGTTGTCATGGTTCTCTCTCCTTTAATGTTCAGTATTTGATATCATAACACACTCAAAAGCAGAATGGAATGCAGAATGTCGTATAGAATAGATTCTATACGACATTCTGCAAAATCTTTTATTTTCCTTGATTTATCAGCAATTATAAACCAGACGAAACATATAAAAAAACTCTAGTCGAAATTTAAGCGCGGTAGCTTTCCAGGAACATGGGCGTCATTTTGTCCGTGTAGCCCACCAGGGAGTACTCCCCCCCGCACAGGCACCAGTCGTACATCAGCGCCCGCTCCCACAGGGCGTAGGCCTTCACGATGTCGTTGACGGTGCGGTCCTGCCGAAGCTGCCCGGCTTGCTGGCCTTCGGCGATGATCTGCCGCAGGAGTTTGAAATAGGTGCGGTTCCGATCCAGCAGGTGCTTCTCCCCGCGGGCCAGCAGCTGGGTGGACAGCAGCCGGGTCAGCAGGTCCATGGACACACCGCCGTCAATCATGGCGAACAGCTCATGGTTCAGGTAGATCAGCTTCTCCACGGCACCCAGGGATGGGGCCATCATCCCCTTCAATTCCTCGTATTTCTCGTCGAACACATAGGCCAGC
Organism: uncultured Clostridia bacterium; assembly: GCA_945873695.1. Taxonomy (GTDB): domain Bacteria; phylum Bacillota; class Clostridia; order Oscillospirales; family Oscillospiraceae; genus Oscillibacter. The sequence continues at coordinate 7,281 of CAMCDX010000067.1, read as the reverse complement.
GTTCCCAGGAGGGCGTCCTTTCCGTCAAAATAGTGGTAGAAGGAACCCTTGGAGGTCTCCGACTCAAAGACGATGTCCTCCACGGTGGTGCCCTCGTATCCCTGTTCGTAAAACAGCTTCCAGGCCGCGGAGATGATGCGTCCTTTCGTGTTCCGGGCGTTCTTTTTTGCCATGGACAGCGCCTCGCTTTCTCCGGTGTATTCCCATCATACCGTCTTTTCGCCGTCAAATCAAGCGGATGGTCTCAAGTCTTTCGCAGGATTTGCATGATTTTTAGCACATTCTCCAATTTCCGTTGGCTCTGTGTGCTGTTATAATACAACTATGAAAAAAATCGCTGAAAAGCAGTGCAAGGGAGGTCTTTATGGAATTTTGGAAAATGAACGGCGCCGGCAATGACTTCCTCATCCTGAACAATCTGGAGGAGCACCTCCCGGTGGAGATCCTGCCCCAGGTGGCCCGGACCCTGTGCGAGCGGCACATGTCCATCGGCGCCGACGGACTGATGGTGGTGGACGCCCCAACCCAGGGCGGCGACTATAAGATGCGGTTTTATAATTCCGACGGCAGCATGGGCGAGATGTGTGGCAACGGTGCCCGGTGCATCTGCCGGTACGGTTATGAGAAGGGTCTGGCCAGCGAAACGCAGACGGTGGAGACCACCGCCGGCATTGTGACCGGCCGTCGCATTACGGAGCGGCTGTACCGCGTCCGCCTCAACGACCCCACCACTGTAAAGCTGGACGCTTCCGTGGAGGTGGACGGTGCGGAATACCCCTGCGCCTATGTAGAGCTGGGCGATCCCGGCATTCCCCACGCGGTGGTGCCCTGTCACGATCTGAAAAACGCGGACGAAAACCAGCTGCGGGAACTGGCGCGCAAGATCCGCTGGTACCGGGATTTCCCCAAAGGCGCCAACGTAAACTTCTACGAGCTCATCGGCGAAGACACCGTGTACGAGCGGACCTTTGAGCGGGGCGTGGAGGATTTCACCTACGCCTGCGGCACAGGCACCGGCTCTGTGGTAACGGTCCTGACCCTCCGGGGCCAGGTCAGCGGCCATGGCGTTAAGGTGGATATGACCGGCGGTCAGCTTATCATCGACGTGGAACAGAACAGCGGCCGGATCACGGACCTGTTCCTGACAGGCCCTACCAATATCGTTTGTAAAGGCGAGGTCACGGACGAAGACCTCCGTCTTGCAAAATAACTCCCCTGTGTGTGCAAAAAAATAGGAGGAATGTTTATGGAAGCAAAATCCGTCGCGAAAAACTACCGTTTCATGGCTATCATGATTGGAGCCATGGTCCTGGGCGCCATCGTGGGCTGGTTCTGGCCCGCCTTTGGAAACTCTATCAGCTTTTTGGGCACCGTGTTCATCAATATGATGTTCTGCATCGTAGTGCCTCTTGTATTCGCGTCCATCGCCGGTGCCGTTGCCAACATGGAGAGCCGCAAGCGGGCCGGCAAGATCATGGGCGTCACGGTGGCTACCTTCGTGATCACCGGCGCTATCGCCGCCGTCATCATGTTCCTGCTGGTGAAGGTGTTCCCCCCTGTTCTGACCGCCTGGACGGAGCTGCCCTCTGAGGAGATGGGCGAGTATGCCACCCTCACCGAGATGATCGTCAACTTCTTTACCGCCGAGGACTTCGTGGGCCTGCTGACCCGCCGGGCCATGCTGCCCCTGATCGTGTTCTCCCTGCTGTTTGGTTTCGCTGTGAACCTGAACGGCGGCAAAGACACCATGGTCGGCAAGTTCCTGGAAGACCTGACCAACGTCATGCTGAAGTTCGTGAAGATCGTCACCTATTACGCCCCCATCGCCTTTTTCGCTATCTTCGCCGACCTGGTAGCCACCTATGGCTCCCAGGTGGTGGAGAACTACGGCCGTGCCCTTCTGCTGTACTATCCCCTGTGCTTCATCTACATCTTCACCGCCTGGCCCCTGTTCGCCTGGTTCGGCGGCGGCAAGGGCGCCGTGAAGACCATGTTCCAGCACATCACCCGTCCCGCCGTGGTGTCCCTGGGCACCTGCTCCTCCGTAGCCACCATTCCCACCAACATGGAAGTGGCCGCTGAGACCGGCATCTCCAAGGACGTCTCCGACATGGTACTGCCTCTGGGCGCCACCATGCACATGGACGGCTCCTGCTTCTCCTGCGTGCTGAAGATTGCCTTCGTGCTGGGCGTGTTCGGCCAGGACCTGAGTTTCAGCAAGCTGATCCCCGTGGTGCTTGTAGCGGTGCTGTCCTCCGTGGGCATGAGCGGCGTCCCCGGCGGCGGCTACATCGGCGAGTATATCATCTGCTCCATCTTCTTCCCCGAGCAGATTGAGGTGGCCTTCCCCATCCTGGTGGCCATCGGCAACCTGGTGGACCCCCCCGCCACCATGATCAACTCCGCCGGCGACTATGTGGTTTCCTACATCGTCTCCCGGTTCGTGGACGGCAAGGACTGGCTGCAGAAGGCCCTGGCCGCCAAGCAGTAACTCCATATACGCGCAAACGCCCTGGACCAAGTGTGGTCCAGGGCGTTTTTTGCAGCACACCGGGAAGGGCCGGCTGCGGCCCGTCCCTCTCTTATTCAGCGGTTCCGCCGATTCATCTGCTTTTTCACCGCCTGGCCGAAGGGGGTGGCCGCCAGGCCGCCCAGGGCGGTCTCCCGGAACTCCACCGGCATCCGCCGCCCCACGTCCCCCATGCAGTCGATGACCTGGTCCACCGGGACCCGGCTCTCGATGCCCGCCAGGGCCATGTCCGCGCAGCTGGCGGCGTTTACCGCCCCGATGACGTTCCGCTTCACGCAGGGCACCTCCACCAATCCCGCCACTGGATCACAGACGAGGCCCATCAGGTTCTTCAGGGCCATGGCCACCGCGTGGCCGATCTGCTCCGCTCCGCCGCCCCGGAGGGCCGTCAAAGCCCCCGCCGCCATGGCGGAGGCGGAGCCGATCTCCGCCTGGCAGCCGCCGGAGGCGCCGGCGATGCAGGCCCGGTAGCCGATGACTGCCCCGATACCCGCCGCCACGTACAGCGCCCGGACGATCTCATCTTCCTCCGCGCCCCGGCGGTACAGGGGGATCAGTACCGCCGGCAGCACACCGCAGGCTCCCGCCGTGGGCGCCGCCACGATCTTACGCATACAGGCGTTGGACTCCCCGGTGCACAACGCCGTCTGGATGACCTCGCTGAGGTAGTCCCCGGACAGGGTCTCCCCCTTTTCCCGGTAGTCCGCCATCTTCGCACCGTCGCCGCCCACCAGACCGCTGACGGAGCGCCGCTCTCCCCGGTAGGTATCCACCGCTTCCAGCATCGCCCGCCAGTTGGTCCGCATTTTTTCAAAGGAGGCCTCCGCCGTCACCTGCCGCTCTTCCACATCGGTGTCCAGCACCACCTGCCAGAAGGGTTTTTTGCCCTCCTCCATCTTTTCAAAGATCTCCTCCATGGAATCCAGCGCCATGTCAGTCCCCCTCCTTTTCGTAATAAGTCAGGCCCTCCACGCCCCGGAGCTCCCCGATCAGCTGACGCACCACCCGGGGCACCTTCTGATCCGTCTCGATGACCGTCAGGGCATCGCCGCCCCGACGGTCCCGGCAAAGGCTCATATTGGCGATATTGACCCGGCCGTTGGACAGTTCCCGGGTCACGTCCGCCAGCTCACCGGCGATGTCCTTGTGGCGGATGACCAGCGTGTTGAAATTGCCGGTGAAGCTGACCTCCACCCCGTTGAGCCTGTCCACCCGGATGCGTCCGCCGCCGGTGGAGGCCGCCTGAAGGGTCAGCACCTTGCCGTCGGCCCGCTCCACCTCCAGCACCGCCGTGTTGGGGTGGGCGTCCCGCAGCCGGGCCTCCTCAAAGGAGAATTTCAAGCCCCGCTGCTTCGCCAGGTCGAAGCTGTTGGGGATCTTCATATCATCCGGCTTCAGCCCCAGCAGTCCCGCCGCCAGGGCCTTGTCGGTACCGTGGCCCTGGCCGGTCTCGGCGAAGGAACCGTACAGACCGATCCTCGCCCGCACCGGCTCGCCGCCCAGCAGCGTCCGGGCCATGCGGCCGATGCGCACCGCCCCCGCCGTATGGGAACTGGAAGGGCCTACCATCACAGGGCCTAAAATCTCAAAAATGTCCAGCATGTTGTCTTCCCCTTCTTCGCGAATTGCCATCAGCGTACCATACCTGTCTTTCCTTCGCAAGCATTTTCAGAAAGTCTGTCCGTTTTTTACGTGCCCGGCCGGCCTTGCTTGTAAAAGGTCGCCCTCTGTGATAAACTGTTTATAACGACACATTGAAAGGAGCGTCGGATATGGCTTCTCTCCTGCTGAAACATTTGCAGACGCTGGTCACCTGCGATGACGGAGACCGGGTCCTCAACAATGTGGACCTCTACTGCCAGGACGGCTTCATTCGGGCCATCGGCCCGGACCTGCCCCAGAGCGCTGATGTGACGATCGACGGCAGCTACTACTGGTGCTACCCCGGTTTGGTGAACACCCACCACCACCTGTACCAGGTCTTTTCCCGGAACCTGCCCCAGGTCCAGAACATGGAGCTGTTCGACTGGCTCACCACCCTGTACGAGATCTGGAAAGGGCTGGATGAGCAGGTCATCCGCCTCTCCTCTCTCACGGGGATGGGGGAGCTGATGAAGCACGGCTGCACCACCTGCTTCGACCACCACTATGTCTTTCCCGCCCATGCCGGGAACCTGATCGGCGCCCAGTTCGGCGCCGCAGAGGAACTGGGCATCCGCATGTTCTCCTCCCGGGGCAGCATGGACCTCTCCAAAAAGGACGGCGGCCTGCCGCCGGACAGCGTGGTCCAAACCGTGGATGAGATCATGAAGGACTCCGCCCGCATCATCGAAGACTATCATGATCCCCGGCCCGGCTCCATGCATCAGGTGGCCCTGGCTCCCTGCTCTCCCTTTTCCGTCAGCGCCGAGCTGCTGCGGCAGAGCGCCATCCTGGCCCGGCAGTACGGTGTCCGGCTCCACACCCACCTGTGCGAGACGAAGGACGAGGAGAACTATATGCGCACCCATCACGGTGTCCGGCCCCTGGAATTCATGGCCTCCCTGGGCTGGACCGGCCCGGACGTGTGGTACGCCCACGGCATCCACTTCAACGACGAGGAGCTGCGGGAGCTGGCCCGGACCGGCACCGGTGTGGCCCACTGCCCCATCTCCAACATGAAGCTCTCCTCCGGCGTCGCCCGGATACCTGAGATGCTGGCCCTGGGGGTGCCCGTGGGCCTGGCGGTGGACGGCTCCGCCAGCAACGACGGCTCCTCCCTGATGGAGGAGCTGCGGGTGGCGTACCTGCTCCACCGGCTGCATTCCAGCAAGGCGGCCCCCTCCGGCTATCAGGTGCTGAAGATGGCCACCCGGGGCAGCGCCCGGCTGCTGGGCCGGGACGACATCGGCCAGCTGGCCGTGGGCAAGTGCGCCGACTTCTTCCTGGTGGATGCCCGCCGCCTGGAGCTGGCGGGCGGCGAGTACAGCCCCGCCGACGTGCTGGCGACGGTGGGCCTCCGGGGTCCGGTGGACTACACCGTGGTGAACGGCAAGGTCGTGGTGAAGGAGGGCCGTCTCGTCTGCATCGACGAGGAAAAGGTAGCAGAAGAAGCCCGGCAGTGCTGCCGGGACTATCTGGCGAAGGCATGAAAAAACGGAGCCTGTATCATGCGATACAGGCTCCGTTCTTTTTTATCTCTGGTCTGTGCGTCCCACCAGGTAATCCAGGCTGACGCCGTAAAAGTCTGCCAGAGCGACCAATACAGACGCTGTTGGCTCCCGTTCTGCGTTCTCATAGCGTTCATAAGATTTCGCAGAGATCCCAACAGCATCCGCCACTGTCTGACGGCTCAATTTGCGTGCTTTGCGGAGTTTCAACAGGTTTTCCGCCAAAATTTCCATAAAACACCTCGCAGGTATTGACAAGACCGTTTGGTCTAAAGTATAATCAATTTATACCAAACGGTCTAAATTGATTGAGGTGATTCCAATGACCGACGCCCTACAAGCCCTGTATGACTACACACTGGAAAGCCGCTTCTCCGCTTTCTTGCAGGGCCAGAACTACCGTGACGCCGCCGAGCTGTTCAGCAGGCGGCTGGACGCGCTGTGCCAGTCACTTCCCCAGGAGCGGCGGAACGAATTGGACCAGCTGTGCGATACCCTGTATGCGCAGCGGGACCTGGAGCTGCAAGCCATGTTTCAGGCGGCATGGCACGTGGCGCGGGAGCTTTAATCCAGCACCTGGACCGCCGCGCCCAGGACACCGTCGCCGATATAAACGCTGAGGGTACCGTCGATCTCGCCCTCCCAGATGTGGTCGTAATTCGGCAGGGCCGCCGTCAGCTTCTCCCGGACCAGGGCCATCTCCTCCGGCGCGCCGCCGTTGGCCACCGCCAGGTTGTACCGCTTGTGGTCCCCGCAGGCCTTCACCGTCAGCTCCACCAGCTTGTCGACGACCTGGCGCCGGCCCCGGACCTTGGCCACGGAGGTCAGCTGGCCGTCGTCGGCGAAGGTGAGGATGGGCTTGATCTGCAGCAGCATCCCCGCCGTGGCGGTGACTTTGCCGATGCGGCCGCCCTTTTGCAGGTATTCCAGCGTGTCCACGGAAAAGAAGGGATGGGCCCCGGCAATGAGCTGGGGCGCCCGGCGTTCCGTCAGCTCCGCCCAGTCCATGCCGTTTCGGATGTCCTCCGCCAGCTGCAAAACCGTCATGCCCAGGCCCAGGGAACCGCTGGCGGAATCGAAGACCCGTACCGGCAGGAGCCCCCGGCACTCCTCGGCAATGACCCGTACCAGGTTGTAGGTGCCGGACAGGCCGCCGGACAGCATCACGGCGATAACGCCGTCATATCCCTCCGCCACGATCTGCCGCAGAGCTTTGGCGATGTCCTCTCCCGCGGGCAGGGAGGTCTGCGGCAGTTCTCCCGCCCGGAGGCGGGCGTAGATGTCCCCGCCCCGAATGTTCACGCCGTCCAGGTACTCCCCATCAGCGCACAGGATGCGCAGGGGCACGATGAAAATATGGTTCTCCTCCGCCAGCCGGGGAGACAGATCGGCGCAGGAGTCTGTCAAAATGGCGATCTTCTGTGGATGCATAGCTGATTCTTCCATTCTTTCACAGTATTTTAACGTATCAGTGCTATTATCTCACAACCATTTTAAAATCGCAAGGGTTATCCGGCAAAAAGAGAAGCGCCGTTTCACGGCGCTTCTCTCAGGCTGTCGAAAAAGTCCAGCTGTGGCTGGGCTTTTTTATATGTATATGGT
>CAMCDX010000066.1 GCA_945873695.1 uncultured Clostridia bacterium | reverse complement strand
CTCCCCCTGCAAAATGCAACCTAGTTGCTTTAAGCAGTGGTTTTTCGACAAGCTGAAACGGAGCCTTCCGCCGGAAGGCTCCGTTTTATTAAAAAAGTGTCGAAACTTGTGGAATCAAGGATAAAACTGAGAAAAACAGGGAAGGATACAAACGTCTTTGAAAGAAGACACCGCATCCAGCGGCAACATTCCCCAAAGAGGAGGTGCCCCGTATGTGGTACGCGATCCTTTCCATCGCGATCCTGGGCGGCGCCATGTATCTCAACCACAGATAAGCTGGCGCGGACCGGAACCGGCTCCCGAAAGGGGGCCGGTTTTTTGCGCGTTTCAGCGGGCGGCCAGACGGAGGATAGCCTCCATCTCGCCGGGGCCGATCTTCACGAAATTGCCGAAGGGGAAGCCATGGGGCTTCTCTGCCCGGTGGGCCGCCATGGCGGGGATGTCCTCGGCTTTGGCGCCGATCTCGGCGAAGGTGGTGGGCATCCCCAGAGCGCGGAAGAAGGTCCGCAGGCGCTCAATGCCCTCCCGGGCGGTGTGCTCCGGGCTGGCAAAGTCCATCTCGCAGCCAAATACGTTGACGGCGAAGCGGGCGAAGCGCATCACGTCATGGCCGCAGACGAACTCCATCCAGGCGGGCATCACCACCGCCAGGCCCGCACCGTGGGCGCAGTCGTAGAAGGCGGAGAGCTCGTGCTCCATCTGGTGGCTGGCCCAGTCCTGCTCCCGGCCCACGCCGCAGGTGTTGTTGTGGGCCAGCATCCCCGCCCACATCAGGTCCGCCCGGGCGGCGTAGTTATCCGGGTCCACCAGGGCTTTGGGGGCGGCCTCCAGAATGGTCTTCAGCAGAGCCTCGCACAGCCGGTCCGTCAGGGCCACGTCGTGGGTGTTGGAAAAGTACCGCTCGCAGATGTGGGCCATCATATCCACGGCGCCGCTGGCGGTCTGGTAGGCCGGCAGGGAGCAGGTGAAGCGGGGGTTCAACACGGCGAATTTGGGGCGGATGAGGTCAGTCTTGGGGCAGCCCCATTTCAGGCTGCCCTCCTCCAGGGTGATGATGCAGCTGTCGGACCCCTCGCTGCCCGCGGCGGCGATGGTCAGCACCACGCCCACGGGGAGGGTGGTCTCGATCTTGACCTTTCCGGTAAAAAAGTCCCAGAAGTCGCCGTCATAGCCGGCGCCGAAGCCGATGGCCTTGGCGGTGTCGATGACGCTGCCGCCGCCCAGGGCCAGCAGGAAGTCGCAGCCCTCCCGGCGGACAGTGTCAATGCCCTCGTAGACCTTGCCGCTGCGGGGGTTGGCCTGGACGCCGGAAAGCTCCGTCCAGGGGATGCCGGCCTCCCGGAGGGAGGCGGTGACGGCGTCATAGGCGCCGTTGCGCTTCACGGAGCCGCCGCCGTAGACCAGCAGGACTTTCGTGCCGCCGAAGCGGCGGACCAGGGCACCGGTGTTTTGCTCCTCCCCGTCGCCGAAGGCGAAGAGCGTGGGGGAGTAAAAAGTGAAGTTGTTCATGAGAAACCTCCAAATTCGATGTATGGAATGAGAAGCAGACATTAGCCGCCCTTACGAAGCCTGCCGGAGGCGTGAGGACTGGCGGTGGGGGCGGCTTTGCTCGCCCGTTGAAAGAGCTAGGAGCTTAGAATTTGCAGAAGGATTGCAGCCGCGCCCACAGCCAGAATACAGAACAGACCGTTTTTCAGGAATTGCCCCCGCTCGGCCGGGCCTTCCTGGCGGAGGTCCTCTGTATTACCGAATTTTTCCCGCCGGATGTCATCCACTGCGTGAAGCCACCATTTCAGCATGCCTCTGGCCTCCGTTTCTGTCAGACTCAATAGCCCCTCTTCCGGTCCACCAGGCTGTTCAGGGGCCGGCCGGCGGCGTAGTTGGCAAGGTCCTGACAGAACATCTTGACGTTCAGGTCACAGGTGTAGCCCAGGGTCATGTTGCCGGAGACATGGGGGGTCAGGATCAGGTTTTTCGTGGTCCACAGGGGATGGTCCTTGGGCAGAGGCTCCGGGTCCATCACGTCCAGGGCGGCGCCGGCCAGACGGCCTTCGTTCAGGGCCGCCATCAGCGGCTCCTGCTCGATGGCGGTGCCCCGGCCCACGTTGATGACATAGGCGTCCTTCGGCAGCAGGGCGATGCGCTCCCGGTTCAGGATGTGGACGGTGTCCGCCGTGCCGGGCAGGGCCATCACCAAAATCTTCGTGTCGGGCAGGACCTTGTCCAGGTCGGCGATGGGATGGACCTCATCAAAGGCGGGGTGGGGTCTGCCGGAGCGGCTGAGACCGATGATCTTTGCCGCGCCCATGCCCCGAACCCGCTCCGCCACGTTGACACCGATGTTGCCGGTGCCCAGGATGGTGAACTCGTTGTCCCGGATGGAGCGGATGGGCAGTTGGTTGGACCAGCTGTGATTCCGCACCACCTCCTCGTACTCCGGCATCCGCCGCAGCAGCATCAGGGTGACCATCACCACGTGCTCGGCGATGGTGACGCCGTAGACGTTGGAGTTGGTGAGGATGCAGTCGGGGTTGGCAAAGATGGCCGGGTCCTTGCAGTAGGGGTCCACCCCGGCGAAGGAGCAGCAGTACCACTTCAGCGAAGCGGGGGCGGAGCGCAGCATATCCACCGAGTGGGCATACAGCACCTCACAGCTCTGGAGGCAGTCCTTGGCCTCCTCGAACTGGTCCAGGGTGAAAAAGTGGGGGATGAAGCCCAGCTTTTCGGCAGTTTCCTGAATCTGCCCCTTGTGGGCGTCGGTGAGGAATTCCTGATAAATGCAGATATCTCGGCTCATGATTCAGACCTCCTGAGAGATGGATTGACAGATGTGTTCGGCGCAGCGCATGCCGTCGGCGGCGGCGGAGAGAATGCCGCCGGCGTAGCCCGCCCCCTCGCCGCAGGGGTACAGGCCCCGGAGACTGGACTGGTAGGTTTCATCCCGGGGAATGCGGACCGGGGAGGAAGAACGGCTCTCCACGGCAGTGAGCACCGCGTCGGGCTGGTCGTAACCCTTCAGCTTCCGCCCCAGGATGGGCAGGGCCTGCTCCAGAGTCTCCGCTACGAAGGGGGGCAGACATTCCCACAGATTGGCCCAGGTGACGCCGGGGCGGTAGCTGGGCGTTACCCGGCCCGGCCCGGTGGAGGGACGCTTCAGGAGGAAATCCTCCACCCGCTGGGCGGGAGCCCGGTAGCCGCCGCCTCCCAAGGCGTAGGCGGCGTCCTCCAGCTTCCTCTGGAAAGCGATGCCCGCCAGGGGGCCCTCGCCGCTGAAGTCCTCGGGGGTTACATTTACCAGCAGCGCGCCGTTGATGTTTTCCTTGTCCCGGGCAAACTCGCTCATGCCGTTGGTGACCACCCGGGCCTCCTCCGAGGCGGCGGCCACCACCTCCCCGCCGGGGCAGACGCAGAAGGAGAAGGCGGAGCGGCCGTTGGGGAGGTGGCAGGACAACTTATAGGTGGAGACAGGCAGGCCCGGGTGTCCGGCATACTGCTTGTACTGGGCGGCGTCACAGTCCGATTGCCGCTGCTCGATGCGGACGCCCACGGCGAAGGGCTTGGCCTCTATGGCCACGCCCCGGGCATAGAGCAACTCGAAGGTGTCCCGGGCGGAGTGGCCGGGGCACAGCGCCAGATGGCGGCAGGGGAGAGCATAGGAACCTTCTGGCCCTGCTACCGTGATGCCCGCCAGGGCACCGTCCCGGATGTCCAGGTCCGTCAGGCGGCTCTCAAAGCGGATGTCCGCCCCCAGGTCCAGCAGTTCCTTCCGAAGGTTCTGCAGAGTCACGTGAAGGTAATCGGTGCCCACATGAGGCTTGGCGTCCATGAGAATGTCCTCGGGGGCACCGTGGGCCACCAGGGTCTCCAGAATGAAGCGGTGGCGGATATCCTTGGTGCCGGTGTTCAGCTTGCCGTCGGAAAAAGCTCCGGCGCCGCCCTCTCCGAACTGGACGTTGCTGGTAAGGTCCAGCTCACCCGTGGCCCAGAAGCGGTCCACATTGGCTTTCCGCCGCTCCACCGGGCGGCCCCGCTCCAGCAGAATGGGCCGCAGGCCTGCCCGGGCCAGCACCAGGGCGGCGAACAGCCCCGCCGGGCCGGCGCCCGCCACCACCGGGGGAATGTCCGGCGCGGGCAGGGGAGCGGGCAGCAGATAGCCGGGGCTCCGCTGCACACGACTGACCTTTTTGCTGCGGCAGCGCTTCAGCACGGCGGCCTCGTCCTTGACGGCGGCTTCCACGGTGTATACCATGGTCACCTCCTCCCGGGCGTCCACGCTGCGGCGGAGGACCCGGAGGGACTGGAGCTCCTTCTCCCGGACCTTCAGGATGCGGGCGGCCTCGGCGGTGAGGACCCCCATGTCGGCGCCGGGGGAGAGCTTGATGGATTCAATCTTCAGCAAGGGCAGGACTTCCTTTCGGGAGAGATGTTCATTCCCTGACATTGTAACACAGCTTCCGGGCCCGGGAAACCGCCTTTTGAAATTTTGGCAGGGTTCACGAATGATTCACAAATCTTTCAGATATTTTTAAGATATCCAGACTATACTGAGCTCAAAGGTTCGGGAAGAGGACCTGAGCAGCAGACCATGTGTATACGTTTTCCGCCGGAGGCAGTTCTAAATCCGGCGCCGGCGGGATAGAACATAGGAGGAACCGATCATGTATAACGACGAACAGAACCTGTACCATTATACCTACCGCAAGGACGGCAGCGAGCCGGGCCAGCGTTACGACGCCCACCCCACGGTGGACGAACAGATCCACAACTATCAAGCCGGGCCCCAGCAGCCCGTGCAGGAGATGAAGCCTGTGAAAAAGAACCGGATGGGCCTGAAGATCACCGCCCTGGCCCTGTGCTGCGCCCTGCTGGGCGGCGCCGTGGGCGGCGGCGTGGCTTGGGCCGTGGGCGGCAGCGGCGGCAACGGCACGGAAGTGAATGTCTCCAGCCGCCCCGCCGCCCAGGTGTCCGTTCACACCGCAGACGGTCAGACGGCCATGAGCGACGCGGAGGTCTACGCCGCGGGCGTCAACAGCGTGGTGTCCATCAACGTCACCGGCACCTCCGGGTATAACTTCTTCGGCCAGGCGGTGCAGACCGCCTCCGCCGGCAGCGGCTTCGTGCTGACCAAGGACGGCTTCATCGTTACCAACTACCATGTGGTGAAGGACGCCGACACCGTGAAGGTCACCATGTACAACGGCGACGAGTATGACGCCCGGTATGTGGGCGGCGACGAGGACTACGACATCGCCGTCATCAAGGTGGATGCCGCGGACCTCCAGCCCGTTACCCTGGGTGACAGCGATGACCTGAATGTGGGGGACCACGTGCTGGCGGTGGGCAACCCCCTGGGTGAGCTGACCTTCTCCATGAGCGGCGGCATGGTCTCCTGCGTGAACCGGGCCATCAACGTGGACGGCACCCCCTTCAACATGATCCAGACCGACGCCTCCATCAACCCCGGCAACTCCGGCGGCCCCATGTTCAACCAGTACGGCGAGGTGGTGGGCATCGTGTCCGCCAAGTATTCCAGCACCGGCAATGAATCCGTGGAGGGCCTGGGCTTCGCCATTCCCATCAACGACGTCTTTGCCATGATCCAGGACATCATGACCAACGGCTATGTGACGAATAAACCCTACCTGGGCATCACAGGCGGCACCATGACCGAGCAGATGGCCGCCCAGTACCGCTACGATGTCAAGTCCGGCGTGTTCGTCTACTCCGTGGAGGAGGGCAAGGCCGCCGACAAGGCAGGCCTCCGAATGGGCGACGTCATCACCAAGGTGGATGACCATGACATCAAGACCATGGAGGACCTGACGGCGGTGAAGAAGCAGTACGCCGCCGGGGACACCGTGACCCTGACCGTCTACCGCTCCGGCGAGACCATGACGGTGGAACTGACTTGGGACGCCGTGCCCGCTGAGCAGCAGGTCCAGGAGGACACCCAGAGCAGTCAGAACAACAGCCAGGGCAACGGCGGCTACGTAGATCCCAACGACCTGTTCGAATACTTCTTCGGACGCCGGTAAGGACGACGCTGAAAATCCCCATGGCCTCTGAGGGTGGCTTCGCGGCAGCAGCTGCGGCAAGGCAGACAGCCGCCCATGCGGCGGGGGCCGGAGGTTTCATATAGAGAAAAAGGCGCTCCGTGAGAACACGGAGCGCCTTTTGGTGATCTGTACCTCCACGAACCCCTTGCGCTTTTCACTTCGGGATGATACAATACTGTGTCGAAAATATGGCAAAGGAGTTTTGCTTTTATGAAACTTGGTATCGTCGGACTTCCAAATGTTGGAAAGTCCACCCTGTTTAACGCCATCACTAACGCCGGCGCCGAGAGCGCCAACTACCCCTTCTGTACCATCGACCCCAATGTGGGCATGGTGGCCGTGCCTGACGAGCGGCTGGACAAGCTGGCGGAGATGTACGAGCCGGACAAGAAGACCCCCGCCGTCATCGAGTTTGTGGACATCGCGGGCCTGGTGAAGGGCGCCAGCCAGGGCGCTGGCCTGGGCAACAAGTTCCTGGCCAACATTCGGGAGACCGACGCCATCGTCCATGTGGTCCGCTGCTTTGACGACGAGAACATCATGCACGTGGTGGCCGACGCCGGTACCAACGTGCCCGTGGACCCCCTGGGGGATATCGAGACCATCGACCTGGAGCTGATCATGGCGGACCTGGAGATGGTGAACCGCCGCATCGAGAAGGCCGCCAAGGCCGCCAAGGGCGACAAGAAGTTCCTCCACGAGGTGGACGTGTTCAAGGGTCTGGCGGAGCACCTGAACGCCGGAAAGTCCGCCCGGACCTATGAGTGCTCTGAGGAGGACATGGCCCTCATCGCCACCAGCGACCTCCTGAGCCTGAAGCCCATCATCTACGCCGCCAACACCGACGAGGACGGCTTCACCAACCTGGAGGGCAACCAGTACTACCAGCAGGTGAAGGACCTGGCGGAGAAGGAGGGCGCCCAGGTGCTGCCTATCTGCGCCAAGCTGGAGCAGGACATCGCTGAGCTGGAGGGCGAGGAGAAGCAGATGTTCCTGGAGGAGCTGGGTGTGCAGGAGTCCGGCCTGGACCGGCTCATCAAGTGCTCCTACGCCCTGCTGGGCCTCATCTCCTTCCTGACCTACGGCAAGGACGAGTGCCGTGCCTGGACCATCAAGAAGGGCACCAAGGCCCCCAAGGCCGCCGGCAAGATCCACACCGACATCGAGCGGGGCTTCATCCGGGCGGAAGTGATCGCCTACGACGACATGATTGCCTGCGGCAGCGTCAACGCCGCCAAGGAAAAGGGCCTGCTCCGCAGCGAGGGCAAGGAGTACGTGGTTCAGGACGGCGATATGATCTACTTCCGCTTTAATGTTTGATATGACGGAATTGGAACGCCTTGCGGCCTATGACCGCATGTACGCCGACCTTTTGAAGGAACGGGACAAGGTGCTGGCCGATATGGAGAAGCTCCGGGCCGCCGGGAAGAACAAGGGCGCCACCTACCAGCAGCTGCTGGCCCAGAAGCTGACGGTGCAGAATCTCATCGGCCGGTTTGAAATTTACGGCATCAAAGAGAACTGACGAAATATCCCATCGGAATTCCGGTGGGATATTTTTTTCGGACAGGGAACATTTTTCACCCAACAGGCGTGTTCAGAGTGAAAGCGCTTTTGATTCTAGGAAAGGAGGCATTGCATGACGGAACAGTTTCTTTGCAATGCCATGGAGACCCACGGCGACACGGTGTACCGGCTGGCCCTGTGCCGGATGCAGAACACCGCCGACGCGGAGGACGTGTATCAGGATGTGTTCCTGCGGCTGCTGGACCAGCGGGCGGAGGACTGGGACGGGGAGCACACCAAGGCCTGGCTCATCCGGACCACCCTGAACCGCTGCGCGGACCTCCACCGCTTCCGCCGGCGGCGTCCGGTGCTGGCCCTGGAAGACATCCCGGAGCTGGCCCGGCCCGCGGACGATAGTGCCGCCGGGCTGTGGGACGCGGTGGCCCGACTGCCGGAGAAGCTGCGGACGGCGGTGCACCTGCACTACGCCGAGGGGTACTCCACCGAGGAGATCGCCGCCCTGCTGGGAGTGCCGTCCGCCACGGTGCGAACCCGGCTCCACCGGGCGCGGCGCCAACTGAAAGACCTGTTGGGAGGTATGGACGATGAATGACTATGAAAAGCTGATGGAGCAGGTTCACGCGCCGGAGGAGCTGGAGAACCGGGTCCTGCGGGCGGCCCGGCGGCGGAGCGCGGAGCAGGCAGGCCCGAAGCGTCTGAAAAAGCGAAATTGGAAGCCTGTCCTGCGGGGGGCGGTGTGCGCCGCCTGCGCCCTGGCCCTGGTGCTGGGCACGGTGCATCTGAGGCCCGCCGGAGAGAGCGGAGAGCAGCCGGGGACCACCCCGGTGATGACCCTGGATTACTCCTTCGGCCTGACGGCCTATGCCGCCGGGACCGGGGAGACCGTCCGGCCCAACGCCAACGGCGGGCTGGCCTTTGATTCCGGCTCCGGTATGGTCGGCGAAGAGATCGGGCACTATACCGGATGCCTGTTCCAGGTGACGGGAGAGGGAATTGAGACGGTCTCCCTCGCCGTGGACCGGGGCGGCCTCTACCGCAGCGAGACCCGGACGGGCCTGAGCACGGAAGAGGTGCGGAAGCTCTGGCAGGCGGAGGAGGCGGGCGGTCCTGTCTGCAACGTCTATGGAGAAGACGAGGACGGCCCCATGAACGCCGAAGTGATGACCGCGCTGGGTGCCAGCGTCACGGAGGACTACAACCCGGAGGCGCGCTACGGCTTCTGGGTGCCGGAGTACCGGGAGGACCCGGATCTGGACCTGCGGGAGCAGTCCTGGGCCAGCATCGACACCTTTGACGGCGCCCGGCTGACCGTGACCGTTACCTTTGCGGACGGCGGGGAGCAGAGCAAGACCTATACCCTCTCCACCGGCCGCCTGCGGGTGGAATACGGGGAGGACGGAACGCGGACCCTGCTGCCCCAGCTGGCAGGGGACGAGGAACCCTTTGCCTACGGCATCTACGCCGCCAGCGAGGCGGAGAGCCGCTGGTTCCAGTGGCCTGTCCAGGACAGCCGGACGGTGTGGAAGGGCAATCCCTATGGCATCATCAACGGCAAGCTGCACAGCGGCATCGACATCCCCGCCGACCAGGGAGCCGTCATTCTGGCGGCGGCGGACGGCACCGTCACCGAGGTGGGCTTTGACAGGGAGCGGGGCAACTACCTCATTCTCGACCACGGAGACGGCCTGACCACCCTGTACGCCCATTGCCGGAACGTGGACGTACAGGAGGACGACACGGTGAAGGCCGGGGAGATGATTGCCGCCGTGGGCTCCACCGGCATGTCCACCGGGCCCCACCTCCACTTTGAGGTCCGGCAGGACGGGGAGGCCCAGAACCCGGTGGCCTATTTCGACAGCGATATCCGGGACACCCTGACAGCGGAATAAGAACGGGAAACCCCCTCTCTGAACTGCCCCAGATTGTACGGACAACACAAAAAAGGCCCCAGGTAGGAAAAT
>CAMCDX010000065.1 GCA_945873695.1 uncultured Clostridia bacterium | reverse complement strand
CCCATCGACCAGCGCCAGCGCTTTGAAAAGCAGGTGGAGCAGCGGGAGCGGGGCGATGACGAGACGGAGATGCTGGACGAGGATTTCCTCAACGCCCTGGAATACGGCATGCCCCCCACCGGCGGCATGGGCATGGGCATCGACCGCTGTGTCATGCTGCTCACCGGCGCCGACACCATCCGGGAGGTCATCCTGTTCCCCACCATGAAGCCGCTGGATAAGGCGGAGGCTCCTAAAGCAGCCGAACGGACTGCTGAAAATGAGACCATTGGAGAGCCTGCTCAGGCTCCTGAAGTGATCGATTTCAGCAAGGTTGAAGTAGAGCCTTTGTTCTCTGATTTCGTTGATTTTGAGACT
The DNA here is from genome assembly GCA_945873695.1 of uncultured Clostridia bacterium. GTDB lineage: Bacteria > Bacillota > Clostridia > Oscillospirales > Oscillospiraceae > Oscillibacter. The sequence goes on along the minus strand of CAMCDX010000065.1, from coordinate 9,234 downwards.
TTCAGCAAGTCCGATTTCCGTGCTGTTAAGGTAAAAGAATGCAAAGCTGTTAAGAAGAGCAAGAAGCTCCTCCTGTTCACTCTGGACGACGGAACAGGCACGGATCGCACCATTTTGAGCGGTATTCACGCGTATTATGAGCCTGAAGAGCTGGTTGGCAAGACTTTGATCGCGATCACAAACCTTCCTCCCCGCGCTATGATGGGCGTTGAATCCAACGGTATGCTCCTCTCTGCGATTCATACGGAAGAAGGCGAGGAAAGGCTCCACTTGCTGATGGTTGATGACCATATTCCTGCTGGTGCGAAGCTCTATTAACGCACGTTTCAGGCAAAAAAATGATGCCGTTCTGCAGAGCAATGACGCCAATCTCCATTTTCTTCTCCATTGGAGAGGAATCCTGATACGAATCGGTGCGAGCACCCATCTTTAGATCCGGGATCATGGAGAAGGATCGTGAGATGTGTATGCTTTTGCTGATGCAGAAGGGTTTCCCCGCTGTGAAGCCTCTGGACTGAGGCGGGGACCATTCAATCTGATCAAAAGGGGGGACCAGTCCCCCCTTTCCCACACAAAGGAGGCACCTGCTCATGGAGCGCATCACCAGCCGGCAGAATCCGCTGTGCACCCATCTGCGCAAGCTGGCGTCTTCCGCCGCCTACCGCCGCAAGACCGGCGAGTTCCTCTGTGACAGCCCCAAGCTGGTGGAGGAGGCCCTGCTGTGGCAGGGAGACCTGCGGACCGTGGTCTTCACGGAGGGGGCGGCACTGCCACCTATCCCGGAGGGGACCCGACTGGTCCAGGTGCCGGAGGACGTGATGGCCTCCGTCTCCCCGGCCCAGACGCCCCAGGGCGTGCTGGCGGTTTGCGCCATGCGGCCCCAGCCCCTGCCGGAGCGGCTCACGGGGAAGCGGTATATGGTCCTGGACGGCGTTCAGGACCCGGGCAACGTGGGCACCATCCTCCGCACCGCCGACGCCTTTTCCGCCGACGGACTGCTGCTGGTGAACGGCTGCGCGGACCTCTATAACCCCAAGACACTGCGGGCCACCATGGGGGCGGCCTTCCGCTGCCCGGTGTGGACCTGCGATGTGGAAACCCTGGGGGCGCTGCTGCGGGACAGCGGCCTGCCCCTGTACGGCGCCGCCCTTCGGAAGGACACTGTGGACGCCCGCTCCGTGGACCTCAGTCGGTGCGCCGTTGCTATCGGCAGCGAGGGCCGGGGCTTGTCCCAGGCGGTGATGGACCTCTGTGACCAAACGGTGCTCATCCCCATGCGGAGCCACTGTGAATCCCTGAACGCCGCCGCCGCGGCCACAGTGCTGCTGTGGGAGGCCGCCCGGAACGACGGACTGTGAAACGGTTTCTGCGCGTTCTGGCGGCGCTTTTGGCCGCCGCGGCGGTCTATACCGCGTGGCAGGCCGCCAGCATCTGGCGCTACGGCGCCGTGGACGAAAAGCGGCCCGCCGACGTGGCCATCGTGCTGGGGGCGGGCACATACAACGGCGTAGTATCGCCGGTGTACCAGGAGCGCATCAACCACGGCATCTGGCTGTACGAGAACGGCTACGTGGAAAAGCTGATCCTGACCGGCGGCTATGGGGCGGGCAGTTCTGTCTCCGACGCGGCTGCCGCCAAGCAGTACGCCGTGTCGGCCGGCATGCCGGAATCGGACATCCTGCTGGAGGAGCGCTCCGCCATCACCCAGGAGAACCTCCAGTACGCAAAGGAGCTCATGGAAGAGGCGGGGTACCAGACGGCGGTGGTCGTCAGCGACCCGCTGCACATGAAGCGGGCCATGCTGCTGGCGAAGGACGCCGGGATCGAAGCGTACAGCTCTCCCACGCCTACCAGCCGGTACAAAAGCTTCAAAACGAAAGCAAAATTTCTCGCGAGAGAAGTATTCTACTATATCGGATACCAGGCGTACCGCCTGGTGGCCTGACGAGCGGGGAGGCGGGTCCCATGCTGAAATATTGGCTGTGGCTGACCAATCTGCCGGGACTGCAAAACCAGACCCGGCTGGCGCTGCTGCGCCATTTCGGCTCCCCGGAGGACATCTACTACGCCGACGAGGGCGAGATCCTGCTGACCGAGGGCATTACCCGGCAGCAGGCGTCCCTGCTGAAAAATCATGACCTTTCCGCGGCGAACCGCGTCCTGGCGGACTGCCAGCGGCTGGACCAGCGCATCCTGACCATTCAGGACGCCGCCTATCCCAACCGGCTGCGGAACATCTTCGACCCGCCCTGCCTGCTGTACTGGCAGGGAAAGATGCCCGCCCTGGACGAGGAAGTGACCGTCGCTGTGGTGGGAACCCGGAAGTGTACCCCCTACGGCATCGCCTCCGCGGAAAAGCTGGGCTATGGGCTGGCCAGCGGCGGTGCCGTGGTGGTCAGCGGCCTGGCGGAGGGGATCGACGCTGCCGCCGCCCGGAGCGCTCTCCGTGCCGGGGGTACTGTGGTGGGCGTGGCCGGCTGCGGCCTGGACGTCCGCTATCCCTATGTGAACCGCTATCTGTATGAGGATATAGCGGCCGCCGGCCTCCTGCTCAGCGAGTATCCGCCGGGCTCTTCGGCGGACGGCTGGCATTTTCCTGTCCGCAACCGCATCCTGGCGGGCCTGGCTGTTGCCACGCTGGTGGTGGAAGCGCCGGAGAAAAGCGGCGCCCGCATCACCGCCGACGCCGCCATAGACCAGGGCAAGGACGTGTTCGCCGTCCCCGGCCCCATCGACGCGCCCGCCAGCATGGGCTGCAATCGGATGATCCAGGAGGGCGCCGGGCTGGTGACCAACGCCCGGGACATCCTGGAAGGCTACCTGGCCCGCTATCCGGACAAGCTGCATCTGGCGGCGGCCCGGAAGGAGCCCGCCAGCCTGGGCTATCAGGCCCTGGAAAAGACGGAGCCCAAGGAGGTGCCGCCTTCCGCGCGCCCGGCGGACCTGGGCCTGACCGACGACCAGATCGCCCTGCTGCGGGTCCTCTCTGACGAGGAGCCGGCCCTGGTGGACGACCTGATCGAGCTGACCGGCATCCCCACCCGGCGGGTGCTGTCGGCATTGACGATGCTTGAATTGGATAAACTGGTTCGGCAGCACAGCGGAAAGCGCTATACCCGCGCCGTGACCTTACTGGAATAAATGGAAGAAAAAACGCGCCCGTGAGGGCGCCTGGAGGTAACTATGGCAAATCACAGCCTGGTCATCGTGGAGTCTCCCGCGAAGGCCAAAACCATCGGGAAATACCTGGGCAAGGACTTTGAGGTGAAGGCCTGCATGGGCCATCTGCGGGACCTGCCCAAGAGCGTCCTGGGCGTGGACCTGGAGCACGACTTCGAGCCGGTCTACAAGCCCATCAAGGGCAAGGAAGATATCATCAGCGACCTGAAAAAGTCCGCCAAGGCGGCGGACACCGTCTACCTCGCCACCGACCCGGACCGGGAAGGTGAGGCGATTTCCTGGCATTTGAAGCAGCTTTTGGACCTGCCGGATGAGAAGACCAAGCGGGTCACCTTCAACGAGATCACCAAGAAGGTGGTGCAGGAGAGCATCCGGGAGCCCCGGGAGATCGACCAGGACCTGGTGGACGCCCAGCAGGCCCGCCGCATTCTGGACCGCATCGTGGGCTATGAGCTCAGCCCGCTGCTGTGGAAGAAGATCCGGCGGGGCCTGTCCGCCGGCCGGGTCCAGTCCGTGGCCACCCGCATGGTGGACGACCGGGACCGGGAGATCGAGAACTTCCAGCCGGAGGAGTACTGGACCCTGGACGCCAACCTCCTGGGCAGCGACGCCAAAAAGGTGCCCTTCGCCGCCCGGTATCACGGCAAAAACGGCAAAAAGGCGGAGCTGAAGTCCGCCGAAGAGGTGGAGGCTGTGGTGGAGGAGACGAAAAACGCCCCCTTCACCGTCAAGAGCGTGAAGCGCACCGACAAGCAGCGCAGCCCCTCTCCGCCCTTCACCACCTCCACCATGCAGCAGGAGGCGTCGAGAAAACTCTCCATGACCCCCCGCCGCACCATGGCCATCGCCCAGCAGCTGTACGAGGGCGTGGACATTGAGGGCGAGGGCACCGTGGGCCTCATCACCTATATGCGTACCGACTCCCTCCGCATTTCCGAGGAGGCCCTGGCGGACGCCAAGACCTTCATCCTGGGCCGCTACGGCGCGGAGTACTATCCTGCCCAGACCCACCGCTACAAGGCCAAGGCGGGCGCCCAGGACGCCCACGAGGCCATCCGGCCCAGCAACGTGAACTGGACGCCGGAAATGCTGAAAAAGGACCTGACCGGCGAGCAGTACCGGCTGTACCGCCTGATCTGGAGCCGGTACGTGGCCTGCCAGATGGCCAACGCCGTCTACGACAGCGTGGCGGTGGAGATCGAGGCCAGCGGCCACAGCTTCCGGGCCAGCTCCTCCAGTTTGAAATTCTCCGGCTACACCGCCGTGTATGAGGAGGGCAAGGACGAGGAAAAGGAGGAGAAGGAATCTCCCCTGCCCGCCCTTCAGGAGGGGGAGACCCTGAAGCTGAAGGACTTCAGCCGGGACCAGCACTTCACCCAGCCTCCCGCCCACTACACCGACGCCACCCTCATCCGGGCCATGGAGGAGCAGGGCATCGGCCGGCCCTCCACTTACGCTCCCACCGTGTCCACCATCATCGACCGGGAGTACGTCATCAAGGAGGGCAAGTACCTCCGCATCACCCACCTGGGCCGGGTGGTGACGGAGCTGATGAAGGACAAATTCACCGACATCGCCGATTTGAAATTCACCGCCCACATGGAGCGGAAGCTGGACTCCGTGGAGGAGGGGGCCACGCCCTGGAAGGGCGTCCTGCGGGATTTCTACGGCGACTTTGACAAGAACCTCAAGCAGGCGGAAAAGGACCTGGAGGGCGTCCGCATCAAGGTGCCCGACGAGGTCAGCGAGGAGATCTGCCCCGAGTGCGGGCGGAACCTGGTGGTGAAGTCCGGCCGGTTCGGCCGCTTCCTGGCCTGCCCCGGCTACCCCGAGTGCGGATTCACCATGCCCCTGGTGGTGGAGATGCCGGGCCGCTGCCCCAAGTGCGGCGGGCGCATCATGAAGCGCACCGGCACCAGCAAAAAGACCAACAAGCAGTACACCTACTACTGCTGCGAGCACCACGCCGACAAGGACGAGGCCACCAAATGCGACTTCATGACCTGGGACGTGCCAGTGAAGGACGACTGCCCGGTGTGCGGCCAGACCATGTTCAAAAAGTCCGGCAAGGGCTTCAAGAAGCCCTTCTGCGTCAACCCGGCCTGCTCCAACTTCCTGCCCGAGGAGAAGCGGGGCTATCCCAAAAAGCCCGCGGAAAAGAAGGAAGAGGGCGAGGCCGCCGCACCGGCGGAGGAGACGCCCGCCAAGAAGACGGCAGCCGCCAAGAAGACCTCCGCGGCGAAAAAGACCACGGCGGCGAAGAAGTCCGCTGACAAGAAGACCCCTGCGGCGAAAAAGCCCGCCGCCAAGAAAACAGCAAAGAAGGAAGAGGCCTAAGCCAGCTCCCGGGCAGCGGCCCAGGCGGCTTGGAACATGGCCTCCAGCTCGATGCCCCGCTGATCTCCCAAGGCGTCCCACAGCTTGTCCAGCCGTTCCCGCTGGTCCTGAGGCAGTTCCCGCCGCAGGGCGTCCAGGTGGGCCTCCACCAGGCTGTCCACGGTGTGGTACTCCCGGTCCGTCAAAAAGGCGGAAAAGCGGTTTTCCAGCACGTAGTCGTACAGGGCACGGACGGTGTCTGTCATAAGAATCAACTCCTTAAACACAGTTATATTTCATATATACATGAAATATAACTACATGTCAAGAGGAACATATGGAAATATTTGCTCAAAGACTGAAAGAATTACGGAATAGCCGCAGAGTATATCAAAAAGAGATGGCAGAATACCTTGGTATTACGGTGCGTGGGTATCAGTGCTATGAAGCCGGACAGAATTATCCGGATGTGAAAGGTCTGATTGCGCTGGCCGATTATTTCGGCGTGACCACCGATTATTTACTGGGCAGGAGCGACCAGCGGTGATTCTTTGCCTGCCCGATTCCCACCGGGGGAGCGGCAGCGGAAAGAGGAGCAGAGCCCATGCGGTTCCCTCCCCGATCCCCGCTTCATGTTCCAACACGCGGCATAAGCGTTCTTCAACAGCCCAGGTCCGGCGCGCCTGGATGAAACCCGGCAGGGCAGCGGGAATGCCGCTTGCGGCCGCGAAAAAGCGCCTTTTTCTTCCACCGGGCGCGGCGCAGAAGGCGAATTGCCGCGCAGCGGCAAGAGAAGCCCCTCTGGAGGGTTCTTTTTCGGCAAGACGAAAAAGAATGGGGGGCGCCACCCCCGTCCCCGCCGGGGGACAAACCCCAACAAAGGAGAATCCACCATGGAAGTGACCGTCATCGGCGCCGGCCTTGCCGGCAGCGAATGTGCCTGGCAGCTGGCCCAGCGGGGCGTCCGCGTCACCCTCTGGGAGATGAAGCCCCAGAAAATGACCCCCGCCCACTCCACCCCCTATTTCGCGGAGCTGTGCTGCTCCAACTCCCTCCGCTCCGACCAGCTGGAAAACGCCGTGGGCCTTTTGAAGGAGGAGCTGCGCCGTCTGGGCAGCCTCATCCTCACCTGCGCCGACGCCACCCGGGTGGAGGCCGGCGGCGCCCTGGCGGTGGACCGCCACGGTTTCGCCCGGATGGTGACGGAGAAGGTCCGCAGCCATCCCAACATCACCGTCCGGGAGGGAGAGGTCACCGACATCCCCGAAGGAGAGGTGGTCATCGCCTCCGGGCCCCTGACCTCCGACGCCCTGGCGGAACGGCTCCAGAAATTGCTGGGGGAGGACAGCGACCTCCATTTCTACGACGCGGCGGCCCCCCTGGTGTCCGCCGAGAGCGTGGATATGGACAGGGCCTGGTTCGGCTCCCGGTACGACAAGGGCGGCTTAGATTATGTCAACTGCCCTATGAATGAAGAGGAGTACAACGCCTTCTGGCAGGCCCTGACCACCGCCCAGGAGGCGGAGGTCCACGGCTTTGAGGACAGCCAGGTCTTTGAGGGCTGCATGCCGGTGGAGGTCATGGCCCGCCGGGGCCACGACACGCTGCTGTACGGCCCTCTGAAGTCCCGGGGCCTGGACGACCCCCGCACCGGCCGGTGGCCCTACGCCGTGGTGCAGCTGCGGCGGGACAACGCCGACGGCACCGTCTACAACCTGGTGGGCTTCCAGACCCACCTGAAATTCCCGGAGCAGAAGCGGGTGTTCTCCATGATCCCCGCCCTTCACGACGCCGAGTTCCTGCGCTACGGCGTCATGCACCGGAACACCTTTTTGAATTCCCCCCGGCTGCTGGACCGGTACTACCGGCTGAAAGCGGAGCCCCGCGTCTCCTTCGCCGGCCAGATGACCGGCGTGGAGGGCTATGTGGAGTCCGCCGCCAGCGGCTTCCTGGTGGGGGTGGAGACCGCCCGCCGGCTGCGGGGCATGGCGCCCGTGGACTTCCCCCGGGAGACCGCCATCGGCGCCCTGGGGCTCTACGTCTCCAACCAGTCCATTACCCAGTTCCAGCCCATGAACATCAACTTCGGCATCATCCCGCCCCTGGACCACCGGGTGAAGGGGAAGCGGAACAAGAACGCGGAGTTGTCCGCCAGAAGTCTGGCCATCATTGAAACGCTGAAAGAGGAGGTCCTTGCATGAAGATCATCGTAGACGCCATGGGCGGCGACAACGCCCCGCTGGAGATCGTCCGGGGTGCCCTGGACGCCAACCGGGAGACCGGCGTGGAGATCTTGCTGGTGGGCCGGGCGGCGGAGGTGCTGAAGGCCGTGGAGGCCTGCGGCGAAAAGGACCTGCCCGCCGGCGTGGAGCTGCGGGATGCCTCCCAGGTCATCGAGATGAGCGACGATCCCGCCACCGCCTTTAAAATGAAGAAGGATTCCTCCATGACAGTGGGGCTGAACCTGCTGAAGGAGGGGGCGGGGGACGCCTTCGTCTCCGCCGGCTCCACCGGCGCCCTGCTGTCCGGCGCCACGCTGCTGGTCAAGCGCATCCGGGGCATCCGCCGGGCGGCGCTGGGCCCCAGCGTGCCCATCTACAACGGCTATATCACCCTCTGCGACTGCGGCGCCAACGCCGAGTGTACGCCGGAATACCTGCTGCAGTTCGCCTTCCTGGGCAGCTTTTACGCCCAGCGGGTCCGGCACATCGACCGTCCCCGGGTGGCGCTGTTGAACATCGGCGCCGAGACGGAGAAGGGCGATACCCTGCGGCATGAGACCTTCCGGCTGCTTCAGGAGGCCGGAGCCCAGGGCCGCATCAACTTCATCGGTAATATCGAGTCCAACGACGCCGTGATGGGCGGCGCCGACGTGGTGGTGGCCGACGGCTTCACCGGCAACGTGATGCTCAAGACCCTGGAGGGTACCGCCAAGTTCCTGATGAAGGAGCTGAAGGAGGTCTTTTACACCAACGGCCGCACCAAGCTGGGCGCCGCGCTGGTGAAAAACGAGATCAGCGCCCTGAAGAAGCAGGCGGACCCCGGCGAGATCGGCGGCACACCCTTCCTGGGTATCAGCAAGCCGGTCATCAAGGCCCACGGCGGCTCCAACGCCAACGCCGTCAAAAACGCCGTCCTCCGGGCTGTGGAATACGCCGAGAGCGGCTTCATCGAGGACGTGGAGGCCAACATCGACTACATGCGGGTGCAGCCCGCGGCGGAAAAAATTTGATTTCCTATTGACACCGGCAGGTCGCTTGCCGTATGATTGCCTCAGCGATAAGCCTTAAAATCCGTGAGGAGTGAACAACATGTCAGTGGAAGAGATCTTTCAAACTTTAAGAACAATGGTGGGCGAGCAGTTGGGCATGGAGCCAGAATCCGTCAGCATGGACTCGTCCTTTGAGGACCTGGGCGCCGATTCCGTGGATATGGTGGAGTTGGTCATGGCTACCGAGGAGGAGTTCGAGATCGGCGAGACCCAGGAGGAAGACCTGGGCGGCTTCAAGACGGTGGGCGACGTGGTGAATTATATCGCGGGCAAACTGAACAAATAAAACCAGGAACGGCCCCGCCCAGCGCGGGGCTTCCTTTTGGAGTGAGGGTCATGCTGGAACTGGAGAAAAAACTGAATTACACCTTTCGGGACCGGGGGCTCCTCAGCGAGGCGCTGAGTCACAGCTCCTACGCCAACGAGCACCGCTCCGCCGGGCTGAAGAGCAACGAGCGGCTGGAGTT
>CAMCDX010000064.1 GCA_945873695.1 uncultured Clostridia bacterium | reverse complement strand
CCAGCGCTCCGATGGTCCGCAGAGTTTCCAGCCGGATCTGCGCCGCCAGAACTTTGCACGTTTTCTCATTCATGGGGTATTACATCCTTTCCTCTTTTATATTTGAACGACCGCGGTCTGGGGCAGCCCGCGGCGCCGGATTACGGATCTAACGAAACTCCGCCATGGAGACCGGCCGGCCCTCTCTGGCGGAGCGGGCGCAGGCCATGGCCAGCAGCGTGGCCTCCCGGGCGTCCTGAATGCCCACAGGGACCGGGTAATCGTTTTCTATGGCGTCAATAAATTGCCGCACTTCCTCTTGGAAGGCGGGAAGGTAACGTTCCAAAAAGAACCAGAGGGGTTTTTCCGCCGTGATGCCCGCCGCGGTGGAGAGAACGGCGGTGGAAGGGGCGTCGTTGCCGATGGAGACGCAGCCCAGGGACCCGAAGACCTCCGCCCGCTGGTCGTAGCCGTAGACGGCCTGGCGGGAATTGTCGATGAGGGCCAGGGCGCCGCTGCGCAGCTTCAGCAGAATGGCGGCGGTGTCCACGTCGCCGGCCCGGCCGATGGCCTCGTCCACCAGGACGCTGCCGGCGGCATAGACCTCGTCCACTTCACTGCCGGACAGGTAGCGCGCCATGTCCAGGTCGTGGACCGACATATCCAGAAAAAGCCCCCCGGAGGAGGGGATGAACCTGGCGGTAGGCGGCTCGGAATCCCGGGAGCAGATCTTCACCATATGTACCTGCCCGATCCGGCCGTCGGCAACGGTCCGGCGCAGCGCCTGAAAGTTGTGGTCGAAGCGGCGGTTGAATCCTACTTGATATTTTAAACCAGATGCCTCTACCGCGTCAATGACAGTTTGAATTTTAACAAGCCCCAGATCCACCGGCTTTTCGCAAAATACGTGCTTTCCCGCCGCCAGAGCCTCCACAGAGATATCAGCGTGGGTATCCGTGGGGGAGCAGATCAGAACAGCGTCGATCTTAGGGTCCCGCAGCAGGGCGCGGAAGTCCTGCGTCAGGACCTCCGCGCCCGCGTTGTTTGCCAGAGCTTCCACGGTCTCCGTGATGTGAGGCGCGGCGATGCCGCGAATGTGGGCATGGGGGACACCGGAGCAGATGCCCCGGATATGGACCTGGCCGATACGGCCAGCCCCGATGACGCCGATCTGCAGCATGGCAGCCTCCTTATCTCAGACCTTATTCGTATTGGGTGCCCACGCCGTCCACCATGGCGTCGTAGGCCCGTTTTACCTTGTCGTAGTTCTTGTCCCGGTCCAGGGCCACGCCCCGGCCCACGCCGTCCACGATGCGGCCCACGCCGATGGTGTCCAGCCGGGCGTCGGTCTCGGCCAGCAGGGCGGGAGCGGAGCCGGGATCGGTGGAGCGGCCGTCGAAGATGATGTGGAGGTAGACCCGGTCCAGGCCGTTGTCCCGGGCCATCTCGCAGATGTTCAGGGGATAGTCGATGCAGCCGTGGGAGGACTTGTAGGTCAGGTAGGCCAGCAGGTGCAGGTTGGTGCCGTTGCGCTTGGCGTGCTCGATGGCCTCCAGGAAGACGGGATTCTGCTTGAAGCTGCCGTCCTTCACCGCGGCGTCCAGGCGGACGTCGTCCTGCATCACGCAGCGGCCGGCGCCCAGGTTGGAGTGGCCCGCCTCGGAGTTGCCGGCCTTGCCGGCGCCCAGGCCCACGAACTCGCCGGAGGCGTGGAGCTTGCTCCAGGACTGCTCGGCCAGCAGGGAGTCCCAGTAGGGGGTGTCCGCCACATGGATGGCGTCGTTCTCGTCGCCGGTGCCCAGGCCCCAGCCGTCACAGATGATGAGCAGCATCTTCCGGTCCTTGCCCCAGTCCTTGCCCTCGGCCAGGGACTTCCCGTCCATCTCGGCGGGCTGGGGGATGCCCATGACGTCCAGCACCGTGGGGGACACGTCGCCCAGGGAGCCGTCCCGCAGGGTGATGGGGGTCTTGCCGGCGGGGTCGATCATGATGAAGGGCACCAGGTTGGTGGTGTGGGCGCCGTCGGGCTTGCCGGCGGCGGTGTACAGCTTCTCGATGTTGCCGTGGTCGGCGGTGATGGCCACCACGTAGCCCTTGGCCAGGGCGTCGTTCACCACCACGTCCAGGTAGTGGCTGACGTGGCCGCAGGCCTCGATCTTGGCGGCGGTGTTGGCGGTGTGGCCGATGACGTCGCCGTTGGCGAAGTTGGTCACCACGAAGTCATACTTGCCCAGGGCGTCCATGACGGTGTCCGCCACCTTGGGCAGGGACAGCTCCGGCTGCTGGTCGAAGTCGATGCCCTTGGGAGAGGGAATGCACACGTCGTCCTCGCCGGGGAAGGGATTGTTCTCGCCGCCGTTGAAGAAGAAGGTCACGTGGGCGAACTTCTCGCTCTCGGCGCAGTGGAACTGGCTCTTGCCGGCCTCGCTGAGGACCTGGGCCAGGGGCTTCACCACCTTGGCGGGGGCGAAGGCGATGGGCAGGTCCTTGAACTTGTCGTGGTACATGGTCATGATGACGAAGTCCAGGTCCTTCAGCTTCCGGCGCTCCGCCTTGTCGAAGCCCTCCTCGGTGAACATCTCCGTCAGCTCGATCTCCCGCTCGCCCCGGCGGCAGCAGAAGATGGCGGCATCGCCGTCGGCAATCTTGCCCACGGGCTTGCCGTCCTCCACCAGGACCATGGGCTCCAGATGGTAGTCGTCCTGGCCCAGTTCGTATGCTTTCTTGACGGCCTCCGCCAGCTGGGCGCCGCCGCGTTTGATATCAGACATTGGAACGTACCTCCTCTTTTACAGATCACTGCCCGTCGGTGGGCGGGATGAGTTTCTCCACAGCCACCTGGCCCCGGGCGGGGAAGATGTCCAGCAGCTGGGGGAAGGCGTAGATCTTGGCGCTGGGCATGTTCTCCTCGGTGAGTTTCAGGGGCTTGTTTTTGTTGTACTGCACGGCCACGGTCATGCCGAAATCCACGGCCTTGGCGCCGATGATGTCCCGGTTCAGGTTGTCGCCCACGTAGCAGCAGTTCTCCGGCTGGGCGCCCACTTCCTCCATGGCGTAATAGTAGATGGCGGGGCCGGGCTTGCGGATGTAGGTGACGGAGGACTGCTGGACGGTCTTGAAGTAAGGCCGCAGGCCGTCGTTGTCCAGCCACTCGTCCACCTCCCGGCGGCCCACCAGGTCGCTGATAATGCCCAGGGTGTAACCTCTGGCGCACAGCTCCTTCACCGTCTCGGCGCCGCCGGGCACCACGGTGCGGCGGCCCTTGGTCTGGCGGTACTGGTAGGTCAGCTCGGAGGCGTTTTTCAGGATGCGCTCCCGGTCCATGTCATAGGCCAGCCAGCGGGTCCACAGGACCTCCTCCGGCGCCTCGCACATGAACTTCAGCGCCCACTCCCGGTACTTGTCGTACCGCTTGTCGATGACGTCGTCGAACCATTTGTTGGGATCGTCGGTCTCCACGCCGCACAGCTGGGCGATCTTCGCCCGGGCGGCGGAGAGGTAGGCGGGGTCCTCGTCGATGACGCGGAAGGTGCCGCCCAGATCGATAAAGATGTAACGGATATCAGTGTTCATTTCCATGACCTCCAGAACGCGGGACGCGCCCGGGCGGTCCCGGACGTCCCGTATTTTATGATTCAGTTCAGGGGCGGCAGCAGGTCCAGGATCTCCCGGAAGTCCCGGATGACGGCGTCGGGCCGGGTCTCCTCGGTAAATTCCACAGCGTGCTTTTTCTCAGGAGATTCGAAGATGATGTTGCAGCCCACACCGGCTTGTTTGGCGCCGGGAATGTCCCGCTTCACGTTGTCGGCGACAGACACGCACTCCGCCAGCTCCACGCCCATCTCGTTCGCGCACAGCTGGTAGATTTCAAAGCCGGGCTTGCGCAGGTGGCACACGGAGGAGAGGATCACGGAGTCAAAGTACTTGTCCAGGCCGTCCTCCTCCAGCCAGTCGGGGACCTCGGTCTCGCCGATGAGGTTGGAGATGATGCCCAACTTGTAGCCCCGGTCATGGAGGCCCTGGATGACCTCCACGCCGCCGTCCACGACCACACGGCGGCCCTTGGTCTGGCGGTACTGGTAGCTCAGCTCATGGCAGACCTGCTTGATGCGGACCGGGTCATAGTCCGGCAGCAGCCACTTGCACCACAGCTCCTCGTCGCCGGACTCCTTGAACTCGCTGAGGGCCCACTTGCGGTAGGGCTCGTAGCGGTCCTCGATCATCTGGAAAAATTCCTCGTAGGGCATATCGGTGCCGGCGATCTCCGCCATCTTCCGGCGGGCGTGCTTCATGTAGGGCTCATCCTTCAGAGCAATGCGGAGAGTGCCGCCCAGATCAAAGAAGACGGCTTTGAAACGCTTGTTGTTGTCCATGGGATGATTCTCCTTTTCTCAATTTCTCGGGGGAAAGAGGTCCAGCAGATCGCTGAGATTTTCGATCAGGCAGTCGCAGGCCGCCCGCATCTTCTCCGTCCGGCCCTTCTTGGGGTCGTCGATGAGGATCATGCAGCCGAAGCCCGCCGCCCGGGTGCCCTCCACGTCCCGGTCCGGGTTGTCGCCGATGTAAGCGCAATGGGCCTCCGGGGTGCCGCAGCAGCGGCAGGCCAGGTGGTAGATGGCCGGGTCGGGCTTGCGCAGCCGGACCTTGGAGGAGAGGATGGTGGTGGTGAAGCAGTGGGAGATGCCCTCTTCGATCATCCAGTCGGTGATCTCCGCCTCGGTGATGGTGTTGGCGATGATGCCCAGCTGGTAGCCCCGGCGGTAGAGCTCCTTCACGGTCTCCACGGTGTCGAACCGGGTGAGGCGCTTGCCGTTGGTGCCGTCCCGCCACAGGGTGGTCAGCTCCTGGGCGTGGGCGGCCACGTATTCGCCGTCCGCGTCCGGCAGCATGATCTGCTGCCAGAACTCGATCTCCGGGTAGTCCAGCAGGGCCACCTTGGAGACCTCCCGGTAAGCGTCGTAGCGGGCCTTCAGCGTTTGGTAAAAGACTTCCGGGTCCTCACTGCTTTTCGCCAGCGCCGCCAGCTTCCGGCGGCCCTCCACGATAAAGGCGGGGTCCTTGTCCGTCACCCGCAGGGTGCTGCCGATGTCAAAAAAGATGGTTTGAATATCGGAAAGTGCCATGTCACTCACCCACGGGCAGGGAAGATGTCCAGCAGGTCACTCAGCTTGGTGATGACGTGGTCGGGGATGAACTCCTTGCCGGTGGCCTTCTCCTTGTTCAGGGTGTCCGGCTCGTCGATGCGGATCATCATGCCGAAGCCGGCGGCCTGGGTGCCCTCCACGTCCCGGACCGGGTTGTCGCCCACGTAGGCGCAGTTGGCCTCGGGGGTGCCGATGCAGCGGCAGGCCAGGTGGTAGATCGCGGGATCGGGCTTGCGCAGGCGCACCTTGGAGGAGAGGATGGTGGTCTTGAAGCACTGGGCCACGCCGTCGGCGGCCATCCAGTCGGGGATCTCGGTCTCGGTGACGGTGTTGGCGATGATGCCCAGGGTGTAGCCCCGGGCCTGCAGCTCCTTCAGGGTCTCCACGGCGTCGGGACGGGCCACCCGGCGGCCGTCGTGGTCCCGCCACAGGCGGGTCAGCCGGGGCGCGTTGGCGAAGACCATGTTGGGCTCGTAATCGGGCAGCATGAACTGGGTCCACAGCTCGCCCTCGGAGACGTCCAGCAGGGTGGACTTGGACAGCTTGCGGTAGACGTTCCACCGGGCCTCCAGCTTTTCAAACAGCTCGTCATGGGACTCCTTGGTCTGGATCAGCTCCATCAGGTCGGCCTCGGCCTTGTCGATGAAGGGCTGGTCCTTCACCACGATGCGCAGGGTGTTGCCAACGTCGAAGAAAATGGTTTGGATGTCGGGAGTCATAGGGAGTTCCTCCTTATAGAAATAGATTTGGCTTTTTGTGATCAGGCGTTGAAGGCGCGGATGATGCCGGGGATCTCATCCAGTTCGTCGATCAGCGCGTCCGGCGCCAGGCCGGTGCCGGCGAAGGCGGTGTCCCGGTGGGCGATGGAGGGGTTGCGGATCTGGATGGAGAGGGCCACGCCGGCGTTGCGGCAGCCCAGCACGTCCCGGGAGAGGGTGTCGCCCACGTAGGCCATCTCCCCGCAGGGGACGCCGCAGGCCCGGGCGGCCTTTTCAAAGATGGCGGCGGCGGGCTTCCGGACGCCGGCGGTGGAGGAGAGGACCACACAGGCCATGTAGGGAGCGATGCCGTAGTCCTCCAGCAGCCGGGGCACGAAGGTGGCGGAGATGATGTTGCTGATGACGCCCTGCACCAGTCCCATGTCGTGGAGGGTCTGGATGGTCTCCCGCATGTGGGGGCGGGGCTCGTTGCGGACCCGGACGGCGTCATACAGCACCGACAGCTCCTCCGCCAGGGGCGCCAGACGCTCCTCGCCGATCTGGAAGTCCCGGAGATAGAACTCGTTCCAGATCCGGGCGGCGGGCAGCTCCGTCTGGCTCTGCTCGGACCGGTGCTTGTAATCCTCCGCGTTTTCCCGCAGCAGCGGCGCCAGCGCCTGGGCGCCGATGGGGAGGCGGATGCCGGCCTCCTCCAGACGCCGCAGCAGCAGCCGGGAAAACTGGATGGCCAGCTCGGGAGAGGCATGGACGCGGTGAAGGGTACCGCCCACGTCGAAGAGAACGGCCCGGATCATGGCAGTGCCCCCTTTCGGAAAAACCGGCGCAAAGCGACACGCTTTTGCGCGTTAATCTGTAAACGTTTGCGACCTTTTACAGTTTTTATTCTAAATAAGAGGGGGGTGCTTTGTCAATATGCCAAATGCCAAAGAGTTGGTTCTATTTTCGTTTTTATGACCAAAGTGCTGAAAAAAACAGAATGATATTGACATTGCAGGGAAAATCATATATTCTTTTGATAGACAACACGATGGCGGAGGGGCGGAGCTCCTCCGGTTAAAAATAGTCGGAAACGTTTGCGATTTTGCTCCTGTGAAAAGAGGGAGAATGCAATGAAAAGTGTAACACTGAAAGACGTTGCGAAGGCCGCCGGCGTCTCCTACGCCACGGTCTCCCGCGCCCTGTCCGGCAGCCCCCAGATCGGCAGCGAGACCCGGGAGCGGATCATCAAGCTGTGCGACGAGATGGGCTATACCACCAACTACGTGGCCCGGTCCATGGTCATGAAGAAGACGGACCTCATCGGCCTGGTGGTCCCGTCCATCGACAACCAGTTCATGTCCGAGCTGGCCTATTACGCGGAGATGAGCGCCCGGGCCCACGGCTACAACATCATGCTGTGCAACTCCGGCCCCGACCTGAAGCAGGAGAAGACCGTGGTGAAGCTGCTGCTGGGCCGCCAGGTGGACGGCATCCTCATCGTGCCCCAGAGCCCCAAGACCTACGAGAACATCCGGGCCTATACCGACCAGGTGCCCACCGTGTTCCTCAGCGAGAACCTGCGGGACCAGCCCCAGAGCTATGTGGCCGCGGACAACAGCCGGGGCACCTATGTCGGCACCAAGTATCTCTATGAGCTGGGCCACCGGGACATCCTGTACTTCGGCCGCCGCCACACCACCACCCACCAGCTGCGGGCGGAGGGCTATATGCGGGCCTGCCAGGAGCTGGGGCTGCGGCAGCGGTTTTTCAACAGCGAATTCTCCCGCTCCTCGGTGGACAACGGCTATCAGATGGCCAAGGACCTGTTCGCCAATCCCATCGACTACACCGCCATTTTCGCCTCCACGGACTCCAACGCCCTGGGCATCCTGAAGGCGGCGGACGAGCTGGGGATCGATATCCCCGGCCGTGTCAGCCTGATCGGCTTCGACAACATCCGCTCCACGGACCTGCCCCGGATCAACCTGACCACCATCGACCAGCCCAAGCGGGAGATGGCGGTCCAGGCGGTGGACATGCTGCGGGACAAGATCGAGAACGGCACCCAGGGTTATGTGCACCAGATCCTGATGCCTAGCCTCATCAAACGGGGCACCTGCCGGGCGCTGGTCTGAGGTCTGAACAGAAAAGAACAAAGGACGTCCGGCCCGCTCAGGGGCCGGGCTCCTGCTTTGAAAGAGGGAACGACATGAATATGAACGGATACCTGTATGATCCCCATACCCACACGGCGGAGACCAGCAAGTGCGGCCACCTGTTTGCCGCCGACGTGGTGGACCGCTACGTGCGCAACGGCTTTTCCGGCCTGGTGGTCACGGACCACCTGCACCCGGAGTACCTCTCCCGCATCGACACGGAGCACAACTGGGACAAGGTGATGGACCACTACCTCTCCGGCTACCACGCCTCCAAGAAGCGGGGCGACGAGGTGGGCCTGGACGTGATCCTGGGCGCCGAGTTCCGCTTCCCGGAGAACGACAACGACTACCTGGTCTACGGCATCGACGAGCAGTGGCTCCGCTCCAACCCCTACGCCTGCTGCATGAGCGCCCAGGAGTTCTACGACAAGTTCCACGACCAGGTGCTCATCATCCACGCCCACCCCTTCCGCAAGGGCAGCGCCCCCGTCCAGGAGACCGCCATCCACGGCGCGGAGATCATCAACGACAACCCCCGCCATGAGAACAACAACGACAAGGCCCTGGCCATGTGCCGCCGCCACCCCGAGTACCTCCGCCTGGCCGGCTCCGACACCCACCGGGACGGCGACGAGGCCCGGGCGGGCGTCATTCTGCCCCAGCGGGTGAAGGATTCCTTCGCCTATAAGCATATGATCGAGACGAGGCAGTTCCAGCTGTGGTGCCCGGAGTTCCCCGAATTCCTGGCCGCCGACGCGGAAATGCGGAAGGAGAGCGAAAAATGAGCCAGTTTGATTCTCTGATCATCGGTGAGATCGCGGAAGACACCAACGTGGACTACGACGGCACCGTCGTCCGGGCCACCGGCGGCGCGGTGTACTACTCCGGCTTCGCCGCCGCCAACATCGGCCACAAGATCGCGGTGCTGCCCAAGGCGGACACCGCCAAGGTGGACCTGAAGGCCGCCTTCGCCGCCGCCCCCAACATCACCGTGTTCCCCGTCCACAGCGCCCACTCCTTCGTCACCAAGAACGTCTACCACACCCCGGACCGGGAGCGCCGCACCTCCACGGTGGACAGCGTCATCGACCCCTACCGGACCGGGGAGGTCCCGGCGGAGATCGACGCCAAGATCTGGCATCTGGCGGGCCTGGTGGGGGGCGACATCCCCGACGAGATGATCCCCTACGCCGCCTCCCGGGGCGCCATGGTGGCGGTGGACGTCCAGACCATGCTGCGCTGGGTGGAGAACGGCGGCATGGTGTACCACGACTGGGCCGCCAAGCGGGAGATGCTGCCCTACATCCGCTTCCTGAAGACCGACGCCGCCGAGGCGGAGATCCTCACCGGCACCGACGACCGGGCCGCCGCCGCGAAGATGCTGTACGACTGGGGCGCCAAGGAGGTCCTCATCACCCACAACAGTGAGGTGCTGGTCTACGACGGCAGGGACATCTACACCTGCCCCATCAAGGCCCGGAACCTGTCCGGCCGCACCGGCCGGGGCGACACCACCTTCGCCAGCTACATCAACGAGCGGCTGACCCAGGACATCCCCACCGCCCTGAAGACCGCCACCGCCCTGGTCTCCCTGAAGATGGAGACCCCAGGCCCCTACATGGGCACCCGGGCGGACCTGGAGGCCTACATGAAGGCGTTCTTCTGAAACATGCCGAAACCGCGCAGGCGCCGCAAAAGCGGCGCCTCAGGCTGTCGAAAAAGTCCGACGGACTTTTTCGACGCCTTCACAATACCTC
>CAMCDX010000063.1 GCA_945873695.1 uncultured Clostridia bacterium | reverse complement strand
CGGCGATCTGCTCCACCGCTACCCGGGCTCTTTCCACATATTCCTGAACAGTCATTGTCTTTCAGTCTCCTTTTATAATCAGAAATCTCTCAAATCAGCCGTCGAACTTGACGCCTTCCTTGATGTCGATGGTATAGGTGATGCCCAGATCATTGGCCCAGGCGATGTACTGCTCCACCTGCTGGTCATCCAGCATATCGGAGGAGATCAGGCCCTTCTGAGGAACCATGTCGTTGACCAGCAGCTTGGTGTACAGGAAAGCGCCCTGGCCGGTCAGGTACATCTCGCCGGTCATCTTGGCCCGCTCATAGGCCTCCTCCAGGCCGGGAGAGGACACGTGCAGGTCGACCATGATGTCCTTGCCGTCCTTCTTGCCGTAAGCCTCGCAGACGAAGGCGCCGTTGTCTTCCACGATACCCTCATCGATGATGGACTTGATGACCTCGGGATCCTTCGGAGGCATGGGGATGTGCTTGAGCACCCAGTCGAAGGGAACGATCTCGTGGCCCTCGAACTCCTCGGGCTCGTGGTGCAGCAGGCCGGCCTTGTACAGGCCCTCGGAGAACTCGATGCCGGTTCCGCCGTACTTGAAGTAGGCGTTCTTGCAGCCCTTGAAGTACTTCTCGCGGTTGAAGCCGATGTACACGGGCTCGTCGTGAGCGTGCTCCACCAGGGTCACCTCGCGGCCGCACTCGGGCCAGTTACGCTTGATGGGACGGCTGAAGGGCTTGGTGCGGATCTGCTCGCAGTTCTCAAAGGCGTAAGCGTCCTCTTCCATATCGCACAGAGCCACCTCGGGAGACCAGAAGAAGGGGATGAAGCGCTTGGTGCGGGTGCCCTCGTACACCATGCAGGCGATGGTGTCGCACTCGTCCAGCTCGTTGACGGCCTTACGGGCCATGACGCACATAACGCCGGGGGCGGAGCCGGTGCCGATGATGGCGGTGGTGCCGTTCTCAGCGAAGCGGCGGCCATACTCGGTGTACATGTACTTGATGCCTTCCAGCCAGGTGTCGTATGCGGGGAAGCCTTCCACGACATTCTCGCAGGCGGACAGGTCCTGATAGCAAGCCTTGATCTGCAGAGCGGCCTGCATCACGTTGACGCCGAACTCCAGGGGCATGACGTTGACGATCAGCTCGCAGCCCTCGGCGGCCTTGGCGATCTCATCCACGTGAGCCGCGTTGACCTGCTTGGGGGTGCCCTTCTTCATCAGCTTGCACACAGCCTCGGCAGCCGCGAGGTTATAGTCCGCGCAAACGACCTCTTCGATGTTGGGCTCTTCGTCCAGTCTTCTGCAGATGGTGGAACCCTGGGCGCCACAACCGCATACCATTACTTTTTTCATCTTGAAAAATCCTCCTTTTTTATTCTTATGTCTTTATGACAGCCGAAGAATAATCGGTTGTTGATGTATTATTCCGCTTCCTGACCGGGAAGGGTGCCATGGAGAGCCGTGATCATATTGTCCAGCTCTTTCTTTCTGGTGACTTGCAGTTCCTTGAGCTTGGGGCCTTCGGTCTTCTTGCCCACCCGGACCATGATGGCGCCGGCGATCAGCATGATGGCGCCCAGGGCCACGCAGATACCCAGCATCGCGCCGAAGTTGCTGAACAGGCCTTCGCCGTACTCTTCCAGGTAATACTCCACGGCGTATTCACGCTCGTAGAAGTACAGGAAGACGGCGGCGCCCAGGGACATGGCGCCGGAGAGCACCAGATACATGCCGATGTTGATCAGGTCGCCCAAGTCCAGCTTGGTCTTGGGGTTCAGGGGATAGAGCTGGGGATCGTCCAGGACGCGGCCCTTGTAGACCCACTTGCACAGCACGTACGCCAGCAGGCCGCCCAGGATCACCACGAAGCCGGTGACAAAGTAATCCGTGCCGTTGACGTAGATGGCGAACAGGCTGACCAGGATCACGGAGGCCGACATCAGGTAGAGGCCGGTGTTTCCGCCGGGCATGATGGTCAGGCCCATCTTTTTCCGCTCCTCCACGGGATAGAGCTTTCTGAACTTGATGACGCAGGCCACCAGCATCAGATACAGATACATCTGGATGGGGTTTGTGGCCATGACCAGCGTGGTGAAGTCGAACTGGCAGGTGATGATGGTGAAGATGGCCAGCAGGATGATGGACACCGTGGGGATGCCCCGCTTGTCCACCTTCTTCATGATGGGCGGGAACATATGGTCGTCGGCCATCACGAAGAACGCACGGGAACCGTGTGCGATATAGGAACAGAAAATGGAGCAGTTGGAAATGATGGCGATGATGATGAACATCACGCCTGCCCAGTTGCCCACATGCTGGATCAGCACGTCGGCGTAGCCCACAGCGCCGCCGCCGGACTCGGTGGACCAGGCGCTCCAGCTGCCGATGGCCGCCAGAGCAGCCAGGGTGGGCAGAATATAGCTCAGCGCGATCACCGGCTGAGAGATGCGCATGGCCTTGGGGATGATCTGGGGATTATCCATCTCGCCCGCCATATTGGACATGCACTCATAACCCATGTACATCCAGATGATGATGGCCACGCCCTCACCAACGGAGTGGAACAGGCCTTCTTCCGGATTGAAGAAGGGCTCGATGGGGTTCATGTTCCAGTTCATAAAGCCAACGATGGCCACCGCCGCGAAGCCCGCGACGACCAGCACCGTAAAGAAGGTCTCCAGTCTCTCCAGCCAGTCCAGGCCGATGATATTGACGATGGTGAAGACGACCACCACGGCGATCTTCACCGCGTAGGTCCCGGCGGGCGAAAGATCGATCAGCTTGGCCGCGTAACCGGCGACCAGCGCGCAGTATTCCGCCTGGCACAGCCATGTGGTCAGCGCGGCCCACAGGCCAACCTGCCAACCCCAGAACTCACCGAAGGCCTCTCTGCCCCAGGAGTAAACGCCGCCCTCCGTGGGCAGGATGGAGCCCAGCTCTCCCACCATCTCGCACAGCGGGAAGGACCAGATAAAGGGGAAAATGATCAGCATGGCAATGGTCACGCCGGGGCCGCTGGCGGAGATCGCCTCTTCGATGCCGAACGCGCCGGCAGCGACGAAGGAGAAAATCAGCGCCACCACGCCGATCGTCGACATTTTGGATTTTCTCAGGGATTCCGTGCTTTTCTGACTCATCTCTTCTCTCCTTTCAATTTGCTTCCATCGATGTAACCGCATCTATATCAAACAAAGCCCGACAGATGCCAAACTTTGTCAAATATACGCAAAAAGGCGGAACCGTCTCGCCGCGCGCTGCGCGCGGTCCGGGAGCCTGCCCCCTTCGTCGATTCCGCTCACTAGGTAAAAAAAGACAAAGGAAGCCTTACTCGCGTAAATTCCTCTGTCTTTTTGCCAGTTGGTTATAGCCTCATTGGCGCCATTTTGAAATGGTCTTTCCAAAGCACCGTCCAACAGTCTTTCTTTTACCTGTCAGTTTCCATGGAGCACTCGCTGCATGCCCCATCTTTCCGCTTCGGCCTTCCGCAAGGGAACGTCTCAGGCTGTTGTCATTCGGTTCCATATTCAATTGTGGGCTGTCTGCGAATTTATTTTGGACATTTATTATTTGCATGTTTATTATATCCAGAAACAGACCGGAAAGTCAATCTTCATTTTAGACAATCATCCCCCTGTTTTTTGTGTAGAATGCATAGTCGGCATTGGGCGCCTCCCTGCGCCTTTGGCAATTCTTTCACAAGCCTCTTTTTTCTTTCCGGGTACCGGGCCCTTTCGACAGCTTGACTGTTTTCGAAAATCCTGTTAGAGTACCCTATCAGAAGGTCCTGTCCCCCAGGCGGGACCGTGAAAGGAGCGAAGCGTGATGATCGCATTTTTGACCAGCAACCCTGGTGATACATATATAGAGGACGGCGCGCGGAAGTCCCGGCCCTCCAGGTTCAGCGCGGAGAACGGCTTTCTGGAGCGGCTCACCGCCGTCTGGCCGGCGGAGGCCCGCTGCCTCCTTATCTGCGCCGAGCCGGACAACGGGGAGATGAACGACGGAATGCGGGATAATTTCCTGGCGTCCTTCGCCCTCAGCGGCCTGCCTGTCTCCCGGCTGGAGGTCTGCGACGGCCGCACCGCCCACCGCCTGCCGGAGCTGCTGGCGGAGAGCGACGTGGTCATCCTCTCCGGCGGCCACACCCTCACCCAGAACCGCTTCTTCCATCGGCTGGACCTGAAGCGGCTCATCCGGGATTTTGACGGCGTGATCCTGGCCATCAGCGGCGGCTCCATGAACTGCGGCGAGGTGGTCTACGCCCAGCCGGAGTGGCCCGGCGACACCACGGACCCCACCTACGACCGGTTCCCGGAGGGCCTGGGCCTGACGCCCGTCATGATCCTGCCCCACTATCAGGTTTTAAGGGACCAGACGCTGGACGGGCTGCGGCTCATTGAGGACGTGGCCCTGCCGGACAGCATGGGGCGCACCATCCACGCCCTGCCCGACGGCAGCTACGTGCTGGTGGAAAACGGCGAGAGCCGGATCATGGGTGAGGCCTATGTAATCCGTGACGGGCGTATCACCCGAATATGAGTTCCCCGGAAAGGAGGTCGAAAACCATGCAGCCAGCGGACCGTTCCCTGCGGAGGACGCTGATCCGATACCTGTTCCCCAGCGTGGCGGCCCAGTGGGTGTTCGCCCTCTACACCATGGTGGACGGGATGTTTGTGGCCCGGGGCGTCTCGGAATTGGCCATGGCCGCCATCAACATCTCCATGCCATTCATCAGCACGCTCTTCGCCCTCTCCCTCATCATCGCCGTGGGCGCCTCCACCATCATCTCCATCCACTTCGGCCGGGACGAGCCGGAGGCGGCCAACCGGGCCTATACCCAGGACCTGCTCACCGCTCTGGCCCTCTCCCTGCTCCTGGCAGTATCGGTGTTCCTGGGGCGGGGGCCGGTGGCCGCCTTCCTGGGGGCCGACGACGCCACAAGGGTCTATGTGGAGCACTACGTGGGGACCATCGCCTGCTTCGCCCCCAGCTTCATGCTGGCCTACTATTTTGAGATCCTCATCAAAGCCGACGGAAGGCCCATGCTGGCCACCGTTCTCGTCACCGCCGGCACCGTCATCAACTGCGTCCTGGACTACTGCTTCATCTTCATCCTGCCCTGGGGCATCTTCGGTGCCGCCTTCGCCACCGGCCTGGCCCAGGTGCTGGTCTGCTGCGCCTACCTGGTCTATTTCCTGGGTCCCCAGGCCAGGCTGCGGCTGACCCGGTTCCGGTTCTCTCCCGGCCTCCTGTGGCGCACCTGTAAGCTGGGCGTGCCCTCCGGCATCACGGAGCTGTCCGCCGGCCTGATGACCTTTCTCTTCAACCACACCATCCTCCGCTTCATCGGCACCGACGCCGTGGTGAGCTACACCATCGTGGCCTATATGAACACCCTGATCGTCATGAGCATGACCGGCATCGCCCAGGGTATGCAGCCCCTGGTTAGCTTTTACCACGGTCAGGGGTCCCGCGGCGTGGACCGAAAGCTGCTGCAGTACGCCCTGGCTGCGGCGGGACTGCTGACGCTGGTGCTGGCCGTTCCCTCCTGGCTGGGCGCGGGGGGCATCGTCTCCCTCTTCATCTCCGCGGACATGCCGGAGCTGCGGGCCTACTCCGCGGAGGTGTTCCGGATCTTCGGTCTCTCCTTCCTGCTGGTGGGCGTCAACGTGATCTTCAGCGGCTACTACACCGCCGTGGAGTGCGCCCGGTACGCCATCCTCATCTCCCTGTCCCGGGGCTTCCTCATGATCGCCGGCTGCCTGTGGTGCCTGGTGACCCTGTTCGGCGGCAGCGGCATCTGGTGGACCCCCCTCTGCTCCGAGGCCCTGTGCCTGGTCCTGACCGCCGTCCTGACCCTGCGGTACCGCCACTCCGTCCAGAAGGCCTCATAAAAAAGATGACCTCCGCCGCGTACAGCGGCGGGGGTCTTTTTCAGCGGTTCAGTTTTTGGCGTTGCTCTCGATAACGTCCAGCAGCTGGCGGAACTTTCGGTAGTCCTCCGGGGCGATGCCGGCGGTGATCTCCCGGTTGGATTCCTCGATGATGGTCTCGATGGGCTTTTGCAGCGCGGCGCCGCTCTCCAGCAGGTGCACGTGGATGCTGCGGCGGTCCTGACGGTTGTAGACCCGCTCGATCAGCTCCTTCTTCTCCAGCCGGGCCAGAATACCGGTAATGGAAGACGTGTCCAGCCGCAGCGTCTGGGCCAGCTGGGTGGGCGTCTGGAGATCCTCGGTCCAAAGGCATTTCAACAGGGCGTATTGGATGGGCGTCACATCCAACGGGGCCAGCTTTCCCTTAAAATAGTTAAAGACAGCGTTCTGGACACTGGTCAGTTCAAAATTGATGCACTCCTGCAGTTCCACGAAATGCCCCTCCCTCATTTCACAAAAATAGTTTGATAGCGTAATAGATAGAATATCAGGTAAACCGGCCATTTGTCAATGATTTCCGGCAGGATTTCTTGCGGAAAAAATTAATTCATTTGGATGCAAATTATATGTTGACAAAATGAATCTGGTCGTTTAAGATGTGCTTATACAAAATGTGCGCTTTCCCATTACTTGCGTTCCAATTTTTGTTGATAATTCCTTGCGGTAAATTTATGAGGAGGTAGTTATGGATTTCAAACTGGACAAGAGCCATCTGCTCCAGCAGCAGCTTTTCCGTAACTTCGCGGAAACGGAAATCAAGCCCCTGGCAAAGGAAATGGACGAGTCTGAGCAGTATGACCTGGATCTGCTTGCCAAGATGCACAAGTACGGCTTCTTCGGCATCCCCTATTCCAAGGAATACGGCGGCTGCGGCTCCGACACCCTGGCCTACACCCTGTGCATGGAGGAAGTCTCCAAGGTGGACGCCAGCACCGGCATCACCATCTCCGTGCACACGTCCCTGTGCTGCTCCTGCATCAACAACTTCGGTACCGAGGAGCAGAAGCAGAAGTACCTGCGTCCCCTGATCGACGGCAGCAAGACCGGCTGCTTCGGCCTGACCGAGACCAACGCCGGTTCCGACGTCCAGGGTGCCCAGACCGTGGCCGTGAAGGACGGCGACGAGTGGGTCCTGAACGGCTCCAAGATCTTCACCACCAACTCCGGCTTCGCCGACACCTGCGTGGTCTTCGCCCTGACCGACCGCACCGTCCCCGCCGCCAAGGGCCTGACCGCTTTCATCGTCGACCTGAAGGAGATGCCCGGCATCACCGTCAGCGAGAACATCGAGCGTATGGGCATCCGCGCCGCCAGCAACTGCATCGTGACCTATGAGAACGTCCGCGTTCCCGCCGACCGTGTCCTGGGTCCCGTGGGCAAGGGCTTCAAGATCGCCATGGGCGCTCTGGACTGCGGCCGTATCGGCATCGCCGCCCAGGCCGTGGGCATCGCCCAGGGCGCTCTGAACGAAGCCATCAAGTACGGCAAGGAGCGCAAGCAGTTCGGCAAGCCCATCAACTCCTTCCAGAACACCCAGTTCAAGATGGCTGAGATGCAGACCAAGATCGACGCCGCCCGTCTGATGACCTGGCGCGCCGCCATCGCCGAGGACAATCATGAGGCCTTCGGCCCCCTGGCCGCCATGGCCAAGCTGTTCGCCTCCGACGTGGCCAACGAAGTCACCCGCTTCGCCGTGCAGGCCATGGGCGGCTACGGCTACTGCCGTGAGTATCCCGTGGAGCGCATGATGCGCGACGCCAAGATCACCGAGATCTACGAGGGTACCTCCGAGGTCATGAAGATGGTCATCTCCGGTTCCATGAAGCTGAAGTAAGAGGGGAGTGCAGAAGAAATGAAAATCGTTGTTTGTATCAAGCAGGTCCCCGATACCGCCGAGGTTCGTCTGGACCCGAAGACCGGCACCCTGATCCGTGACGGCGTGCCCAGCATCATCAACCACGACGACAAGGCCGGCCTGGAAGCCGCTTTGCAGCTGCGTGAGAAGGTCGGCGGCACTGTGACCGTCGTCTGCATGGGTCCCCCCCAGGCCGACGTGGCCCTGCGGGAAGCCCTGGCCATGGGCGCCGATGACGCCTATCTGCTGTCCGCCCGTGAGTTCGGCGGCTCCGATACCTACGCCACCGCCACCATCATCGCCGCCGGCCTGAAGAAGATCGGCTTCGATCTGGTCATCACCGGCCGCCAGGCCATCGACGGCGACACCGCCCAGGTGGGCCCCCAGATCGCCGAGCAGCTGAAGATCCCCCAGGTCAGCTACGCCGAGGAGCTGGACGTGGAAGGCGATCACGTGATCGTCAAGCGCCAGTACGAGGATCAGGCCCACATGCTGAAGGTGCAGATGCCCTGCCTGGTCACCGCCCTGTCCGAGCTGACCGAGCCCCGTTACATGCACGTGGGCGGCATCGTGGACGCCTACAACAAGGACGTCACCGTTTGGGGCTTTGATGACCTGAAGGATTCCCTGAATCCCGAGTGGATCGGCCTGAAGGGTTCTCCCACCAACGTGTTCCAGTCTTTCGGCAAGCAGCCCAAGGCCGCCGGTACCGTGCTGGCCGGCCTGTCTGCCGATGAAGCCGTCGCCGCCATCATGGAAAAGCTGATCGAGCGGCACATCATCTGAGGGAGGACGAGACGATGAGTAAAGATATTTTTGTTGTTATTGAACAGCGCAACGGCCACATCCAGAAGGTCAGCTACGAGCTGATCGGCGAGGCCACCAAGCTGGCCGCCGATCTGGGTGAGCAGGTCGTTGCCGTTCTGATGGGCTATCAGATCGCCGACAAGGCGGAGACCCTGATCCACTACGGCGCTTCCAAGGTCCTGGTCCTGGACGAGCCCGTGCTGGAGCACTACACCACCGAGCCCTATGTGAAGGGCATCGAGTATGTCATCAAGAACTACGAGCCCAACGTGGTCCTGTTCGGCGCCAGCAGCATCGGCCGTGACATGGCCCCCCGTATCGCCGGCCGTATCCACACCGGCCTGACTGCCGACTGCACCCGTCTGGACGTAGACGTGGCGAAGTACCAGGAGTACCTGCGCAAGTCCACCAACGTGCCCGAGGAGAAGATCATCGCCCTGGACACCTCCGACCGCAACCTGAAGATGACCCGTCCCGCCTTCGGCGGCAACGTCATGGCCACCATCGTCTGCCGCAACTACCGGCCCCAGATGGCCACCGTCCGTCCCGGCGTCATGGCGATGCCCGAGAAGGACACCAGCCGCACCGGCGAGATCATCAAGGTCGAGTCCGGCCTGACCATGGCCGACATGAACGTGGAGATTCTGGACGTGGTCCACTCCGACAAGAAGGCCGTGGATATCACCGACGCCAAGATCCTGGTCTCCGGCGGCCGCGGTGTCGGCGGTCCCGAGGGCTATGAGCCCCTGCGTGCTCTGGCCGCGGAGCTGGGCGGTGAGGTCTCCTCCTCCCGTATCGGCGTGGACAGCGGCTGGATCGAGAAGAGCCGCCAGGTGGGCCAGACCGGCAAGACCGTTCACCCCAACCTGTATATCGCCTGCGGCATCTCCGGCGCCATTCAGCACCTGGCCGGCATGGAGGATTCCGAGTTCATCATTGCCATCAACAAGGATGAGACCTGCCCCATGATGAAGCTGGCCGACCTGGGCATTGTGGGTGACCTGCACGTGATCGTTCCCAAGCTGACCGAGGCCATCAAGGCCTACAAGGCCAGCCAGAGCGTCTGAGCGTCTTTCTGATGACACGACGGCGTTTCTCCCTCACGCCGTCCGCGTTTCTTTCCTTTACCTCCTGCGACACCGGCTGCTCTCAGAGCGGCCGGTGTCGCGCTTTTGATCCCCCCTCCCCTTCGGAACGGCAAAGGAGCGGCAGGCCGAACGGAATGTTCGGTCTGCCGCTCCCCAGGCTGTCGAAAAAGTCCGACGGACTTTTTCGACGCCTTCACAATACCTCG
>CAMCDX010000062.1 GCA_945873695.1 uncultured Clostridia bacterium | reverse complement strand
GGTATTGTGAAGGCGTCGAAAAAGTCCGTCGGACTTTTTCGACAGCCTGAGAAGCGCCGTTTCACGGCGCTTCTCTTTTATTTCCAGCGTTCCAGGGTGGGCAGCAGGCTCCTCATATAAGCCCGGCAGGCCTCCGGCTCCGTCTGGCCCAAGGGCATCAGGGGGACGCAGTGCTCCACCATTTCCTCCAGGGTGCAGTCCTGGGTAAAATGCCCGTCGGCCCAGCACCATTTGCAGTATTTCTCATTAAAGTTCCCGTCCGCTTCCCGGGCCAGGAAGTCATCGCTGAGGAGCATTCCGCAGCTCTGGCACACCAAGGTCCTGGGACTGCCCAGCAGGGTGTTGATGGACACGCCGAACAGCCGGGACAGGGCCTGAAGGGTCTCCACCTCCGGCACCGTCTCCCCACGCTCCCAGCGGCTGACCGCCTGCCGGGTCACGTGGAGCTTATCCGCCACCTCGTTTTGGGAGAAACCCGCTTTCTTCCGCAGGTCTGTGAATACGTCCTGAAATTCCATGTTCTCGCCTCCTGGCATCAGCCTACCACAGGACACCGGCGCTGTAAAGCAACCGTCAGTTGCCCTCCCGCCGGAGACAGTCCAGCAGCCCCCGGCAGCCCGCCAGCACATCCCGCCAGGTCGTCTCAAAGTCCCCGGTGTACCAGGGGTCCGCCACGTCGCCGGGCCGGTCCGTAAAGTCCAGCAGCAGGTGCAGCTTTCCAGCGGGGTCACCGCCGCAGATGCGGCCCATGTTCCGCAGATTGGCGCCGTCCATGCCCACCAGGTAGTCCCAGCGGTCATAGTCCTGCCGCCGCAGCTGCCGGGCAGCGTGGCCGGCGCAGCTGATGCCGTGCTCCGCCAGTTTGCTCCGGGCGGGCGGATACACCGGATTGCCGATCTCCTCAGTGCTGGTGGCAGCGGAGGCGATCTCAAATTCTGCCGCCAGCCCCGCTTTTTTTACCAGGTCCTTCATCACGAATTCCGCCATGGGACTGCGGCAGATATTGCCGTGGCACACAAAAAGGATTTTTGTCATGCTGTCTGTTCCTTTCCCTGAACACATCGTCTCCCGCCGCGGCGGGCTTGCGTTTTTCTCTCTTCGGGGTATACTGGAAGAAAAAAGGAGGGATCACCATGGAACGATTCTCCATCATCGTGGGCGACATCACCCAGTCCGACGCAGACGCCATCGTCAACGCCGCCAACACCACCCTTTTGGGCGGCTCCGGCGTGGACGGCGCCATCCACCGGGCCGCCGGGCCGGAGCTGCTGGCGGAGTGCCGGACCCTGGGAGGATGCGAGACCGGAAAGGCCAAAATCACGTCGGGCTACCGGCTGAGTGCCCAATACGTCATCCATACCCCCGGCCCCATCTGGCAGGGCGGCGGATACGGCGAGGCGGCCCTGCTGGCCTCCTGCTACCGCTCCTGTCTGCTTTTGGCGGCGGAAAAGGGCCTGCGGACCGTGGACTTTCCCTCCATCTCCACCGGCGTCTACCACTACCCCCTCCCCCAGGCCGCCACGGTGGCACTGAAAGCCATCATGGACTTTCTGGACGCCCACGACCTGCCGGAGCGGGTTCGGATGGTCTGCCACACGGAGGAGACCGCCCTGGTCTACCGCCAGACCTGGAACCTCTGGTACGCTGGGGACAAGTCCAACCGTATGTGACGAAACGCCTCATGCCCAGGGCATGAGGCGTTCACGCTTTTTCGATGTAGACGCTGCCCTTTTCCTGTTTGGCCTGGTACAGCGCCGTGTCCGCCCGGTCCAGCAGGCGGGCTGGCCGCTCGCCCCGCAGGTGCTCCGCCGCGCCGATGCTGACAGAAACAGACTTGCACAGCCAGTGGATCTCCTCCCGGCGGAACCGCTCCTGAATACTCCGGCAAACGGAGTAGACCTCCTCCCGCCCACAGTCCCGGAACAGAACGCAGAACTCGTCACCGCCGAAGCGGAAAGGCTGTATCCGGTCTGTGGCAACCTGCCGCAGCACCTCGCCCATTGCCTGGAGATACCGGTCTCCCTGGCTGTGGCCGTAGGTGTCGTTCAGCTGCTTGAAATCATCCAGGTCCATCATGGCCAGGAAATACCTCTGGCTGTCCTGCAGCTCCTCCATCCGCTGGAAGGCCGCCCGCAGAGCCTGTCGGTTGCCCACCCGGGTCAGCGAGTCAGTGACCGCCTCCTCCTGGTACCGCTGCCGCTCCCGCTCCAGATTGATACTGGCCTCGTTCTTCTCCTGCTCTACCGTGAGCAGCTGGAGGCAGACCACGTAGAACAGCGCCAGCAGAACCAGGGACAGTCCGAAGTTCACCAGAGCGTCCCGGCTGGACAAAACGTAGGTCTCCTGGGGGTCCCAGCGCAGGAACAGGTCCGACGCGGCCTTGCTGATGACGCAGGTCACACCGGTGACGGTGGTCAGCTTCCGCTCTCCGTAGGCCGTGGTCAGCAGCATGGGAATGACGAACACCAGGAACAACGGGTAGAAAACGGAGTGGAAGGAGTAAACCAGGAAAGCCATGACCACAGTGAGCAGTGAGACGGCGTACATCTTCCACTTGTCGGACTGCCGGCTCCGCATAAGCAGCACCGCCGCGGCGCAGATGGCCAGGTTGCAGCCCGAGGGCGCCACCAGGTACTTCAGCAGGTAAACCGTGCTGCTGGTGGTAATGGCGTCTATCCGGTCCAGCACGAAGAACATCACCGTTTCCATGGCGGCGGTGAACAGAGCCAGCCAGATCAGCATCCGATACTGGGTCCGCAGCCACTGGGCGTTGATGCGCCTGTATTCGTTTTGGATCCCTTCGATGTGGGAATTGCCCAAATGTTCCACAGGCGCCCCCTTTCCACGGCTGCGTAATGATAGTGTATTTTTTATTGTATCATGTTCTCCTGGTTCTGTCACGTACCTATCCGTTCTGGGCGTCGATTTTTTCTTTCAGCTCATTGAGATAGACCCACCGCTCCGTCTTTTCCTCCAGCTTCGCCTCCAGCTCCGCCTGCCGGGCCTGGAGCTCCTGGAGCTTCACGTAGTCGCTGCCGCAGCGGCCCTGTTCCTCCTCGCAGGCCGCCACCTCCGCCTCCAGAGCGGCCAGATCGTCATCGATGGTCTCGAACTCCAGCTGCTCCTTATAGGAGAACTTCAGCTTCCGCTCCCGGGGACGCTCCGCCGCCTTGGGTTTTTCCACTTTCACGGGGGCGTCCTCTTCTCTGCGTTTCCGGGCCCAGTCGGACCAGTTGCCGGTGTATCGTAGGATCTGGCCGTTCCCCCGGACCTCAAAGATGGATTCCGCCAGCTTATCCAGGAAGAAGCGGTCGTGGGACACCGTCAGAATGGGGCCAGGGAAGCCCTGCAGGTAGTCCTCCAAAATGGAGAGGGTCATCACGTCCAGGTCGTTGGTAGGCTCGTCCAGCAGCAAGACGTTGGGCGCCTCCATCAGCACCGACAGCAGGTACAGCCGCCGCCGCTCGCCGCCGGACAGCCGCCCGATGGGCACGGACTGGAGGTCGCCGGGGAACAAAAACCGCTCCATCATCTGATTGGCGGTGAACGTGCCCTCGTCTGTCCGTACCTCGTCGGCGATGTCGTGGATGAAGTCGTAGACCCGCTGGTTCAGATCCAGTTCCCTTCCCTCCTGGGAGAAGTGGCCGATCTTTACCGTGGTGCCCATGTCCACGGTACCGGCGTCCGGCGTCAGCTCCCCGGCGATGGTGTGCAGCAGGGTGGACTTTCCCGCGCCGTTGCGGCCAACGATGCCGATGCGGTCGTTCCGCAGCAGGTTGTAGGAAAAATGGCTGATAATGGGACGGCCGTCAAAGGACTTGGATACGTCCTTCAGCTCGATGATCTTCTTGCCCAGGCGGCTGGAGGCTGCCGCCAGTTGTACCGCGTCGTCGGTCTCCGGGGCGTCCTGGTCCAGCAGGGCCTCATACCGCTGGATGCGTTCCTTGGATTTGGTGGTCCGGGCCCGACATCCCCGCATGATCCACTCCCGCTCCACCCGCAGGATGGACTGGCGTTTGCGCTCGCTGGCCTCCGCCATCTCCGCCCGCTGGGCCTTCAGCTCCAGATACTTGGAATAGTTGGCCTCGTAGTGGTACAGCTTGCCCCGGCTCAGCTCCGTGATGTGATTCACCACCCGCTCCAGGAAGTAGCGGTCGTGGGTTACCATCACCAGGCCGCCCTTGAAGCGGCGGAGCCAGTCCTCCAGCCAGGCGGTCATCTCCGCGTCCAGGTGGTTGGTGGGCTCGTCCAGCACCAGCACGTCCGCCGGGTGAATCAGGGCCGCCGCCAGGGCCACCCGCTTTCGCTGGCCGCCGGAGAGAGTTCCCACCTTCTGGCTGTGGTCCGTAATGCCCAGCTTGTTCAGCATGGCTTTTGCCTCGTACTCGTTCAGCGCCCGGAATTCTGCCGGGAAGTGGAGAAACACCTGTTCCAGCACTGTGGCGTTGTCGTCCATCGCCGGGTTCTGGGCCAGGATGCTGACCTGCACGTTGGGGTTTCGGGAGATGCGCCCGGTGTCCGGCTCAATGACGCCTGCCAGGACTTTCAGGAAGGTGGACTTGCCGGTGCCGTTGATGCCGATGACGCCGACCTTGTCGTTCTCATTCAGATAAAAGTTCACATCCTCCAGCAGCTGGCGGCTGCCGAAGTTGATGGAGATGTGTTCCGCGGATAACAGCATAGTGGCCTCCTGATGATGAAACTGTATAATGGGAGTATTTTACCACATCTGTTTCGTTTTGGCTATGCAAATCCCGATTTTTATGCTATTCTGAAAGCCGAAAGGAGGCGGGCCGTTGGAGACCATCACGAAAACCATCACGGCGGAGGAGGACGGCTCCACCGTCCGCCACATCTTAAAAGCCAAACTCCACTTCTCCTCCCACGCCATCTCCCGGCTCACCCGGGCGGAGAACGGCATCCTGGTGAATGGGAACCACACCCGGACCACCTTTGTCCTCCACACCGGGGACGTTCTGCGGGTGGAGACCGGCGACCACCGGCCGCCCAAGGTCCGGCCCACTCCCGGCGACTGGCCCCTGCCTGTCGTGTGGGAGGACGGCCACCTGCTGGTGGTGGACAAGCCCGCCGGCATGACGGCTCACGCCTCCAACTTCCTGCCGGACACCCCCACCGTGGCGGGCGCCCTGGCCTGGCAACGGGGGACAGACTTCGTGTTCCACTCGGTCAACCGGCTGGACAAGGGCACCACAGGCCTCATGGTGGTGGCGAAAAGCGGCTACGTCCACGACCTGCTGCGCCGCAGCCTCCACACCGGCCGCTTCCGCCGGGAGTACCGGGCCATTTGTGTCGGCTGCCCGGAGCCGGAATCGGGCACCATCGACGCCCCCATCGGCCGGGACGAAAGCTCCGCCATCGCCCGGATGGTCCGGCCCGACGGACAGCAGGCCGTGTCCCACTATGAAGTATTGGCAAAGGGCGGCAGTCTGTGCCTGGTGAAACTCCTCCCGGAGACGGGGCGGACCCACCAGCTGCGGGTCCACATGGCCTCCATCGGCTGTCCCCTGGCGGGGGACTGGCTCTACGGCACCGAGGACCCAGATTTGATCACCCGGCCCGCCCTCCATTCTTACGCCCTGACCCTGACCCACCCTGTCACCGGGGAGGTTCTGCGCCTCACCGCG
Organism: uncultured Clostridia bacterium; assembly: GCA_945873695.1. Lineage (GTDB taxonomy): Bacteria > Bacillota > Clostridia > Oscillospirales > Oscillospiraceae > Oscillibacter. The sequence continues at coordinate 4,307 of CAMCDX010000062.1, read as the reverse complement.
CCCCTGCCGGAAGACATGGCCCGGCTGGTGCCCGAACTTTAAATTTGAAAAGGAGATAGAGCTTATGTTAACTTGGAACGTCACCTATCACTGCAAGCCCGGCCAGCGGGAGGACTTTTACCAGGCCCTGTGCGCCCTGGGTGTCCGGGAAAACTCCATCCATGAGGAAGGCAACGTGAAATACGATTACTTCTTCGCCGCCGAGGCCCCCGACGACCTGCTGCTGGTGGAGACCTGGACCTCTCCCGCCCTCCAGAAGGCCCACTGCGAGACGGAGGTCTTCGCAAAACTTCAGACTTTAAAGGCCCAGTTCTGCGGCAGCGTCACCATCGATAAATTCGACCACTGAGCATCGCAAAGAGGTCTGGCTGCGCCGGACCTCTTTTTCACAGCCGAACTGTTTTGGTGGCGACCTTCCGGCGAAAGGCGCCGTCGTGTTCCACCAGCAGCATGGTGGGCCGGTATACCAGCAGCAGCTCCTCGATCTGCATCCGGGACCAGACATCGATATAGTTCAGAGGCTCGTCCCAGAGATACAGGTGGGCGCTCTGGCACAGGCTCCGGGCAATGAGGGCCTTTTTCTTCTGCCCAGCGGACCAGTCCGCCATATCCTTTTCAAACTGCTCCCGGGGAAAGTCCAGCTTCCGCAGAATGGCCAGCAGCAGCGTCCGGTCCACACCGCTCTCCCGGGCGTAGTCCATCAGACTGCCCCGGAGATGGCTGATATCCTGGGGCACATAGGACAGCACCAGCCCCGAGGCCATCCGCACTCTGCCGGTGTGGGCGATGTCCGCCCCCCGGAGGAATTTCAGCAGCGTAGACTTTCCGCTGCCGTTGGCGCCCTCCAGGGCCAGCCGGTCCCCCGGATCCAGGGAGAAGGTCAATGGCCCGCAGGCCTTCTTTTCCCCGTAAAAGAGGGCCAGGTCCCGCGCCTCCAGCAGCCGTCCCCGGGCCGTCAGGGGCCGGAGCTTCAGGCTGTCCGCCCGCTCCAGGTCCTTCAAAAGGCACGCTTTTTCCTCCACAGCCTTCTGCCGCCGGGCCTCGATGGACTTGCTTCGCTGCATCAGCTTGGCAGACCTGTGGCCGATATAGCCCCGGTCCGGCCGCAAGCCGGAATTTCGGGTGCCGGTCTTGTCGGCCTCCACCTTGTCCGACCAGCCGCCGGTCCGCTCCGCCGCCTGCCGCAGGCGGTCCATCTCCTTTTGGAGCCGGTCGTTCCGTGCCTGCTCAAAGGCGTCCCGCCGCTCCTTGCTCTCCCACCAGGTAGAGAAATTCCCACTTCGGACCTCCGTCCCAGTCCTGTTCAGGGCCAGGATGTGGTCCACACAGCCGTCCAGGAAATCCCGGTCGTGGGATACCAGCAGAAAGCCGCCCTTCCGCCGCAGGTAGGCGGCCACGGCCCGCCGCCCGGCGATGTCCAGGTGATTCGTCGGCTCGTCGATGAGCAGGTACCGGTCCTCCCCGCAGAACAGCGCCGCCAGCAGGGTCTTGGTCCGCTCCCCGTTGGACAGCGTTTCAAAGGGCCGGTACAACGCCTCCGGGGCGATGCCCAGCAAGCCCGTCTCCCGCAGCAGCTCCCACTCCTCCGCCCGGGGGCAGGCGTTGGAGAGGACCTCCATGGTCATTTTGGTCGGGTCCGGCACCTCGCAGGGAAAATAGGCAGTCTCCGGCACCCCGGCAATGGTGCCGCCGTATTCGTACTGTCCCTGAAGCAGCCGCAGAAAGGTGGCCTTTCCCCGGCCGTTGCGGCCCAGGAAGCCCAGCTTCCAGTCCGTATCCAGCTGGAAGCTGATGTGGTCAAAGACGGGATCTCCGCTGCCCGGATAGGCGAAGGTCAAGTCCCGCACAGAAAGCAAAGCCATCAAAAACTCCTCCTCACGGTAAAAATGGACCGCGGGAAAGCTCCCGCGGCCCATACCATGACGGACTGGTCTCCCTGACAGACAGGGAGACGGAAATGGTCTGAGACAAAGGATGATGCACTTTCCCGCTTCCGGCGCCGCGCAGCACAAAGCAGCTCTTTTCCAAGGGCAGGCGGCACCGATCTTGTTTTCAGCGGAAAATGGAAATCATCCTTTCCCTCCTCTTCTGTAATCTCATCCCGATCATAGCCGCATGGGGGCAAACTGTCAAGGCGAGGGCTGCTTTTGTAACCATTTCGTAAAAAAGCGGGGCGGGCGGCGCTTGATTCCCGCCGTCATCCGGGGTATGATGGGACCATGACGACACAAAGGAGTTTTGCCGATATGAAACTGTTCATCGCTTCCGACCTCCACGGCTCCGCCCTTTACTGCCGCAGGATGCTCCAGGCCGCCGAGGAGGTCCGGGCGGACCGCATCCTGCTGCTGGGCGACCTGCTGTACCACGGCCCCCGGAACGACCTGCCGGAGGAATACGACACCAAGGCGGTCACCGCCCTGCTGAACGGCGCCAAAGACCGGTTGCTGTGCGTCCGGGGCAATTGCGACGCCCAGGTGGACCAGATGGTGCTGGAGTTCCCCATTCTGGCGGAATACAGTCTGCTGCATCTGGACGGCCGCACCATTTACGCCGCCCACGGCCACCTGGCCGGGCCGGACAACCCGCCGCCCCTGCAAAAGGGCGACTTTCTCCTCTGCGGCCACATCCACCTCCCGGTGGAACGGCCCTGCGGAGACTACACCTATCTGAATCCCGGCTCATTGTCCCTGCCCAAGGACGGTACGCCTCACAGCTATATGTTGATGGAGGACGGCGTCTTCTCCTGGCACGACCTGCTGACCGGCGAGACCTTCCAGCCCCTGGGCTGAGGCCGAAGGGAGTCGCCCCATGAAAAAGCTGCAATACAATTCCCCGGTGATCCTGACGTTCTTCTTCCTGTCCCTGTCGTCCCTGGTGCTGGGACGGCTCACCGGTGGCTGGACCACAGCCCATCTCTTCTCCGTCTACCGCTCCTCCCCGGCGGACCCGCTGTTCTACGTGCGGCTGCTGGGCCATGTCCTGGGCCACGCCGGCGTGGAGCACTTCCTGGGCAATATGCTGCTGCTCTTGGTGGTGGGGCCGCCCCTGGAGGAGAAATACGGCAGCCTGCCCCTGCTGTGGGGCATCCTGCTGACAGCGCTGGTGTCCGGCATTCTCCAGTGCGTGTTCTTCCCCGGCACCGCCCTGCTGGGAGCCAGCGGCATCGTGTTCATGCTCATCATGCTGGCCTCCCTGGCGGGCATGAAAAACGGCCGTGTCCCCGTGACGCTGCTGCTGGTGGCGGCGCTGTACCTAGGGCAGGAGGTCTATTCCATTTTCTTTGTCCGGGACAACGTGGCCAACTTCATGCATCTGGTGGGCGGCGCCTGCGGCACCGTCTTCGGCTTTGCCGCCGGGAGGAAATGAGTATGCCAAACATCATTGAGATCAGCGACTTCGCCGCGCCGGAGCTGGACGTCTTCGCCCGCCTGACGGAAGCCCAGCTGCGCAACCGGCTGGAGGCGGAGAAAGGCGTCTTCGTGGCGGAGAGCCCCAAGGTCATCCAGCGTGCCCTGGACACCGGATACGAGCCGGTGTCCCTTCTGATGGAGCGCAGGCACATCCCCGGCCAGGGCCGGGACATCATCGCCCGGTGCGGAGACATCCCCGTCTACACCGCCGACCGGGAGCTGCTGGCGAAGCTGACCGGTTATGCGCTGACCCCGGGCGTGCTGTGCGCCATGCGCCGGCCCCGGCTGCCCGATGTGGAGGCGCTGTGCGCCGCCGCCCGCCGGGTGGCGGTACTGGAGGGGATCGTAGACCCCACCAATGTAGGTGCCATCTTCCGCTCCGCCGCCGCGCTGAACATCGACGCCGTGCTGGTCACTCCCACCTGCTGCGACCCGCTGTACCGTCGGGCGGTACGGGTCAGTATGGGCACCGTCTTCCAGGTGCCCTGGACCCGCATTGGCGTCACGCCCTCGGAGTGGCCGGAGCGGGGCATGGCGCGGCTGCGGAAGCTGGGCTTCAAAACTGCCGCCATGGCCCTCAGCGACACCGCCGTCAGCATTGAGGACTCCCGCCTTATGGCGGAGGAAAAGCTGGCCATCGTGCTGGGGACGGAGGGCGACGGCCTGGCGGCCTCCACCATCGCTGACTGTGATTACACCGTTCGCATCCCCATGTCCCACGGCGTGGACTCCCTGAACGTGGCCGCGGCCAGTGCCGTTGCGTTCTGGCAGCTGCGGAGCCGGTGACCGGCTGGGGGATGTCCCCTTTCAGAAGCAAATACGCAAAAACCGGCAAGCCGTAAAATGAACTGCACCCCATTTGTTAGACAGTATGATATACTATCTAATAAGTGGGGT
>CAMCDX010000061.1 GCA_945873695.1 uncultured Clostridia bacterium | reverse complement strand
TGGGTTCCTGAACGCCTACCTGACCCAGCTGGCCACCGGCGAACTGAAAAAGTAAGACGATGCTGCTGGTTTTCGCCGCAAGTGCGGCGCACAAGCGTTTTGCGGAGCAAAACCTTGAAATGGACGGGCTTTGCCCGGCCATTTGAGTCCAATGCGGGGTCCCCGCGCGCCGGAGGCGTGTGGGGTGCTGCCAGCAACATCGACGGCGTGATGGACGGCGACCTGGATGGGTTCCTGAACGCCTACCTGACCCAGCTGGCCACCGGCGAACTGAAAAAGTAAAATTTTTGCCGCCGGCTTTTTTCAAAAAGCCGGCGGGGTGCAGGGGCGGCGCCCCTGTGAAAGAGGCGCGGCCGCAAGAGCCGCGTCCTTTTTCTGTATGTTAGGAACAGAAAGGAACATCAGAGATGAACGATCATACCCCCGCCGCAGGCGCGGCACCTCAGGAAAATAAAATGGGCGTCCTGCCTGTGGGTCGGCTCCTGGCCGGCATGGCCATCCCCATGATGATCTCCATGCTGGTCCAGGCTCTGTACAACGTGGTGGACAGCGTGTTCGTCTCCCGCATCAGTGAAAACGCCTTCAACGCCGTGAGCCTGGCCTTCCCCCTCCAGAGCCTGATGATCGCCGTGGGCGCAGGCACCGCCGTGGGCATCAATGCCCTGCTGTCCCGTTCCCTGGGCGAAAAGCGGCAGGACATGGCCGACCGGGCCGCCGGCGCCGGCATTTTTCTGTCCCTGTGCAGCGCTGTGGTGTTCGCCCTCATCGGCCTGTTTCTCTCCCGGCCCTTCTTTCTGGCCCAGGCCAAGAGCGTGCCGGAGATCGTGGAGATGGGCACTTCCTACACCCGCATCTGTCTGGGCCTGTCCGTGGGTATTTTCTGCCAGTTCTGCTTTGAGCGTCTCCTGCAGTCCACCGGCCGGACCACCCTGGCCATGTTCTCCCAGTTGGCCGGCGCTATCACCAACATCGCCTTAGACCCCATCTTCATTTTCGGCCTGCTGGGCGCGCCCAGGCTGGGCGTGGCCGGCGCCGCGGTGGCCACGGTGCTGGGCCAGTTCGTGGGCGCGATTCTGGCGATCCTCCTGAATCTGAAATGCAACCCGGACATCCACATCCGTTCCCGTTATATCTGCTGGGACAGGCCTGTGGCCCTGGAGATCTATCGGGTGGGCGTCCCCTCCATCGTCATGCAGTCTATCGGCTCCGTCATGACCTTCGGCATGAACAAGATCCTCTTCGTGTTCACGCCCACCGCCACGGCGGTGTTCGGCGCCTACTTCAAGATCCAGAGCTTCATTTTCATGCCTATCTTCGGCTTGAACAACGGCATGGTGCCCATCATTTCCTATAACTGCGGCGCCGCCCGGCCGGAGCGGGTTTGGAAGACCGTGCGCCTGACCATTTTTACCGCCGTGAGCATTATGTTCCTGGGCTTTCTGGCCTTCCAGACCATTCCCGCCACGCTGCTGTCCCTGTTCGACGCCTCCGCCGAGATGACGGCCATCGGCATCCCCGCCCTGCGGATCATCAGCATCTCCTTCCTGCTGGCGGGCTTCTGCATCATCGCAGGCTCTGTGTGCCAGGCCATCGGAAATCCTGTGTACAGCATGGTGGTCTCCGTGTGCCGCCAGCTGGTGGTGCTGCTGCCAGCGGCCTGGTTCCTGGCCCAGACCGGCCGGCTGGAGCTGGTATGGTGGTCCTTCCCCATCGCGGAGATCGCCTCCGTTACCCTCAGCGCCATCTTTCTCCGCCGCACCGTCCGCAGCGCCAATGCCAGGATGAAGGGGGCAGCGGCGTAAAGCTATGGACTGGAAACGGATATGCGCCTGCCATAAATGGGTCTGCGACGGCGAGATGCTGCTTCTCTGCACCGGCCTCCTGACCATGGCCGCGGGTTGGAAGCTTTTCCGGCTCTGGCTGGCGGTGTGGCTGGCTGTTACCGTCCTGGCGTTTTACACCGCCATCCAATACCGCCACCTCCCACAGGAGGACCGTCAGCAATTCCCCAGCTATCCCGGCCGGTGGCAGCTCTGGTTCCATCCCTATGTACAGTGCGCCGCGCTTCCCGCCGTCGGAGCCTTTCTCTGCTCCGCGTGGGCTGGCCTTCCTGTTTAAAGTGATCAGGCGCTCCGGAACATTCCGAAGCGCCTGATCTTTATTTGTTCAGATACGCCTCCGGGTCCACCGCGTCGCCGTCCTTGGTGACGGAGAAGTGCAGGTGGGGCCCCTGGGCGGATTCCGCGGCGGCCGTGGTGCCCACGGCGCCGATGACCTGTCCCGCGGTGACGGTATCGCCCTTTGCCACGGTAGGCTTGGCCTGGAGGCTGGCGTAAGTGGTCTGGTAGCCGTCCCCGTGGTCCAGCACTACGGTGGTGCCCATCAGAGCGTCCTCTGTGACGGAGACCACCTGTCCCCCGCTGGCGGCCAGGACCCTGGTGCCGGCGTCGGCGGCGATATCCATGCCGTCATGGGTCCGCCAGTCCCCCAGAGTCTCGCTGTACACCAGTTGGTCCACGGAGAAGGCGGTCAGCACCTCTCCCTTCAAAGGTGAAACCACCAGCTTGGGCACTGCCGCTGCCACCGGGGTGTTGTCCACCGGCTCCGGAGCTGCCGAAACGGGCTTCGGCGCCTCCGCGATCTTCGGTTTTTCAGGCTCCGGCGCCGTCTGGGCCGGCATATCTGTTACCGGCGATGCCGCTTCCAACGAGGCGGGGGCTTCCGCCTGTTCCGGCGCAGGCGCCTCCGGGCCTTCCGCCAGCAGGAAGTAGCCGCCGATGCCCGCCGCCAGCACGCAGGCCGCCAGCACCACATAAAAGCCTCCGCCGCCCAGGACGGATTTGAGTTTCTTGATCATGTAGATCCCTCCCTCAAAATTTTGGGTCTGAGGGAAGTATGGGCATTTTTTCCGCAGTCTATACACCTAAAAAAGGCGCGCCGTTCACAGCGGCGCGCCTTTTTTGTTTCTTTTTACTTCACGATCAGGGTCTTTCCGTCCATTTCCTCGGGACAGGCCAGGCCCATCACGTCCAGCATGGTGGGGGCGATGTCCGCCAGGCGGCCGCCCTCCCGCAGCTCCGTGCCGGCGCCGCAGAGGATGAAGGGCACCGGATTGGTGGTGTGGGCGGTCATGGGAGAGCCATCGGGCTCCTCCATCTGCTCGGCGTTGCCGTGGTCGGCGGTAATCATGGCGATGCCGCCCATCTTCAACGTGGCGTCCACCACCTTGCCCACGCAGGTGTCCACGGTCTCCACGGCCTTCACGGCGGCCTCGTAGACGCCGGTGTGGCCCACCATGTCGCAGTTGGCGAAGTTCAGGATGATAACGTCGTAGGCGCCGGACTCGATGCGCTCTACGCACTTGTCGCAGACCTCGAAAGCGCTCATCTCCGGCTGAAGGTCATAGGTAGCCACCTTGGGAGAGGGCACCAGCACCCGGTCCTCGCCGGGGAAGACGGTCTCGCTGCCGCCGTTGAAGAAGAAGGTGACGTGGGCATACTTCTCCGTCTCGGCGATGCGGAGCTGGGTCATGCCCATCTGGCTGAGGAACTCGCCCAGGCCGTTGCGGACGGTGACACGGGGGAAGGCAACCTCCACGTTGGGCATGGAGGCGTCGTACTCCGTGTTGCACACGAAGGTGACGGGGAAGAACTGACGGGTAAAGCCGTCGAACTCCGGGTCCACCAGGGTCCGGGTGATCTCCCGGGCCCGGTCAGGGCGGTAGTTAAAGAAGATAACGCTGTCGTTGTCGGAAATGGTGCCCTCGGCGTCGCAGACCACGGGCTCCACGAACTCGTCGGTGATGCCGGCGGCGTAGGAGTCCTTCACCGCGGCCACGGGCACGGGGTTGAAGTGGGCGCTCTCGCCGTAGACCATGGCGTCATAGGCCTGCTCCACCCGGTCCCAGCGCTTGTCCCGGTCCATGGCGTAGTAGCGGCCCATCACCGTGGCGATTTTGCCTACGCCGATCTCCCGGCATTTCTCCACCGTCTGGGCCACAAAGTCGGCGCCGGAGGTGGGGGACACGTCCCGTCCGTCCAGGAAGGCGTGGATATAGACCCGCTCCAGGCCCTTCCGCTTCGCCAGCTCCAACAGGGCGAACAGGTGGGTCAGGTGGGAGTGGACGCCGCCGTCGCTCAGCAGGCCCATCAGGTGGAGGGCGGTGCCCTTCTCCTTGCAGGCGTCCATGGCGTGGTTGTAGGCGGGATTGGTGAAAAAGTCCCCGTCGGCGATGGACTTGGTGATGCGGGGCAGGTCCTGGAACACCACCCGGCCGGCGCCGATGTTGGTGTGGCCCACCTCGCTGTTGCCCATCTGCCCGTCGGGCAGACCCACGTCCAGGCCGGAGGCCTGGAGGGTGGTGTGGGCGAACTCCTGGAAGAACTGGTCCAGCCGCGGCGTGGCGGCGGCCCGGATGGCGTTGCCGACGGTGCCGCCGGTGAGGCCGAAGCCGTCCATGATGATCAAAGTAGTCGGTGTTTTGTTCATAAAAACCTCGTTTCGCTCAAGCCCGCCCCCTCCAGAGGAGGGGGACTAGGGGGAACCCACGGTTCCCCCAGTTCATTCGCCGGAGGCGAATGAAGAAATTTCAAGTATTTTTGTCAGGGCGCCCTCCAGAGGGGCTTCGTCTCCGCCCAAGAGCCGCCCTGCGGGCGGTTGGCTCCGACACGTGCCTGCTGGCGCAATCTTGCCACTTTGGGCAATTCACCTTCTGTACCTGACAAAAATACCCCGACTCAGCCGCCGGGGGAGCGGCGTTCACCAGTGACCGATGTCACCGGTGGTGGGGTGGTTAGGAGGGGAGCCTGCTCCCCTCCCGCGATATTACTCCTGGTTCGCGGCGTTGATGATGTCCACGAACTGCTCGGGCTTCAGGGCAGCGCCGCCGATGAGGCCGCCGTCGATGTCGGGCTGGGCCAGCAGCTCGGCGGCGTTCTTGGGATTCATGGAGCCGCCGTACTGGATGGTGACGCTGCGGGCCACCCGGGCGCCGTACAGGCTGCGGATGGTGGCGCGGATGTTGGAGCAGACCTCGCCGGCCTGCTCGGCGGTGGCGGTCTTGCCGGTGCCGATGGCCCAGATGGGCTCATAGGCAATAATGCAGCGGCGCAGCTTGTCGGCGGGCACGCCGTACAGGGCGCTCTTTACCTGCAGGGCGATCCACTCGTTGGTGATGCCGGTCTCACGCTGCTCCAGGCTCTCGCCCACGCAGATGATGGGGTTCATGCCGGCGTTCAGGACGGCGTGGACCTTCTTGTTCACGGTCTGGTCGGTCTCGCAGAAGTACTGCCGGCGCTCGCTGTGGCCGACGATGACGTACTTCACGCCCAGGTCCTTCAGCATGTCAGCGGAAACCTCGCCGGTGTAGGCGCCCTTCTCCTCGAAGTAGACGTTCTCGGCGCCCACGGAAATACGCAGGTCCTTGAAGGCCTTGACGGCGGCGGGGATGTTGCAGGCGGGGACGCAGATCAGGGTCTCGCACCACTTGGCGCGGGGCATGATCTTCTTGATGTCCTCAGCGAACTTCTTGGTCTCGGTGGCAGTCATGTTCATCTTCCAGTTGCCGGCGATGACAGTCTTGCGGTATCTGCGGTTCATGTTTTTCGTCTCCTTTAATTTATGTCTGAACGATCATGCGGAGCCGTGAGTCCCACGGGCGCTCTGTGCCGGGAAATGTTCTCAGAAAGGGCGTGTTTCCCCTTCTGTTATGCGCAAACCATTATTTTATACAAAATACCAGCCTGTTTGTCAAGCCCTCCCAAGAAATAAATACGGAAAAAGTTGATAAACAGAAGCAAAGCTATGCGTTTCGGGTCTTCCGATTGGTTCGCCGATGTCAAATCAATGAAATAAAATCTATTTTCGCCAGGACGTGTATCTGGTGAAAATACACTGGCTTCAATGCCTCGCCGGAACGGGCTCCATATCCCTCGCTTCCGCCTTCCGGCAAAAGCTCACTCATTTCGCCGCTCCGCCTCTCCCCACCGAGACCGCTGCGCTGGGGCTCGGCGGGGACCCCTATGCACCGCCGTCGGCGCGCAGGTCCTATTCAGGCATCCAGAAGGCACGCCACGCCCGGCAGCTCCTTGCCTTCCAGGAACTCCAGGGAGGCGCCGCCGCCGGTGGAGATGTGGGTCATCTTGTCGGCGTAGCCCAGCTGCTCCACGGCAGCCGCACTGTCGCCGCCGCCGATGATGGTGATGGCGGAAGTGCGGCTCAGGGCCTCGGCCACGGCCTCGGTGCCCTTGGCGAAAGCGGGGAACTCGAAGACGCCCATGGGGCCGTTCCAGATAACGGTGCCGGCGTCGGCCACGGCGTCACAGTACAGCTTCACGGTCTCGGGGCCGATGTCCAGGCCCTCCCAGCCATCGGGGATCTCACCGGCCTTGACCACCTGGCTGTTGGCGTCGGCGGCAAAGGCGTCGGCGCAGACGGTGTCCACGGGCAGCAGCAGCTTCACGCCCTTGGCCTTGGCCTTTTCGATCATCTCACGGGAGTAGTCCATCCAGTCGGCCTCCAGCAGGCTGTTGCCCACCTTGCCGCCCATGGCGGCGGAGAAGGTGTAGGCCATGCCGCCGCCGATGATGATGGTGTCGGCGATCTCCAGCAGGTTGTTGATAACACCGATCTTGCTGGACACCTTGCTGCCGCCCAGGATGGCCACCAGAGGCCGCTTGGGGTTGGCGATGGCGCCGCCCAGGAACTCCAGCTCCTTCTGGATCAGGAAGCCGGAAACGGCGGGCAGGTAGGCGGCCACGCCGGCGGTGGAGGCGTGGGCCCGGTGCACGGCGCCGAAGGCGTCAGACACGTACAGCTCCGCCATGGAAGCCATGGCCTTGGCCAGCTCGGGGTCGTTCTTGGTCTCGCCCTTTTCAAAGCGGGTGTTCTCCAGCAGCAGGATCTGGCCGGGCTGGAGGGCGGCTGCCTTGGCCCGGGCGTCCTCGCCGACGACGTCGTGGGCGAAGATCACCTCCCGGCCCAGCAGCTCGCTGAGGCGCTTGGCCACGGGGGCCAGGCTCAGCTTGGGATCGGGGCCGTTCTTGGGCTTGCCCAGATGGGAGCAGGCGATGACGGCGGCGTTGTTGTCCAGCAGATACTGGATAGTGGGCAGGGCGGCGACGATGCGCTTGTCGCTGGTGATCTCGCCGGTCTCCTTGTCCTGGGGGACGTTGAAGTCGCAGCGCAGCAGGACCTTCTTGCCGGAGACCTCCACGTCCCGGACCGTCTTCTTGTTGTAATTCATATGGTTCCTCCATTTGTGAAAATTCGGCGTGTAACGCCGGGATATACCGTATAGGATATGCAGAATGCGCGGAAATTCAGGCCTGCGCCATCTCGCCGGTGCCCAGCAGGCCGGGGAAGCCGTTCTGCCGCAGCGCCGCCCCCACAAAATGCAAGCATTTTGCGGGACCCCAAGGGCGATTGAACATCCTCGGCAGGCGAAGCCTGCCTGCGGCAAAATTTTTGCTGCGCAAAAATGCTTGGACGCGCCATTTGGCGCGGCTCAGCCCTGCGCCATCTCGCTGGTGCCCAGCAGGCCGGGGAAGCCGTTCTGCCGCAGCGCCTCGTAGACGCAGACGGCGACGGTGTTGCTCAGGTTCAGGCTCCGGGCCTCCGAGATCATGGGCAGCCGGACGCACCGGTCCCGGAACTTCTCCCGGAAGTCCATGGGCAGCCCCGCCGTCTCCTTGCCGAAGAACAGCCAGCTGTCCGGGCCGAAGGCCGCCTCCTGATAGGAGCGGGGAGCCTTGGTGGTGGTGAGCCACGCCTGGCCGGCGGCCTCGGGATGCTTTTGGAACAGGTCCTCCAGATTCTCGTAGTCGAAGACCTCCACCAGGTGCCAATAGTCCAGCCCGGCCCGGCGGACGGCCTTCTCCGAGATGTCGAAGCCCAGGGGCCGCACCAGATGGAGCCTGCTGCCGGTAGCGGCGCAGGTGCGGGCGATGTTTCCACAGTTTTGGGGGATCTCCGGTTCAACCAGGACGACGTTCAGCATGGCGGAGCGAAAACCTTCCTTTCTATACAAGCGAACACCATTGTAATCCTTTACCTGCGCAAATTCAACCGTAATATGGGTGGAAATTCGGATTTTCATAGAAAATCACTACAAAAGAGAAGGAATTTTTGCAAAACGCCGAAAAAACGCGGAAATTTTACGACACCGGCCGGAAAATCCGTTGTCTGTGACAAAAAACACACAGAAACAGGGAAAGATTTGGCGGAATTTTCATAAAAAAATTCTCCGGAAATACTGGATTTTCCTCACAACTTTGTTATAATGGGTCTGCTGACACAAACATGCAGAGGAGGAGAACTGCAATGAATCATCCCCAGCGCGCCGTCTTCTTTTTGGAAGAAGATTCCTCCATTCCGGCGCATTCCAAACCGCTGATGCTGGAAGCTGTTCTATTTTGCCCGATCCTGACCTGGGTGAGCGACAAATTGCAGGCCGATGGCGTACAGCGGTTTTTTGTCGTCTGCGGTCCCCGCTTCGCGGAGGAAGCCCGGAAGTGCTTCCCGGCGGAGGCGGATGTCACTGTCTCCGAACAGCAGAGCGACCTGATGGCGTTTCTGAACAGTCCGGACCCCGTGCTGGTGCTGCCCCGGGCGGCTCTGCCCATGGAGGAGGCCGGCCCCGGCTTTGCCTACCAGGCCCCGGGCTATGAGCTTCAGGAGAGCTGGAAGGAAAAAATGACAAACAATGTCTCCGCTGCCGAGCTGGTCACCGGCTGGCTGCCCATCTTCGGGCCGGAGACCATCGCGGAGCTGGAGCTGATGCTCCGGGACCGCATCGTGGCCAAACACATTCGGAACGGCGTTCGGATTCTGGACCCCTCCGCTGTCTATATCGACCCCCGGGTGGAGATCGGCCGGGGGACCGTTCTCCTGCCCGGCACCATCCTGCGGGGCAGGACCTCCATCGGCCCCAACTGTGAGCTGGGCCCCAACGTGGTGGTCAACAGCTGCCAGGTGGGTGAGGGTGTGGTCATCACCGATTCCCAGGTCAACGAGAGCACCCTGGGCGACGGCTGCGACGTGGGTCCCTACGCCCACATCCGCCCCAACTGCACCGTGGGCGCCAAGTGCCACATCGGCGCCTTTGTCCAGCTGAAGAACTGCGCTCTGGGCGAGGGCACCAAGATGAGCCATCTGACCTACGTGGGCGACGCCGACGTGGGCGAGGGCGTCAACTTCGGCTGCGGCACCATCACTACCAACTACGACGGCTTCAAAAAGCACCGCTGCACCATCGGTGATCACGCCTTTATCGGCTGCAACACCAACCTGATCGCCCCGGTGACGGTAGGGGACGGCGCCTACATCGCCGCCGGCGCCACCATCACCAAGGATGTGCCTCCCGACGCGCTGGCCGTGGCCCGTGCCCGGCAGGAGAACAAGGAGGGCTGGGCGGCCCGCCGCCGGCGGATGCACCAGCAGGAATCCAAAAAATAACAACAAAATTGATATAAAGAAACAGAAAGAGGGCGTTTGGAATGATTTCTCACGGCAAAGACATCAAAGTATTTTCCGGCAACGCGAATCCCAAGCTGGCGGAGGAGATCTGCAAGCTGATGGGCACGAAGCTGGGCGAGTCCGAGGTCGGCACTTTCTCTGACGGCGAGGTCTTCGTCTCCATTTATGAGACGGTCCGCGGCAGCGACGTGTTCGTGGTCCAGTCCACCTGCACCCCCGTGAACAACAACCTGATGGAGCTGCTCATCATGATCGACGCGCTGAAGCGTGCCTCCGCCGGCCGCATCACCGCCGTCATTCCCTACTTCGGCTATGCCCGCCAGGACCGCAAGGCCAAGGCCCGTGACCCCATCACCGCCAAGCTGGTGGCCAATATGATCGTCGCCGCCGGCGCCGACCGGGTGCTGACCATGGACCTCCACGCTTCCCAGATCCAGGGCTTCTTCGACATCCCTGTGGACAATCTGGCCGGCAATCCCATCTTCGTGGACTACTACGCCAAGAAGTTCGGCGCCGCCTGCGAGGATATGGTGGTGGTCTCCCCCGACGTGGGCTCCGTGGCCCGTGCCCGCGCCTTTGCCCAGAAGCTGCACATGAACCTGGCCATCGTGGACAAGCGCCGCCAGAAGGCCAACCAGTGCGAGGTCATGAACG
>CAMCDX010000060.1 GCA_945873695.1 uncultured Clostridia bacterium | reverse complement strand
CCCCCCTGCAAAATGCAACCCAGTTGCTTTAAGCAGAGGTTTTTCGACAAGCTGAAAGGAAGCGGTGCAACTGCACCGCTTCCTTTTAGTCTACGATATCGACGGAAACCTTCACGCCGGTGCGCTGGGCGTAGGAGCGGACCACGGTCCGGATCTCCTTGGCGATGCGGCCCTGGCGGCCGATGACCTTGCCCATGTCGTCGGGGGCGACGCGCAGCTCCAACGTCAGCTCCTGATCGCCCTGGATCTCCGTGACAGAGACGGCGTCGGGATCATCCACCAGGTTTCTGGCGATGTAGAGCAGCAAGTCTTTCATGATCCGCCCTCCGGATCAGAGGACTTCCACTTTTTTCAGCAGAGCTCTGACGGTGTCGGTGGGCTGGGCGCCGGACTTGATCCAGGCCTGAGCGCGCTCGGTGTCGATCTTGATCTCGGCGGGAGCCACGCAGGGATTGTAAGTGCCGATCTCCTCGATGAAGCGGCCGTCCCGGGGGAAGCGGGAGTCGGCGACAACAACGCGGTAGAAGGGAGCCTTCTTGGCGCCCATGCGGCGCAGTCTGATCTTAACCATGATTTGTACCTCCAAAAATTTTAAAAGTTTTGTTTTATGATAAATGCTGGTGCACTTATGCCTTATTTGAAGCGCTTTTTCCGGCCAAAGCCGTGCATCCGGCCGCCCATGCCGCCGATGTTGGGCATCCGGCCTCTGGACATCTGCTTGGTCAGCTGCTGCATCATGTCAAACTGCTTCAGCAGCCGGTTCACGTCCACTACCTCCAGGCCGCAGCCGGCGGCGATGCGGCGCTTCCGGCTGGCGTTCAGGATCTGGGGATTCTCCCGTTCCAGGGGAGTCATGGAGAGGATGATGGCCTCGGTGTGGGCCATGACCTTCTCGTCGATGGTGGCGCCCTGGAGCTGTTTGCCGAGGCCGCCGGGCATCATGCCCGCCAGCTGGCTCAGGTCGCCCATGCCCCGCAGCTGCTGGAGCTGGTCGTAGTAGTCCTGAAGGGTGAAGCGGTTCTTCCTGAGTTTCTCCTCCAGCTTGGCGGCCTGCTTTTCGTCGTAATTGGCCTGGGCCTTTTCGATGAAGGACAGCATATCGCCCATGCCCAAAATGCGGGAGGCCATGCGGTCCGGGTGGAAGGGCTCGATCATATCCAGCTTCTCGCCGGTGCCCACGAATTTGATGGGCTTGCCGGTGGCCGCCCGGATGGTGAGGGCCGCGCCGCCTCTGGCGTCGCCGTCCAGCTTGGTGAGGATGACGCCGTCGATGCCCAGGGCCTCGTCGAAAGCGGAAGCGGCGTTCACCGCGTCCTGGCCGGTCATGGCGTCCACCACCAGCAGGATCTCGTTAGGCTTCACAGCGGCCTTCATCCGCTTCAGCTCATCCATCAGCGTCTCATCCACGTGGAGACGGCCGGCGGTGTCCAGAAACACCATGTCGCTGCCGTGATCTTTGGCGTGGCGGATGGCGTTCTCCGCAATGGTGACCGGGTCGCCCTGGCCCTGCTCGAACACCGGCAGGTCCAGCTGGCTGCCCACCACTTTCAGCTGCTCAATGGCGGCGGGACGGTACACGTCGCAAGCCGCAAGCAACGGGCGCTTCGTGTACTGCCGGCGCATCAGCCCCGCCAGCTTGGCGGTGGTGGTAGTCTTGCCGGCGCCCTGAAGGCCCACCATCATGACCACCGTGGGGCCGTTGTTGGCCATGGACAGCTTGGCGGTGCCGCCGCCCATCAGATTCGTCAGCTCCTCGTTGACGATCTTGACCACCTGCTGGGCGGGGGTCAGGCTGTCCAGCACGTCGGTGCCGACGGCCCGCTCCGTGACGGTGGCCACGAAGTCCTTGACCACCTTGTAGCCCACGTCGGCCTCCAGCAAGGCCAGGCGGACCTCCCGCATGGCCTCCCGGACGTCGTTTTCCGTCAGGCGGCCCTTGCCCCGGAGCTTTTTGAATGTTGCGTTCAGTTTTTCGGTGAGACCTTCAAATGCCATAGGTTCATTCCTTCAGCGCAGTGGCT
Source organism: uncultured Clostridia bacterium (assembly GCA_945873695.1). Taxonomy (GTDB): domain Bacteria; phylum Bacillota; class Clostridia; order Oscillospirales; family Oscillospiraceae; genus Oscillibacter. Next base: position 8,168 of record CAMCDX010000060.1, on the reverse strand, counting down.
TCCGCGTGGATGAGGTCGGCCAGCTCAGCCAGCCGGGCGTCCTCATACTGGCGGTAGTTGATGGTTTTCAGTTCGGCGGCGGCGTTCTCAATGGCCGCCAGATGGGCGCGCATCTGCTCGAAGCGCTTGATGAGGCCGGTCTTGTCCTCCACCTCCTGCATGATGCCCTCCGCCCGGACGATCACGTCCCGGACGCCCTGGCGGGAGATGCCGGCGTTTTCTGCGATCTCGCCCAAGGACAGGTCCTCATTATAATAGAGGTCGAAGAATTCCTTTTGCCGCTCCGTCAGCAGTTCCCCGTAAAAATCGAAGAGCATCGTCATCCGGTAGGTCTGATTTTTCATGCGGCCGCCCCTTTCTGTAAAGTTATACACCTTTACAACACGAAATAGTTTACAGGAATTTGGTGAAAAAGTCAAGGGGAATTTGCAAAGAAATTCGGAAAAAGTTGGGCGTTTCAGAGGTGTTTCTTCCCTTTGCGAAGCAGTCCGCTCTTGCGCCGGGAGAGGGAAACGATTATACTGAGAAAAAGTGTGAAACAGGAGGTAGAAACCATGTTCGCGAATTTCTTTTTTGAGCGGCTGGGCCGGGAGAGCCTCATCGCCGCCGATGATACCTGGGCCCTGCTGACGCTGTTGGTGGTGTCCGTGGCTTTTGCCATCTGGCTGGAGCAGCGCTACGCCTGGGCGTCCAGGGTCTCCGGCGCCATCATCGCCCTGCTGATCGCCCTGGCGGCGTCCAACCTCAGCGTCATTCCCACCAGCTGCGCCCTGTACGACGAGATCATCTGGGGCTACGCGGTGCCTTTGGGCATCCCGTTGCTGCTCCTCCAGTGCAACATGAAGAAGATCTGGCGGGAGACGGGGCGGATGATGGTCATCTTCCTCATTGGCGCCGCCGGCACCGTCACCGGCGCCTTCCTGGCCTATACGCTGCTCCACAAATACATCCCCGGCCTGGAGGGCGTGGCCGCCATGATGACCGGGTCCTACATTGGCGGCGGTGTCAACTTCGCCGCCCTGGCGCTGGAGTTCGACGTGGGGGAGATCAAGGCCTCCGCCACTGTGGCGGACAACCTGCTGATGGCCCTGTACTTCTTTGCCCTGCTGCTGTTCGCGGGTATGAAGTTCTTCCGCGGCCACTTCACCCATCCCCATATCGACGCCGTGCTGGAAAGCGGCGACACCGAGGGCGCCAAGACCCAGGCGGCGGCCTACTGGAGCCGGAAGGACATCTCCCTGAAGGACATCGCCATGAATTTCGCCTACGCCGCGGCGGTGGTGTACGCCGCCAAGCTGATCGCCGCCCTCATCGGCGGCCTCATCCCGGACACCGGCGTGGTGTGCCATATCCTGCATACCTTCTTCGGCAGTGAATATGTATGGATCACTACCGTTTCCATGGCTGCCGCCACCTGGGGCGAGAAGCAGGTGGCGAAGCTCAGCGGCTCTCAGGAGATCGGCACCTACCTCATTTATCTGTTCCTGTTTGTCATCGGCGTGCCCGCCTCCATCTCCAAGATCCTGACGGAGACGCCGCTGCTGCTGGCTTTCACCGGCATCATGGTCGTCGTGAACATGGTGTTCTGCTTCGTGGGCGGCAAGCTGCTGCGGTTCGACCTGGAGGACATCATCCTGGCCTCCAACGCCAACATCGGCGGCCCCACCACCGCTGCCGGCATGGCCATCTCCCAGGGCTGGAGCGCCCTGGTGGGCCCGGTGATGCTGGTGGGCACCTTCGGTTACGTCATCGGCACATACCTGGGCATCCTGGTAGGCGGCATCCTGGGAGCGTGACCACAAAAAGGAGCTTTTTCCATGGTTTTTGACGGACATTCGGACCTGCTGTACGATGTGACCCGCCGCCGTCTGGCGGGGGAGAAGCGGGTATTGGAGCGGCGCCACCTGCGGGACCTGGAGGCCGGCGGGGTGGAGGGCCTGGTACTGGCCCTGTGGGTCAGCGCCGGGAAGGAGACCTTCTGGAAGGACGTGCCGGAGGCCGTGGGTGACCGGGAGCGGACCGATATCATGCTTCTTGCTATGCGGGCTGAGCTGGCGGAGTGTCCCTGGCTGGCCCTGGTCCGCACCCCGGCGGAGGCGGAAGCGGCCAAGGCGGCGGGGAAGAAGTACGCCTTCCTGGCGGTGGAGGGCATGGCCGCCATCGGGGCGGACCTCTCCGGCATCGACCACTACGCGGACCTGGGCGTCCGGCTGGGGATGCTGACCTGGAATGAGGAGAATCTGCTGGCCACCGGCGCCGGGGGGGACCCTTACTCCGGCCTGACGGAGCTGGGACGGCAGGCCGTCCGGCGGATGGAGGACCGCCGTATCGGAGTGGACGTGTCCCACCTGAACGACGGCGGCTTTTGGGACGTGATGAAGCTGGCCCGGGGCCCGGTGGTCGCATCCCACTCCAACTGCCGGCGGCTGTGTGATGTCCGCCGGAACCTGACCGATGACCAACTGCGGGCCATCCGGGACACCGGCGGCGTGGTGGGGCTGAACGTTCACCACGCCTTTGTCCACGCCGATCCGGCGAAGCGGACGGCTGAGATGCTGGCCCGCCACGCTGCCCATATGGCGGAGGTCATGGGCGTGGAGCACGTGGCCTGCGGCTTCGACTTCTGCCAATACTTCGGCCCCGGCAACGAGGGCGCCGAAGGCCTGGAAAGCGCCGCCCATATCAAGAATCTGCTCTACTGGCTGAAAAAGCTGGGGATGAATACCAGGGAGCGGGAGATGGTCGCAAGGGAGAACTTCTTGCGGGTGCTGGTATAAACGGGCCGGGGCGGGAAACGATTCCCGCCCCGTTTTTTGCGTCCCGGCCGCCGTGTCGTTCATAAAATAGAATTTGAAATACAGGCGGAGATATACTATAATATAATTTGTATTGTCCTACACAAAAGGAGTGAGACCTTGGAAGTGACCAGAAGGAAACTGGCCGACGGGGTGTATCTCACCTATCTGCCGGCCCGAAAATTCAAGACCAGCCTTCTCTCCGCCCAATTTGTGACGCCGCTGGCGGAGGAGACCACCTCCGCCTATGCCCTGCTGCCCGCCGTGCTCCGGCGGGGTACCGTCACCTACCCCGACATGGGGGCCCTGTCCGCCCGGCTGGACGGGCTGTACGGCGCCCGGGTGGACTATACCGTCCGCAAAAAGGGAGAGAACCAGTGCGTGGGCTTTGTGGCCAGCTTCATCGATGACAGCTTCGCCCCCGGCGGGGAGAAGCTGCTGGAGTCGGTGGCGGCGCTGCTGGGCGAGCTGGTCTGCGACCCCGCCACCGAGCGGGGCCGCTTCGTGCCCGCCTATTTTGAAAGCGAGAAGACCAACCTCATCGACGCCATCCGCAGCATCATCAACGACAAGCGGGACTACGCCGATGGCCGCCTGCTGCGGGAGATGTGCGCCGGGGAGCCCTACGGCGTCCCCCGCCTGGGCAGCGAGACCAGCGCCGAAAAGCTGCAGCCCAAGAAGCTGTACGCCCTTTATGGCAGGCTGATCGCCACCGCCCGGCTGGAGCTGTTTTACAGCGGCAGCGCCGATCTGGACCGGGTGGAGCGGGCCCTGCAGACTGCCTTTTCCACCCTGCCCCGGGAGACGATCCAGGAGGCCGCCGCGGCCCGGGATCACGCCCCCCGGCAGGAGGTGCTGCGGGTGACCGAGGCCCTGGACGTGACCCAGGGCAAGCTGGGCATGGGCTTCGCCTGCGGCAGCGGCGACGTGCCCGCCCTGCTGATGGGAAACACCCTCTTCGGCGGCAGCAGCAACTCCAAGCTGTTCATGAACGTCCGGGAGAAGCTGTCCCTGTGCTACTACGCCTCCTCTCTGTACCACCGGCAGAAGGGCATTATTACCGTGTCCTCCGGCATCGAGTTCGACAAGTTCCAGCAGGCCTACGACGAGATCCTGGCCCAGCTGGAGGCCGTTCGGAAGGGCGACCTGGAGGACTGGGAGCTGGAGGGCGCCCGGAGCACTCTGCTGAACGCCTACGCCTCCATGGGGGACTCTCAGGGGAAGCTGGAGAACTTCTATCTGGGCCAGGCGGCCACCGGTCAGAGCGAGACGCCGGAGGCGCTGGCGGAGCAGGTCCGGCAGGTGACGGCTCAGCGTATCTTCGACGCCATGAGCACCGTCACACTGGACACCGTGTACTTCCTGAAGGGAAAGGAGGCGGCGGAATGAAGCAGAAGTTTTATGAGCGGATCGGCGAATCCGTCTATTCCGAGCGGCTGCCCAACGGCCTGGAGATCCGGGTGGTGCCCAAGCCCGGCTACGTGAAGAAGTATGCCTTCTTCGCCACCCGGTACGGCGGCATGGACACCCGCTTCTGCCTGAACGGCCGGTGGCTGGACACCCCGGCGGGCATTGCCCACTACCTGGAGCACAAGATGTTCGATACCAAAGAGGGCAACGCCCTCCAGGAACTGGCCAAAAACGGCGCGGAGCCCAACGCCTTCACCTCCAACGCCATGACGGGATACTATTTTGACTCCACGGACCACTTTGAGGAGAATCTGGAGATCCTGCTGTCCTTCGTGTCCATCCCCTATTTCACCGAGGAGAGTGTGGCCAAGGAGCAGGGCATCATCGGCCAGGAGATCCGCATGATTGAGGACAACCCCGACTGGCAGCTGTATATGGGGATGCTGCGGGGGCTGTACAGCACCAGCTCTGCCCGGACGGCCATCGCCGGTACGGTGGAGAGCATCTCCCACATCACGGCGGAGACGCTGTACGACTGCCACAAGGCTTTCTACACTCCCTCCAACATGATCCTGACGGTGGTAGGCGATGTGGACCCGGTCCGTGTGGTGGACCTGGCCCGGCATGTCCTGCCCCGGGAGGGCGGCCCTGCCATCCCCCGGGACCACGGAACCGAGCCGGCTGAGGTGGCCCAGCGGGAGACCCGGATGGAGATGGAGGTCTCCTGCCCCCAGTTTCTGGCGGGCTTCAAATGCGCCCCGGCGGCGGAGGGGGAGGACTATCTGCGGCTGGCCGCCATCGGCGACATGGCCTGCGACATCCTGCTGGGAGATTCCAGCCCCCTGTATCTGCGGCTGTACGACCAGGGGCTTATCAACACCAGCTTCGGCGGCGCCTTCGAGATGATGCCCGGCGTGGCCTACCTCTACGCCGGCGGCGACAGCAAGGATGCCCGGACCGTGGCGGAGGAGATCCGGAAGGAGGCCGCCCGGCTGGTGATGGAGGGCATCGACGAGGGCTTTTACCAGCGGGTGCGGCGGAGCGCCTTCGGCGAGAACCTCCGGGGCCTGAACTCCTTTGAGAATATTGCCGTCTCCCTGACGGAGGGCTATTTCCACGGCTATGATCCCCTCCGCTTCCCCCAGGTGTTCGACACCATCACCAAGGACGATATCACCGCCTTCCTGCGGGACAACATCACCGGGGACCGGATGGTCCTCAGTGAGATCGTGCCCAGAGAGGCTTGAGTTTCCAAGAGAAAGAAAGGAAGAACCTGTTTTGAGCGCTTTGAAGGATATGCCCATCAGCTTTCCCGGCCTGTTCGGCGACTGGGAATTCAACCCCGACCCCATCGCCATCCATATCGGCCATGGCATCTACTGGTATGGGATCATTCTGGCCCTCGGTATGCTGTCGGGCCTGTTTCTGTGCATGAAGCGGGCCAAGCGCTTCGGCCTGACGGAGGACAACGTGCTGGACTTCGTGCTGTGGGCAGTGCCCTGCTGCATCCTGGGGTCCCGCATCTACTACGTGATCTTTTACCTGGACCTGTACCGAACCGCTGACGGAGGCCTGGACTGGGGAAGGATCATCGCTATTTGGGATGGGGGGCTGGCCATCTACGGCACCGTCATCGCCGGCGTCATTGTGGCCCTGGTCTTTACACGGCTGAAGAAGATCCGCTTCACCGCCATGACGGACCTGGCGGTCATGGGTTTGCTGCTGGGCCAGGTCATCGGCCGGTGGGCCAACTTCATCAACCGGGAGGCTTTCGGCGCCGAGACTACCCTGCCCTGGCGGATGAAGCTGTGGACCAGCGCGTATACCTCCATCGAGGTCCACCCCACCTTCCTCTATGAGAGCCTGTGGAACCTGGTGGGACTGCTGCTGATCCTGTTCATCGTGTCCAAGGGCCGCCGGTTCGACGGCGAGAACACCTGGTTCTACTTCCTGTGGTACGGCCTGGGCCGGAGCTGGATCGAGGGTTTGCGGACCGACAGCCTGTACCTGTTTGACTGGACCTTCCTGGGCCAGCCTATCCGGGTGTCCCAGGCGCTGAGCGTCGTGCTGGCGGCGATGGCGGCCTTCATGCTGTTCTACAACATCAAAATCAAAAAGCGGATGGCGGACGGCCTGCTGGTGAACCAGCTGGCGGCCCAGGCAGAGGCTGCCTCCCGGGCGGCGGATGAAGCCGACCTGGCGGAGTCCGAGGTCCCCACGGAAGAGGCGGAACCCGCCCCGCAGGCGGAGCCGGAACAGGAGGCGGACAATGGCGATTCGAATTGACGGTAAGGCCCTGGCGGCCAAAGTAAAAGCCCGGACGGCGGCGGAGGCGGCGAAGCTGCCCCGCCAGGCCGGCCTGGCGGTGATCCTGGTGGGGGAGAACCCGGCCTCCAAGGTGTATGTGGCCGGGAAGGAGAAGGACTGTGCCGAGTGCGGCATCCGCAGCTTTCCCCACAAGCTGCCGGCGGAGACCACCCAGGAGGAGCTGCTGGCCCTCATTGAGAAGTTGAACAACGACCCGGATGTGGACGGCATCCTGTGCCAGCTGCCCCTGCCGGAGCACCTGGACGAGGAGGCGGTCATCCACGCCATCCGGCCGGATAAAGATGTGGACTGCTTCCATCCCTTCAACGTGGGCCGGATGGTCATCGGCCGGCCGGTGTTCCTGCCCTGCACCCCCGCCGGCGTCATGGAGATGCTGCGGGAGTATGACATCCCCGTCCGGGGCAAGCGGTGCGTGGTGCTGGGCCGCAGCAACATCGTGGGCAAGCCCATGGGGATGCTGCTGACCCAGGCGGACGGCACCGTCACTATCTGCCACTCCCGGACCGAGGACCTGGCCTCCATCACCCGCCAGGCGGACATTCTGGTCTCCGCCATCGGGAAGACCCGCTTCGTCACCGCCGACATGGTGAAGGAGGGGGCCGTGGTCATCGACGTGGCCATGAACCGGGACGAGAACGGCAAGCTCTGCGGCGACGTGGACTTTGCCGCGGTGGAGCCCAGGGCGTCCTACATCACCCCCGTTCCCGGCGGCGTAGGCCCCATGACCCGGGCCATGCTGATGGAGAATATCCTGACGGCGGCAAAAAACCACCTGGAGCTGTAAAAAGGCCTCCGCGAACGGTGTTCGCGGAGGCCTTTTTACAGCTCCAGGGTAGGGCGGAAGATGGGCAGGCCCACCAGCAGGCCCAGGGCCAGCCCGCCGATGACGTCCAGAACGGAGTGCTGCTTGATGAACAGGGTGGAGACGCAGATCAGAGCCGCCAGCAGGAGAACGAAGATCCGCAGCTCCTTCCGGGAGCGGAGGGATGGCGTGGTCCATACGGCCCATGCAGCCCCCATGGAGCCCAACACATGGACAGAGGGGAACACGTTGGTGTTGGTGTCAATGGCATACAGCCCCGCTACCCAGCGGGTGAAGAAGTTATCCCGGGGCATCACCGCCGGCCGCAGGTCCTGACCGTTTGGGACCAGGAGCCAGAACAGAATACTGAGGAAGAAGGTCAGGGCCAGGAACCGCATGTACCGGCGGAAGGCGGCGCTGTCCCGCAGCAGCAGCCAGAGGCCCACCGCCACCAGCAGGGGATACCACAGGCAGTAGGGGAGGACGAAGACCTCGCAGAAGGGAATGAGGCCGTCCAGCGGCAGCTGGGTGGCCCAGTAGCCGGAGGAGGGTGTGATAAACCGCTCCAGCACCAGGAAGCTGAGCAGATATACCGGCAGCCAGAGGATTAATTTCCAATCCCGCCGCAGGGCGGAGAATAAGGTGGAGAGACGCAAGGGCAATCACGCTTTCTGAAAGATTTCCCTGTTAAGATAGCATAAACCGCCTGTCGAATCATGTACAATTTGCAAACATTTCAGTCTTGAGGCGAGAAAAAGAGCCGCTGCGAATGCAGCGGCTCTCAGGCTGTCGAAAAAGTCCGACGGACTTTTTCGACGCCTTCACAATACCTC
>CAMCDX010000059.1 GCA_945873695.1 uncultured Clostridia bacterium | reverse complement strand
AGGTATTGTGAAGGCGTCGAAAAAGTCCGTCGGACTTTTTCGACAGCCTGAGCGGCACGCTTGCGCGTGCCGCTTTCTATGTATGTTTTTATACGTGAATGCCGCCTACGAAGTAGGTGTTGTAATACCCGCTGGTCAGGTCGCTGATGATAACGCCGTTGCTGCGGGAAGAGGAAGAGTGAATAAACTGGCCGCCGCCGACATAAATACCGGCGTGGGAACAGGCCTTGCCCGCGTTGCGGCTGGGATCGTTGAAGAACACCAGGTCACCGGGCTGCAGGGCACCGATGCTGTACACTCTGCTGCCGAGGCCGCTCTGCCACTGGCTGGTGGCGGAGTGGGGCAGGGAGTAGCCGTGCTGCTGATAGACGTACATGGTAAAGCCGGAGCAGTCAAAGCCACTGGGAGAGGAACCGCCATAGACATAGCGGGTGCCCAGATGACGCTTGGCGGTCTCCACGATGGAACTGCCGGCGGCGCTGGAACTGGAGCTGGAACTGGTCAGATCCAGAAAATCACTGCGGATGAAGCCCTTGGTGCCGTACTTGCAGGTAACGTCGTACCAACCGTCCACAAAGCCGTTGACGGTGACGATGGTACCGGCATTCACGGACGCCAGTACCTCACTGTCGGTGGAGGCATCGGCCCGGACATTGACGCCGTCGGCGTTGACTTTGCCGTAAGTCTCAAAAACGTTGTCCTGATCGAGAATCAGATAGTCGGCGGAGACAAAACCGACATTGCCGGCGTAGTTGATCTTGTACCAGCCGTCGGTGGAGTCGTCCAGAACGGCCACGGCCACACCCTTGTCCAGGGTGGTGATGATGCTGGAAGAGGTGGAGGCCTCCGCACGCAGACGGAGAGAGGAGCCGGTGGTTGCGCCCACGGCAATGGCCATGTCCTCTTCGGCGGCCAGAGCGGTAACGGTGAGCAGCAAGGTCGTGACGGCCGCCAGGACCAGGGCTTTGGCGGCTTTTCCGGTGAGGTATGTCATGGGATGCAGTTTCCTTTCGTCTTTGGTGTAAAGGTGAGGGCTTACTTTTCCTTGCCGGCCAGAGCACGGTCCAGCCAGATAGCGGCGATGTCCATCGCGGCGTACAGACTGTCCTTCTCGCTCTTCTTGACCACACGGTCCCTGGATTTCAGGTCAGGGTCGGTCAGCTGGAGCTGGATGGAAACACGGGTGGCTACGTCCAGGTCCTGCTCTTTCTTGGTATCCAGGATCTGCATCATAATGATATATTTCTCAGCCATCGTTCCGTAGTAGATCAGGTTGCCTGTACGGCGGAGAGGATGGCCCTTGTAGATCAGGCCTTCCGCTTTCGCGGACTTGGATTCTGCCATGGAAACACTCCTTCAAAAAAATTGTAACCAAATTGTAACAGATTTTATCCGCTTTGTCAACAAAAGCTGCCAAGTAATTTGACGGAAAAAACTGGCGTTTTTCCGCACTTGCCTCAAAACAGAACGAAAAAGCCCCTGAAAAGGAGAAAAAACGGACTTTTCGCCGTTTTTTATCCTTCCCAGGGGCGGAACGTCAAAATGGTTACGATTTGTTACTGACCAAGATATTTGCGGACCAGCACCTGAAGCAGCTCATCCCGGTCGATCTTGCGGATCAGGGTCCGGGCGTTGTTGTGGTTGGTGATATAGGTGGGGTCCTCGGAGAGGATATAACCGACGATCTGGTTGATGGGGTTATAGCCCTTTTCCTCCAATGCCTGATAGACGGTGGAGAGGATGTGGTGGATCTCCGCGTCCTTTTCCATCGCGATGCTGAATTTCCGGGTAAAATCGTCCATACAGACACCACCTTTCCTGCGACTCGCGCATCAAATATAGTCCATAGTATACTCGGTTTTTCCCAAACTGTAAAGCATTTCCCGGGGAATTTTCCGAAAAGAATTTTCCGCCCGGCAAAAGCCGGGCGGAAAATGAGCGGTTACCGCAGAACGGCGTCCAGCTCGGTCTTCAGCAGGTCCAGGATGCTCTTCACATCCTCGTCCGCTTCCTGGGCGGTCAGGTTGCGGTCATCGGCCCGGAGAGTCAGATTAAAGGCCACGCTCTTCTTGCCGGCGGGGATGCCGGTGCCGGTGTAGATGTCGAACAGGGCCACGTCCTTCAGCAATCCCTTGGCGCCCTTACGGATGCAGGCCTCCAGGGCGCCCACGGTGACAGCCTGGTCGCACACCACGGCGATGTCCCGGGTGACGGCGGGGAACTTGGGCAGAGGCTGGTAGACGGGCTCGGGGCCGATGCTCTCATACAGGGCGTCGAACCGCAGCTCGGCGGCGTACAGCTCACAATCCACGCCGTAGTTGGCGGCCACGTGGGGATGGATCTGGCCCAAGACGCCCAGCAGGGTGTCGCCGCACCAGACCTTGGCGCAGCGGCCGGGATGGTAGGAGGGGTTCTCCTTTTCGGCCTCATACCGCACGCCGGAGATCCGCAGACCCTCCAGCACCGTCTCCACGGCGCCCTTCAGGGCGAAGAAGTCCATGTCGGGGCCAAAGGCACCCAAAGACAGCACCTTGGGTTCGTTGGCCATGCCGGAACCGTCGTTTTTGGCGAAGTAGGTCCGGCCCAGTTCATAGAGTTTTACCGACTTGTTGCGGAAGTTATAGTTCCGGGCCAGGATCTCCAGCATGGAGGGCAGGGTGGTGGTGCGCATGATGGAGGTGTCCTCGCCCAGGGGGTTCAGGATTTTCAGGGAGTCCCGCAGGGGGGAGTCCTTGGGCAGATCAATCTTGTCATAGTAGGTGGGGCTGATGAAAGAGTAGGTGATGATCTCGTTGTAGCCCGCGCTCCGGCAAAGGGCGCCCAGCAGGTTCTCCGCCTTCTGGACGGGGGAGAAGCCCCGGCGCTGGTTCATGCCGGCGTTCAGGGTGTCGGGGATGTTGTTGTAGCCGTAGAACCGGGCCACCTCCTCAGCGATGTCGGAGTAGTGCTCCACGTCGCCCCGCCAGGAGGGTACCAGGATGTCGTCGCCCTCCAGCTCGAAGCCCAGGTCGGTGAGGATGCGGCGCATCTCGGACTCCGGCACGTCGGTGCCCAGCAGACCGTTGACCTTCTCCGGCTCCAGCTTCACGGTGACGGGCCAGGCGTCCTTGGCGATGACGTCCATGACGCCGTCCACCACCTCGCCGGCGCCCAGCAGCTCCACCAGCTCGCAGGCCCGCTGGACGGCCTTCATGGTATTCATGGGGTCCAGGCCCTTCTCGTAACGGGCGGAGGCCTCGGTGCGCATGTTCAGGGCGGTGGCGGTGCGGCGGACGGAGGCGCCGTTGAAGTTGGCAGACTCAAAGAGGACCATGGCGGTGTCGCCGATGATCTCGCTGTTGGCGCCGCCCATGACGCCGGCCACGCAGACGGGCTTGTGCTCGTCACAGATGCACAGCATGTTGGTGGTCAGCTTCCGCTCGTTGCCGTCCAGGGTCTGGATGGTCTCCCCCTCCCGGGCGGTGCGGACGATGATCTTACCGCCTTCCACGCAGGAGAAGTCAAAGGCGTGCATGGGCTGGCCGTATTCCAGCATCACGTAGTTGGTGATGTCCACGATGTTGTTGATGGGGCGGACGCCGGAGTTCCGCAGCCGCTCCCGCATCCAGGCGGGGGAGGGCTGGATCTTCACGTTTTTCACAAGGCGGGCGGTATACCGGGGGCACAGGTCGGCGTCTTCGATCTCAATGTCCACCAGTTCGGAGATGTTACCGCCGCAGCCCTGGATCTCCGGGGTGTGGAGCTTGAGGTCCTTGCCGAAGGTGACGGCGGCCTCCCGGGCCAGGCCGATGACGGAAAGGCAGTCGGGCCGGTTGGGGGTGATCTCGAATTCCACCACGTGGTCGTCGGCGCCGATGACGGCAGCCATGTCGTCGCCGGGCTTTACGCCCTCCTCATGCAGCACCCAGATGCCGTCGGGGATGCAGTGGGGGAACTCCTTCTGGTCGGCCCGGAGGTCTTCCAGGGTGCAGATGTGGTTTTTGCCGGTGTCGTAGGCCACCAGGTCGCCCTCATGGACGTTGGCGCAGTCGGTGGAGGCGGCGGCCATACCGGAGCCGGTGTCCAGGGCGCAGGCCCAGAGAATGCCGTCGTCGGAGCTGACGGCGGTGACCCGGGCGGCCACCACCTTGCCGTAGATCTTGTGGCCGGGCTGGACGTCGGCGGGGATAGAGGGCTTTTCAGGATCCAGAGGCTTGTAGTCGTTCAGCAGGGCGGCAGCCTTAATGGTGGCGTAGGGGTAGTCGTGCTCGGCGGTGAGGCCCAGCTCCTTCAGGGAGCACAGCATGCCGTTGGAGAGGATGCCCCGGAGCTTGCCCTTGGTGATCTTCACGCCGCCGGGCAGCAGGGAGTTGTGCCGGGCCACGGGCACCAGGTTGCCCTCGTGGATGTTCCAGGCGCCGGTGACGATCTGGACGGGCGCGTCTTCGCCAACGTCCAACTGGCAGACCCACATGTGGTCGGAGTCGGGGTGCTTCTCCATCTTCACGATGCGGCCGGCCACTACGTTTTTCAGAGACTCGTTCAGGACCTCGGTGACCTCCACCTTGGAGCCGGAGAGGGTCATGGCCTCCGCGAAGGCGCGGTCGCTGACAGCCCCGATGTCCACAAATTCATTCAGCCATTTACGGGAAAGTTTCATCGTATATCCTCCTAAAGAAATGAGGTTTCACAGAATTTCGCCGTTTTACGGCGAAAGAAATTTCAATCATTTTTGTCAGGACATGCGCCTGATAAAAATACTTTGACTCAGCCGCCTTTACCCGCAAGGGGTATGCGATATCCGTAAGGCGCTGAAGCGCCAACGGCTATCCAAGGGCGGCGTTCACCAGTGACCGATGTCACTGGTGGGGGGAATCTAAAGGGGGGACGCAGTCCCCTCTTTAAAATTGTTCCAGGAACCGGATGTCGTTTTCAAAGATCAGCCGCAGGTCGCTGATTTTGAACCGGCCCATGGCCATGCGCTCCAGGCCGAAGCCGAAGGCGAAGCCGGAGTACACGTCCGGGTCGATGCCGCAGTTGCGCAGCACCTTGGGGTGGACCATACCGGCGCCCAGGACCTCGATCCAGCCTTCGCCCTTGCAGGTGGGGCAGCCCTTTCCGCCGCACTTGTGGCACTGGATGTCCACCTCGCAGGAAGGCTCGGTGAAGGGGAAGTGGTGGGGGCGGAACCGGGTCTTCGTGCCGGAACCGTAAATTTCCCGAATGACGGCGTTCAGCGTGCCCTTCAGGTCCGCCATGGTGACGCCTTTGTCCACCACCAGGCCCTCAATCTGATGGAACATGGGGGAGTGGGTGGCGTCCACCTCGTCCTTGCGGTACACCCGGCCGGGGGAGATCATGCGGATGGGCACGCCGTGCTCCTCCATGGCCCGGATCTGCATGGGAGAGGTCTGGGTCCGCAGCAGGACGGAGGAGTCCTCGGTCAGGTAGAAGGTGTCGGACCACTCACGGGCAGGGTGGTCGGCGGGGGTATTCAGCTTGGTGAAGTTGTAGTCCTCCTGCTCGATCTCCGGGCCGTCAAAGATCTCAAAGCCCATGTTGATGAAGATCTCCTTGAACTCGTCCAGGGCGGTGTACATGGGATGCTTGTGGCCGATCTCCACCTCTTTGCCGGGGATGGTCACGTCCACAGTCTCGGCCTCCAGCTTAGCGGCCAGGGCCTTCTCCGCCAGCACGGCGGACTGGGCCTCGATGGCGGCCTCCACGGCGGCGCGGACCTCGTTGGCCAGCTGGCCCATGACGGGCCGCTCCTCGGGACTGAGCTTGCCCATCTGCTTCAAAACGGCGGTGAGCTCGCCCTTCTTGCCCAGGTACTGGACCCGGACAGCCTCCAGGTCGGCCCCGGTCTGGGTGTCGGCGACGGCTTCCAGCGCCTGTTTGCGAATGGCTTCCAGTTGTTCTTTCATATCGATACTCCTTTACTTGGATGTGGTTGATGATTCTTCTGGCAGGAATCGCCAGCGCAGGGAATAGGCTAAGATTTTTGTTCCGGGATAGGCAGCTTCGTTCCCTTCGTCATCACCGTCGCAGAAAAACACGGCGGCGTCCCGGACACGAAGCGTGGCCTCCATGAGAGCGGAGCGGACGTTATTCCCGGCGGGGCGCAGGTCCAGAGCCTTCACGGCCTCGAACACCAGCTCCAGAGGCGGACACCAGTCGCTGTGGAACAGCATGGTTACCTGACGGATATGATCGGAGATCCGTATCCCCCGGTCCGTTTTCCCGGAGCCGCTGATATAGCGCAGTTCCACCAGCACGGAGTCGTGAAAGTCCTCCGTCTGCTCCAGCAGGCTGTCGGCCTCCGCCTGGGTAGTGACGTAGTTCCAGCCGGGAAGCATAGAGGAAACGGCCTTATCCGCGAACTGCGTCTGCACCAGTGGTACGGACGCACCGGAAAGAAGAGCCTTCACGGTCTTCCGGTCTTCCCAGACCCAGGGATAGCCCCGGAAGGCTTCCCAATTGTCCTCTGGAAGGCGCCTGGGAAAATTCGGGAAGTCTGCAAGATCTCCATTGGTAAAACAGAGCCAGTCTTTCGGAAAGTCCGGGTCAATGAAACTCGTCTGTGTCTGATATTGGCCGCTGGACGTTTCCTGAAAGAAACGGGGAAAGCACCGAAGCATCCCGTCCCGCAAAATAAGACACCGCTCAAAGATGCCGCTGTAAAAGAGCGCGTATAGTTCTGACTGAAAACACAGGCGCTCCGCTGGATCATAGACACGGACCCGCATAGCGGCCTCCTTTCGGGCAAAACAAAAAAGCCTCTCGTCCCAATCGTTGGGACGAAAGGCCGTTCCTTCCGCGGTACCACCCAAATTCGCGCGGATACCCGCACGCACTTGAAGCCCCTGCAACGGTGGGCATCCGGCCGTGTCTCCACGGCGGCTCCCGGGCGAACCAAACCGGGCGTCCGCAGTCTGGCTTGCAGCCGGTGACCAGACCTCTCTTGGCGGCGTATCGCGGTTATTTTCCCGTTCATCGCTGATAACAACTACTACTTATACCATAGAAAAGGCGGGATTGCAAGAGAAAAAATCCCCATTCAGGCGGCTTTTGGCCGCGGGATAGAAAAAGAACAGCGCGTTTCCCGGAGGGGACTACTTGACAGCGGGAGGCCCAGGCCATATGCTATTTACATAGCAAATGAAAAGGAGCGTGAATGTCATGCGGATCACCTTGCGACGGGCTGGCCTGACGGCCCTGGCGGACACCATGGGCGGCGAGCTGGTCTCCCTCCGGGACAGGGAGGGGATGGAATACATATGGGAGGGTGACCCGGCCTACTGGAGCGGCCGGAACCCCATCCTGTTCCCCATCGTGGGGGGACTGAAGGAGGGCACGGTGCGCATCGGCGGCAAAGCTTGGGAGATGGACCGCCACGGCTTTGCCCGGCGGATGGAGTTTACCCTTGCGGAACAGGGAGAAGACTTTGTGGAGCTGGAACTGCGGGAGACGGCGGAGACGCTGGCACGCTATCCCTTCCCGTTCTCCCTGCGGGTGCGGCACCAGCTGACAGAGGACGGCTTTGTCACCCGGTTCCAGGTGACCAATCCGGGGAATACGGCCATGCCCTTCTGCGTCGGCGCCCACACCGCCTTTCGCTGCCCCCTGGCGGAGGGGGAGCGGTTCGAGGATTACCGCCTGGTGTTCGATCAGCCGGAGGAGGCCGTCTCCATCCTGCCGGGGCCGGGAGGCTGCCTGTGCCATGACCGGCCGGGGCCGGCCCTGTCCGGCAGGGAGATTTGCCTGGACCACCGGGTCTTCGATGAGGTGGACACCCTGATTTTCGACGGCCTGCGCTCCGGGACTGTGGCCCTGCGCCACAACAGTACCGGCCGGGGCGTCCGGGTAGACTTCTCGCAGTTCCCCATGGTGGCCTTCTGGACGAAGCCCAACGCCCGGGCGCCCTACCTGTGTATCGAGCCCTGGCAGGGCTGCGCCGCATTCGACAATGAGAGCGGCGAGTTCACGGACAAGCCCCACTGCGTCGTTCTGGCGCCGGGAGAGAGCCGGAGCCTGGGTTACACCGTGTCTCTGCTGGGATAAGAGAACCGCTGTTGATCCGCCTGAAAGGACCGTTTCCGCTTTCCGGCGGAAACGGTCCCTTTTTCACGTCAGCTCCGTGTATTTGGTGGCGCTGCCCCTGGCTTTTTCCACCGGGTACTTGGCCTCGTTCTTCGTCACCTTTTCGTTCATGATCTCGTCCAGGTCCAGCCCGCAGACGTCCGCCATCAATATGCAGTAGCTCAGCACGTCCGCCAGCTCCTCCCGGACCATGTCCCGCTTTTCCGGGCACTCCAGGTCCATGCCGCTCCACTGGAATACCTCCAGCAGCTCGGCGGCCTCCAGGCTCATGGAGATGGCCAGGTCCTTGGGGGTGTGGAACTGCCGCCAGTCCCGGTCATCCCGGAATTTTAAAACTCTTTGAATGGTCTCGTCCCGCAGCATGGTATCCACCCTCACGCCCGGACGGCCCACCGCAGCTTGGTGGACCGGGCCCGGGGATTGCGGAAGCACTCCTCCGCCGACGGGCGGGTAACGTCCTCCGAGATCTCGCTGTAAACGCCCTCCCGCAGGTGCTGCTTGAAGGCCTTCTTCACCAGCCGGTCCTCCCCGGAGTGGAAGGTCAGGATGGCGGCCCGGCCGCCGGGCTTCAGCACCCCCGGCAGCTTGTCCAGGAAGGCGTACAGCACCTCGAACTCGCTGTTCACGTCGATGCGCAGCGCCTGGAAGGTTCGCTGGCAGGACTTTTTCACCGTCTCCTTCCGCTCACTGGGCGGCAGGAAGGACAGGGCTCCCTCAATGATGGACGCCAGCTGCTTCGTGGTATCCACGCTGCCGCCTTTCTGGTACACTCGCATGACGGCTTTGGCGATGCGGTCGGCGTAGGGTTCGTCGGAGTTTTCCACCAGCATGGCGGCCAGCTCCGCCTCGTCCAGCTCACGCAGCCGCTCCGCGGCGGAGACCCCGGCGGTGGGGTCCAGCCGCAGGTCCAGGGGACCGTCGTATTTAAACGTGAAGCCACGCTCCGGGTCGTCGATCTGCATGGAGGAGACGCCCAGGTCCGCCAGCACGAAGTCAAATTTCACGCCGGGGGCCACCTGATCCAGGTCGGCGAAATTCATCCGCCGGATGGTCAGAATGTCGGGACCGTAGCCGGCGGCCTCCAGCCGGACCCGGGTCTTTTCGGACTCAATGGGGTCCACGTCGGTGGCGTACAGGTGTCCCCGGCCCTGGAGCCGCTCCAGCATCTTGCGGGTGTGGCCGCCGTAGCCCAGGGTGGCGTCGTAGCCGATTTGCCCCGGCTGGATGTCCAGCACTTCCAGGATCTCATCCACCATGATGGGGATGTGCATCCCGGCGGGAGTCTTGCCGCTTTGGATGATCTTCTCCACGTCGGCCCCGTATTTCTCTGGGGCCAGCTCCTTGTATTTCTCCCGGAAGGTCCGGGGATGGGTGCCCTTGTAGCGGACACGCCGCTTGTGTTCCTGTTCCATAAGGTCAGCTCCTTTGATCGTCGGGATGGCCGAGAAAGCCGGCCACAGCCCGGTTGAAGGCGTCGGGGGACTTGCTGGCGATGAAGTGGTCTCCGGGCAGGAGCGCCAGCTTTCCCTGGGGGAGACGCTCCGCGATGAGGCGGGTATGGGAGGCGCGGATCATGTCGTGGGTGCCGGCGATCACCAGTACCGGCAGGTCAAGACCCTCCAGAGCCTCCGGCGGGATATGGGGTTCGTTGACCATCAGCCCCAGCAGCTCCGCCCGGGTTTTGGCTTTTGGATCTTTGCCGGCGAACAGGGAGGCTATTCGGTAGCCCAGCTCCACCGGCAGCTGCACCGAGGGCCGGACGCCGGCGGGGAAGAGGTTGGCACCGTTCAGAATCAGCCGCTCCACCCGCTCCGGGTGGTCCAGGGCGAAGGTCAGGGCGATGTTGCCGCCGTCAGAAAAGCCCAGGATGTGGGCCTTTTCGATGTTTCTGCCGTCCAGAAAGTCCAGCAGGTCCCGGGCGAACTGGCGGATGGTGAAGGGGGCGGCGCCCCGAGGGGAATCGCCGTGGCCCCGGGTGTCAATGGCGATGACGTGGAACCACCGGGCGAAAAAATCCATTTGGTGGACAAAGTAGGCGCCATCCTCTCCGTTCCCGTGGAGCAGGAGCAGCGGCGGGCCATCGCCCCGCTCCCGGGTGTGCAGTTGGATATCCATAGGCGCCGACTCCTCCCGTCAGACTGCTTTTTAAATATCATACCACATTCCGGCGAAAAAAGAAACAGCCTGCCGCTGACTGTGAAGTTGAACTGCCCCAGATTGTACGGACAACACAAAAAAGGCCCCAGGTAGGAAAATA
>CAMCDX010000058.1 GCA_945873695.1 uncultured Clostridia bacterium | reverse complement strand
GGGGCGGCTGGGGCAACATGCACTTCGCCACCCCCACCCGGCAGGTGCCCCGCTTCGCCAAGGCGGGGCTGCCCGGCGAGAGCCACGACGTCATCCTGGAGCTGAAGCTGCTGGCGGATGTGGGTCTTATCGGCTTTCCCAACGTGGGCAAGTCTACGCTTTTGAGCGTGGTGTCCAAGGCCCAGCCCAAGATCGCCAACTACCACTTTACTACCCTGTTCCCCAATCTGGGCGTGGTGTGGGTGGACGAGGGCGTCAGCTTCGTCATGGCGGACATCCCCGGTATCATTGAGGGCGCCAGCGAGGGCGCCGGTCTGGGCCACGACTTCCTGCGGCATATCGACCGCTGCCGCCTGCTGGTCCACGTGGTGGACGTATCCGGCAGCGAGGGCCGGGACCCGGTGGCGGACTTTGACGCCATCAGCGAGGAGCTGAAGCAGTACAGCCCCGACCTGGCGGAGCGGCCCCAGATCGTGGCCGCCAACAAGGTAGACATCATGGAGGACCCTGAGAACCTGGAGCGGCTCCGGGCCCATGTGGAGGCCAAGGGCTACACCCTGCTGGAAATTTCCGCCGCCGCCCACCAGGGCACCCGGCAGCTGGTGAGCAAGGTGGCGGAGATGCTGTCCGTCCTGCCCCCTGTCACGGTGTACGAACCGGAGTACGTGCCCAAGCCCCCGGTCATTGATACCTCCGTCCCCCTGGACATTCAGCGCTCCGACGACGGCACCTGGCTGGTGGAGGGTCCCTGGCTCCAGCGGCTCATGGGCAATGTCAACTTTGCCGACTACGAGAGCCGCATGTGGTTCGACCGGCAGCTGCGGGAATCCGGCCTTTACCAGCAGCTGGAGGCGCAGGGCATCGAGGACGGCGACACCGTCTCCCTGTATGGCTTTGAATTTGAATATCAGCGTTGAGCAAAAGGCGGACAGGCCCTGTGCCTGCCCGTCTCTTCTTTTCCCTTATCCGCTCCGTGAGAAAATTTTTGTTTTCCTCTTGACAACGGCGGCGAGGAGGCGTACACTTGCGCCAAGTTCAAAAGAACAAACCAATGACGCAGACGAGTAAGCATTGCGGGTTTCTCTCAGAGAGCCGCCGGTGGTGGGATGGCGGTAGAAGCGCCTTTGCCGAATGGACTGCGGAGGGCGGGCTGAACGGAGTTTTTTCTCAGTAAGTACCGACGGGCTTTTCCCCCGTTACCAAGGAAAGACGTGTGTTGGCACGTCGCCGAGCGGACGGGTTTTCCCGTCAATTTGGGTGGCACCGCAGAAGTTTTCAGACTTTTGTCCCAAAGGAACCATTTGAAAATGGGGCCTTGTGAGACAAAGGTCTTTTTTGTTTCCTTCGACCCGCAAGCATGAAAGGAGCAATCATTATGGCAGCCGAAAAGAACAACATCCCTTACAAAATTTATCTCTCCGAAGATGAGATGCCGAAGGCCTGGTACAACGTCCGGGCGGATATGAAGAACAAGCCCGCTCCCCTGCTGAATCCCGGCACCGGCGAGGCCATGGGCTTTGAGGATCTGCGGCCCGTGTTCTGCGACGAACTGGTCCGCCAGGAGCTGGACAACGACACTCCCTTCATTCCCATCCCCCAGGAGATCCGGGACTTCTACAAGATGTACCGTCCCTCTCCCCTGGTCCGGGCCTACTGCCTGGAAGAAAAGCTCCAGACCCCCGCAAAAATCTACTACAAGTTCGAGGGCAACAATACCTCCGGCTCCCACAAGCTGAACAGTGCCATCGCCCAGGCCTACTACGCCAAGCAGCAGGGCCTCAAGGGCGTCACCACCGAGACCGGCGCCGGCCAGTGGGGCACCGCCCTCTCTATGGCCTGCGCTTACCTGGGCCTGGACTGCAAGGTCTACATGGTGAAGGTCAGCTACGAGCAGAAGCCCTTCCGCCGGGAGGTCATGCGGACCTACGGCGCCTCCGTCACTCCCTCTCCCTCTATGGACACCGCCATCGGCCGGAAGATCTTGGAGGAGCACCCCGGTACCACCGGCTCCCTGGGCTGCGCCATTTCCGAGGCCGTGGAAGTGGCTACCTCTACCCCCGGCTACCGCTATGTGCTGGGCAGCGTGCTGAACCAAGTGCTGCTGCACCAGAGTGTTATCGGCCTGGAGACCAAGGCTGCGCTGGATAAGTACGGCATTGAACCCGACATCATCATCGGCTGTGCCGGCGGCGGCAGTAACCTGGGCGGCCTGATCTCCCCCTTCATGGGTGAGAAGCTGCGGGGTGAGAAGGACTACCGCATCATCGCCGTGGAGCCCGCCTCCTGTCCCAGCTTCACCCGGGGCAAGTTCGCCTATGATTTCTGCGACACCGGCAAGGTCTGCCCCCTGGCCAAGATGTACACCCTGGGCAGCGGCTTCATCCCCTCTCCCAACCACGCCGGCGGCCTGCGGTATCACGGCATGAGCAGCATCCTGAGCCAGCTGTACCACGATGGCTACATGGAAGCCACCTCTGTGGAGCAGACCCGTGTCTTTGAGGCGGCGGAGATGTTCGCCCGGGTGGAGGGCATCCTCCCCGCCCCCGAGTCCAGCCATGCCATTCGCGTTGCCATCGACGAGGCATTGAAGTGCAAGGAGGCCGGCGAGGAGAAGACCATCGTCTTCGGCCTGACGGGCACCGGCTACTTCGACATGGTGGCCTACGAGAAGTTCCACAACGGCGAGATGAGCGACTACATCCCCACCGACGAAGAGCTGGGGAAAAGCTTTGCCAGCCTCCCCCAGGTTCCCGGTCAGGCGTGATTTCATCAAACAAGCCCCCTGCGGCGGTGCCGCAGGGGGCTTGTTTCACTCAACGGAGCGTTGCTTGCGCTTTTCCAGGGACAGGCTTACCATGGAAACATCCACTTTCAGGAGGTGCTTTCCATGACCTTTACCCCCATTGACCCGGCGGTCTGGCCCCGGGCGCAGATTTTCTATTACTTCTCCCAAATGGCCCCCACCGGCTATTCTCTGACGGTGGAGCTGGACGTCACCGCCCTGCGGCGGACACTGAAGCAGTGGGGGCTGAAATTCTATCCCTCCTACCTGTGGCTGGTGACGAAAAACCTCAACGCCGATCCAGCCTTCCGGCTGGCCTGGCAGGGAGAGCAGCTGGGCGTCTACGACACCCTGACGCCCCTGTACGCCGTCTTTCACGAAGATGACCACACCTTTTCCATGATGTGGACGGAGTTTGACCCGGATTTTTCCGCCTTTTACCAGGCTTTCACGGAAAATCAGGCCCGGTACGGCACCAACCATGGCTTTCTGGCCCAGCCGGAGACCCCGCCGCCCGCCAACGCCTACACCGTCTCCTGCGTCCCCTGGGTATCCTTCCAGCACTTCGCCGTCCATAGCTATGGGCTGAAAGACTACTTTTTCCCATCGGTGGAGGCCGGGAAATTCGTGTTCCGAAACAGCCGGTGCTTCCTGCCCCTGTCCCTCACCTGCCACCACGCCACCACCGATGGGTATCATGTGGGGCGATTTCTGGAGCGGATACAGGCGGATATGAACAGCTTCGAGGCGTTTTTGCCGGGGCACCGCGCACCGCTCACGCCTCCGCCTCTTTCTTCTTGCCGATCCGCCGCCGGGTGCTCCGCTTCTTCTCCGTCTCCTCCTGGATACCCTCCAGCACCATCCGCAGATTGCTCTTGAACAGAATGGCCAGGAAGTCCCTCAGGCCGTCCCGGGTCTCCTTGTCCAGGTCCTTCATGGCCTTGATCATGGCACCCACGGCCCTGAAACTGTCGTCTCTCAGGTCCGTCAGGGTCACGGCGCCGGAGGCAGAGAGTACGTCGAACATGGCGTTCACGAAAGTCTCACGCTGCTCCACGGTGAGACCGTGGACCCAGCCCCGCAGCTCCTGATCGCTGAGATGGGCCTGTCGGGTCACCTGCCGCAGGGTAATGAAATGATCGCCCAGCACCTGCCAAGAAAAGCCGTCATGCTGCATGAAGCCCATCTGGTCGCTGTCCACCACGGTGTAATCCTCCTCGTGCTCCAGCAGCATCCCCACCACGGAGGACTTGGGCACGATGGAATAAATGCGCTCCGCTACCCTTTTGTGCTCCGGCAGGTCCAACAGGTCTTCGTGGAAACCGGGGCCGTCGTTGGACCAGACGGCGATGATGCGCTTCTGGACGCTCTCCGGGCAGAACACGCCGGCGTACACCGCCAGGTTGCCGCCTTTGGAGTGGCCCCCCAGCCGGAGCTTCTTCCGGGGGAACTGCTTCGCCACGTCCCGTACGTAGGCCAGCGCCTTTTTCTGGGCGGGGACCTCCGGCATGCAGGCCAGCTCGAAGTCCTCCTTCCAGCCCGCCAGAGAGTCGTCGGTGCCCCGGAAGGAGAGATACAGCGTTTTATCCCCGGTCTCGATCGCCAGGGCCGCGAACTGTTCGCCCCTGCCCACGTCCAGGTGATCCACGAAGCAGTTGAGCTTCATGTCCCCGAAGCGGCGGGAATCCGCCATCTTCCGCAGCATCTCCGGGATGGCGGAGGGCACCAGCACGCCCATGTCGATCCGCTCCCCCTCCGGGAACCGGGCGAAAAACCGCTCCGCCGCCTCCCGCAGGATGACGCTGTCCCCCTCACCGGGGGCGGGGACGATGTCTTTAAAATCCACAAAGGACAGCTCCGCCAAGATCAGATTGTCCACCTCGTTGAAGGGAGACTGCTCCAGGGTCAGGTCCCCCCGCCAGTCCAGATAATCCAGCAGATTCGCCATATGCCATCCTCCTTTTCTCCCTATTATATGCGGTCCCGGCTTTGGTTACAAGAGGAAGTCCCAGCTTTTTGGTCTATCTCCCGCCCCTCCGTCATACAGTGTCCTATCACGATCCTGATACGACCGAGAGGTGGACTGCATGACGATCTTGAGCCAAAACGAGGTGCTGCTGGAGGGCACAGCCTCCGGCACGCCTGTCCTGTCCCATGAAAACCACGGCACCCGTTTCTACCGCTTTTTCCTGGAGGTGCCCCGCCTGTCCGGCACGCCGGACATCCTGCCGGTGCTGCTGCCGGAGGCCCTGCTGTCCAAGGTAACCGGGGACGCCCCCATCCGGGTCCGAGGCCAGCTGCGGTCCTTCAACAACCGCAGCGGCGTGGGCAGCCGGCTGGTGCTGACGGTCTACGCCCTGGACATCGGCCCCGGAGAGGGCCAGGCCCAGAACCATATCCGTCTGCGGGGGACCCTGTGCAAGCCGCCGGTGTTCCGGCGGACTCCCCTGGGCCGCAGCATCTGTGACCTGATGCTGGCTGTCAGCCGCCGGTACGGCCGGGCGGACTACCTGCCGGTGATCGCCTGGGGCCAGCTGGCGGTGGAGGCCAGCCGCCTCCAGGTGGGAGACTCCCTGGCCCTGGAGGGCCGGGTCCAGAGCCGGGTCTACCACAAGGTCACGGAGGAGGGCACCCAGGAGCGGGTGGCCTACGAGGTCTCCATGATGCATACCCTGGAAGCAGAAGAGGAAGATTGAAAACAGAGCTGTGGAGTAAGCGCTCCACAGCTCTGTTTTTACTTTGTGGGAAACCCGAAGCTCCCCCGCATATCGAACAAAAACGCCAGGAAACTCTTGGGATAGGGGATGAATTCTCCACTGTCCACCATGGCCAGCAGTTCCTCCATTGTCACCCAGCGGACGGTCTCCACTTCTTCCTTTTGAAGGACCAGCTTTGTCTCGTCCAGGTCCCGGGTCACAATATAGAAATCGTCAAAGCCCTCCTGGAAATTCACTGTGACAGCGGGCCGCAGGTCCGTCAGATCCAGAACGTACCCCAGTTCCTCCCGGAACTCCCGCTCCGCCCCCTGGCGGCTGGTCTCGCCGGCGTCCACGCCGCCGCCCACGGACACATCCCACAGGCCGGGCCAGATGTGCTTCTCCATCGTCCGCTTCTGAATCAACAGCCGGCCTCGGCTGTCAAACAGGCAGACATGGACCACCATGCGGTATTCGCCAGGTCTTTTGGGAGCATGGCGCTCCGCCGTTTTGCCCAAGGGAGCTCGATTTTCGTCATACAGATCCACCAACTCCATACCTACACCTCATTGCCGCCGGGCGGTCATATAGTCGTCGCCCCGGCGATAATAGGGGCAGGCGTCGTTGGCGCTCCGCAGGAAGCGCTCCATCTCGTCCTCGTCCAGGTCCATGGTACAATAATAGACGTCGTCTTCATCGTCATAGTCGTAGTGGACACACTCTTCACAGTTTGCCGCCATCCAAATCACCTCAGTTATAAGATGATAGCATAGATACCGTCGATCATCAAGTGCTCTTCCATCACCAGTTTCTCCACCGCCTCCCGGGCCCCTGTAGGGGCGGACCAGCACATGCCGCAGCCGGCGGTGATGGTCCTGGGCACGGGGATCAGCCGCCCCGGCACTCCGGCGGCCTTGCAGGCCCGCTCCATGGCCATGGCGCCGGTGGTGGTGCGGAAGGTCACGATACACCGCTCCTCCCTTTCCCGCATGATCACACCTCCGACACCAGGGTGCGGATTGCCTCCGCCGCGGCGTCGGTCTCCGCTTCTGTGTTGAAATACGACCAGGAGAATCGGACGGCGCCCTGGTCCTCGGTGCCCAGCGCCCGGTGGAGCCGGGGCGCGCAGTGGGCGCCGGGGCGGGTGGCGATGCCGAACCGCTCCGCCAGTTCATCGGACACGGCGCTGGAATCCAGCTCAGCGATGTTCAGCGCCACGATGGGCGCCCGCTCCGCTTTGCCGAAATCGCCGTACACCGTGACGCCGGGCAGTGTGCGGATCGTCTCGTAGAACCGCCGGGCCAGGGTGGTCTCGTGAGCCCGGATCGTTTCCAAGCCGGTCTGTTCCAGGAAGTCCAACGCCGCCCCCAGGCCGGCGAGGCCATGGCTGTTGAGGGTGCCGGCCTCCAGCCGGGTGGGATATTCCGCGGGCTGGGTCTCGGAAAAGCTCTGGACCCCGGTGCCGCCCACGGCAAAAGGCCGGATGTCCAGCCCCTCCCGGACGCACAGGCCGCCGGTGCCCTGGGGGCCCAGCAAACTCTTGTGGCCGGTGAAGCACACCACGTCGATGTGCTGTTTCTCCATGTCGATTGGGAATACCCCCGCCGTCTGGGAGGCGTCCAGAATGAACAGCAGCCCGTGGGTATGGCAGAACTCCCCCACCCAATCGATATCCACCAGGTCACCGGTCAGGTTGGAGGCGTGGGTGCAGACCACCGCCCGGGTGTCGGGCCGCAGCAGCCGTTCGAAGGCGCCCCAGTCCAGCCGCCCGTTTCTGTCCGCCGGTACGAAATCCACCGCCGTTCCCTGCTGCCGCAGGCGGTACAGGGGCCGCAGCACGGAGTTGTGCTCCAAATCGGTGGAAATGATATGGTCCCCCGGCCCCAGCAGGCCGGAGATGGCGATGTTTAACGCCTGTGTGGAGTTGGGCGTGAAGCACACGTGGTCCGGCCGCATACAGCCCAGCAAGTCCGCCAGCTGCCGGCGGACGCCGAAAATGGTGCGGGAGGCCGCCAGGGCGTCCTCGTGGGTGCCCCGGCCGCTGTTGCCATAGGACAGCATGGCCGCCGTCACCGCCTCCGCCACCCCCGGGGGCTTGGGCCGGGTGGTGGCGGCGTTGTCCAGATAGATCACGGCTTGATCACCTTTCCCGCCGACGCCAGCTTCTCCACGATGGTGTACATGTTGGTCACACCGCCCACCGCCAGTTTTTCCGTCAGGCCGTAGTAGTTCAAGCAGGTGCCGCAGGTGAGGATCTCCACTCCCTGAGCCTCCATCTTCTTCAGGTCCTCCACGGAGTCGGAGCCCTCCGTGGTCAGGCGGGCGCCTCCGTTATAAAACAGCATCGTTTTCGGCAGCTGGGGCAGTTGGCCGACGGCGAACAGGAAGCCCTTCATCAGCGTCTTTCCCAGCTCCTCGCTGCCCCGGCCCATGGTGTCGGTGTCCACCGCTACCAGAAGATCTCCCCGGCTGTCAGGGACACAGGTCAGCTCCGGCTCCTCCAGGGGCGCGTCGCCCATGGGCTGAGGGACCTCCATAGTGACCACATAGGCCCCCTCCCCCAGCTTTTCCGCCCTGGCGGTCAGGTGATGGCCGGAGGCCATCCGGGTCAGGTTCTGCACGGCGATCTCATTGTCCACCCGGACCTCCAGTGTTCCCGGCTCTGTCATTTCCCGCAGGGCCCTGGTGGCCTTTACCACCGGGATAGGGCAGGCCTCACCCATCGCGTCCACCATGATATGCCGCATAAAACGTCCTCCTCTGTCTCGGATTTTCTCCATTTTACCGCCCGCTCTATCAGAATACAAGGGCTATTTTTCAGAAAGAATATCGCATACTCCCAAAAATATAAACAAAGCGCTCCATCTTCCAACGAGCTTTCCTGTCGTTTTGCCATTTTTCGGCATTTTCCTTGACGAATTTGGAAAGGTCCCGTAAAATAAGTCTCATCATGATGCGGCGCTGTCCGCCGCTCCCACATTGAAGGATTCGAGGTTTTTCCTATGAAAACGCCCTTTGTCACCAAAGATCAGCTGGAGGCCATCGCCGCCCAGTACCCCACCCCTTTCCATATCTACGACGAGAAGGGCATCCGGGAGAACGCCCGCCGCCTGAAGGCCGCCTTCGCCTGGAACCCCGGTTACCGGGAATATTTCGCCGTGAAGGCCACCCCCACTCCCGCCATTTTGAAGATTCTGAAGGAGGAGGGCTGCGGCTGCGACTGTTCCTCCGAGGCGGAGCTGGTCATGGCCCAGCGGTGCGGCATCACAGGCGAGAACATCATGTTCTCCTCTAACGACACCCCCGCCGAGGAATTCCAGCTGGCAGACCGCCTGGGCGCCATCATCAATCTGGACGACCTGACTTTGGTGGACTATCTGGAGCAGTCCATCGGCCACATCCCTGAAAAGGTCTGCTGCCGCTACAATCCCGGCGGCGTATTCACCCTGGGCGAGACCCGGGAGGGCTTCCAGGTGATGGACAATCCCGGCGACGCCAAGTACGGCATGACCCGTCCCCAGATCGCCGAGGCCTTCACCCGCCTGGCCGCCAAGGGCGCCAAGGAGTTTGGCATCCACAGTTTCCTGGCCTCCAACACGCTGTCCAACGAGTACTATCCCGCCCTGGCCCGCATTCTGTTCCAGCTGGCGGTGGAATTGAAGAAGGAAACCGGCGTCCACATCACCTTCATCAACCTCTCCGGCGGCGTGGGCATCCCCTATAAGCCGGAGCAGCCCGCCAACGACATCGCCGCTATCGGCGAGGGCGTGCGGAAAGCCTACGAGGAGATTTTGGTACCCGCCGGCATGGACGACGTGGCGCTGTACACGGAGCTGGGCCGGTTCATGCTGGCTCCCTACGGCCATCTGGTCACCCGGGCCATCCACGAAAAGCACATCTACAAGGAGTACATCGGCGTGGACGCCTGTGCCTGCAATCTGATGCGGCCTGCCATGTACGGCTCCTATCACCACATCACCGTCATGGGCAAGGAGAACGCCCCCTGCGACCACAAGTACGACGTGGCCGGCAGCCTGTGCGAGAACAACGACAAGTTCGCTGTGGACCGGATGCTGCCGAAGATCGACATGGGCGACCTGCTGGTGATCCACGACACCGGCGCCCATGGCTTCTCCATGGGCTATAATTACAATGGCAAGCTCCGCTCCGCCGAGCTGCTGCTGAAGGAGGACGGCTCCGTGGAGATGATCCGGCGGGCCGAAACTTTGGACGATTACTTTGAGACCCTGGTTTGGTAAACACAGCACGATCCGCCGCGGGACGTTTTGTTCCGCGGCGGATTTTTTCGCCAAAATACGTAACGTTTTTCCCCCACTCCGCATATAGGAGAGTGGATGCTGGGGGACACGCCCCAGAAAGGAGGTGCCCTGTGAACGACGATCTTTCCGCCCGGCTGCGGCTGGGCGACCCCGCGGCTCTGGAAGAGGCCATGGACCGATACGCGTCCTATGCGGCCAAGATCATCGCGGTGTATCTGAACCGCGCGCTGCCGCCTGAGGATATGGAAGAAGTCCTTTCCGACGTATTCGTCAGCCTGTGGAACAGCCGGGCACGGCTGGAGGGCGAGGTGAAGCCCTATCTGGCGGCCATCGCCCGGAACGCCGCCCGCCAGAAGCTGCGGCAGGCCCGACCCACGGAAATGCTGCCGGAGGACACGGAGCTGGTGGATGAAGCGCCTTTGCCGGAGCAGCAGGCGGAGACTGCGGAGCAGACCGCCGCCCTGCGGCAGGCCATCGACGCCATGGCGCCGGAGGACCGGGCGCTGTTCATCCGTGTTTACTATCTGGACCAGACGGTGGAGGAGGTCGCCGCCGTCACGGGGCAAAATCCCTCCACACTGCGGGTCCGGCTCCACCGGGGACGAAAAAAGCTGAAAGAGCTTTTATAGTGGTGAGCAAAAGGAATTCGCAGGCCAAATCATAAAAGCGCAATGGATGCG
>CAMCDX010000057.1 GCA_945873695.1 uncultured Clostridia bacterium | reverse complement strand
CTCCACCTTGACCCGGGCGTCCTTGAAGTAGACGCTCAGGGGCACCAGGGTGTAGCCGTCCTGCTTGATGAGGGCGTGGAGCTTGCGGATCTCCCGCTTGTGCATCAGGAGCCGCCGGGAACGGACCGGGTCCTTATTGAAAATGTTGCCCTTTTCATAGGGGGAGACGTGCATCCCGTGGACGAACAGCTCGCCGTCCTTGACAGTGCAGTAGGCGTCCTTCAGGTTCAGCGTACCGGCCCGGATGGACTTGACCTCCGTGCCGAACAGCTCGATGCCCGCCTCGTACTTGTCCTCCACGAAGTAGTCGTGGAAGGCCTTGCGGTTCTGTGCCGCGATCTTGATACCCTTCTTCTCCGTGGGGCTCACCTCTTCTCCGGAACATCTTTGAGGTATATAGTATACCATATCTTGCCGCCGTCTTCAAGAGAAAGAACGTCTTTGCATTTCGCCGGTATCATGTTATAATAATATAATTAGTTTTTATCCCCTAAAATCTTCAAATCCAAACACGAGGTATGACAATATGAACCAGCCCATGGACCTGACTGAAAAGACACTGCGCCGTGAGGACAAATACCACGGCATCCTGATGGACATCCACGTGGACGAGGTGCTGCTGCCCAACGGCAAAACCGCCGTCCGGGAGGTGGCGGACCACGTGGACGGTGTGGCGGTGCTGCCCCTGGACGAGCGGAACAACGTGCTGACCGTGACCCAGTACCGCTACGTCTTCGGCAAAACCCTGTTGGAGATCCCCGCCGGCAAACTGGACCCGGGCGAGGACCCGGTCACCGGCGCCCTCCGGGAGCTGAAGGAGGAGACCGGCGCCGTGCCGGATATCTTCCTGCCCCTGGGGGCCATCCTGCCCGCCCCCGGCTGCTACGGTGAGCGGCTGCACCTGTTCCTGGCCCGGGGGCTCCGCATGGAGGAGCAGCACCTGGACCCGGACGAATTCCTGAACGTGGAGCGTGTCCCCTTTGACGAGATGGTCCACCGCTGTATGAACGGCGAGATCGAAGACGCCAAGACTGTGGCCGCCGTGCTGAAGACAAAGGTACTGCTGAATCTGTAAACCCAATTTTAACGGAGGTGCTCTATGAGCAGCCAGAAAACCGTCCTCATTGTGGAGGACGAAAAGAATATCGTGGACATCCTGCGGTTCAACCTCCAGCGGGAAGGCTACCGGACCTGCGAGGCATATGACGGCGAGGACGGATTGAACAAGGCCCGGACAGAAAACCCGGACCTGATCCTGCTGGACGTGATGCTGCCCAAGATGATTGGTTTTGATGTGTGCAAGGCCCTCCGGGCCGAGGGCAACAACGTGCCGGTCATCATCCTCACCGCCCGGGAGGAGGAATCCGACAAGGTCCTGGGCCTGGAGATCGGCGCCGACGACTACATCACCAAGCCCTTCTCCATGCGGGAGCTGATCGCCCGGGTGGGGGCCAACATCCGCCGCACGTCCATGGCCGCTCCCGCCGCCTCCGCCGCGGCGGCCAGCGCCATGCCCGTGGCTGGGGACCTGTCCATCAACACCGACAGTCACCAGGTTTTCCGGGGTGGAAAGGCCATTGACCTGACCCAGCGGGAGTACGAACTGCTGACCTTCCTGGCCAGCCACCCCAACAAGGTCTACTCCCGCATCGACCTGATGGAGCAGGTGTGGAACTATGGCTACGTGGGCGACGACGTGCGGACGGTAGACGTGACCGTCCGGCGGCTGCGGGAGAAGATCGAGGCCGATCCCGCCAACCCGGTGTACATACTCACCCGGCGGGGGGCGGGATACTACTTCGCTGTGTGACCACTCTGCGGGGATGGCCGCTGGCCGCCCTTTCATTCCTCATTTTAAAGAAGGTGATCGCTTGTTCCGCAGTCTGCATATGAAGCTGATGCTGATCCTGCTGCTGCTCATCACATCCCTGATGGCGGTGGTGGGCGCGTTCCTGACTACCAGCGTGTCCAGCTTCTATATCGATACCTTCTATCAGCAGATGAGCGACGTATTCGGTGTGAGCAACCGGGACTTTGTGGACAGTCTGCGGCGGGAGGCCGCCCAGAGCGACGGCGCCAGCCGCATCAACGACATGCTGGAGATCCGGGCCGGCTCTCTGGGCATCGACTACCGCACCCGGAACTACTTCGTTCTGGACGGTCAGAGCGGCGCCTATCTCGACGGCTCCGCCGATGAGAGCGCCCTGCCCCGGGAGCAGTCCGCCAACCTGCTCACCGCCCGGAACGCCGTGGCCCAGGGCGACGGCTCCGCCGTGGGCGACAGCAGCGACATCACCGCCGACTATATGGATGTGGCCATTCCCATCATGAACGGCGGCAACGCCTATATCGTCTATATCCTGGACAACAAGGACACCGTCTCCGGCCTGAACAGCCAGCTCATCACCATCATCATGCAGGCCCTGGTCATTGGCCTTTTGATCTCCGCGCTGCTGAGCTTCCTGCTGTCCAAGGCCATGGTGGGGCCCATTGAAAAGCTGACCGCCGGCGCGGAGCGGGTGGCCGCCGGCGACTTCGGCAGTGCCCTGCCGGTGGAATCCACCGATGAGATTGGCATCCTCACCGGCACTTTCAACGAGATGGCCGGCGTCCTGCAAAGCACCATGGAGGCCATGGAGAACGAGCGGGACAAGCTGGACACCCTGTTCCTCCACATGACCGACGGCGTGGTGGCTTTCGACCACGACGGCCGTCTCATCCACTGCAATCCCGCCGCCAACGAGCTGCTGCAGCGGACCGTAGAGCCGGACTGCACCTATGAGGAGCTGATGGGCGATCTCCATCCCTTCCAGGAGGTTCTGGCCCTCCAGCGCCCCAATTACGTGGAGGACGAGCTGGTGGTTCGGGACAAGACCCTGGAACTGTATCTGGCTCCCTTCTCCGACCATGAGCAGGGCGGCGTCCTCATCGTGCTCCATGACATTACGGAGCAGCACCGCAACGAGGAGCGGCGGAAGGAATTCGTTGCCAACGTGTCTCACGAGCTGCGGACTCCCCTCACCAACGTCCGCAGCTACGCCGAGACCCTGCGGGACGCTGACGGCACCATCCCCACGGACATGGCCAATGGCTTCCTGGATATCATCATCACCGAGACGGATCGGATGACCCACATCGTCCAGGACCTGCTGACCCTCAGCCGCCTGGACGCCGGCAACGCGGAGCTGGTCCTGTCCCGCTTCCCCTTCGCCGAATCCATCGAAAGCGTGTTCCGGGCCAACGCCCTGGAGGCCAGGCGCCGCGGTCATCAGCTGACCTGCGGGTCTCTGGAGGCGCTGCCCCTTATCGTGGGAGACCGCAGCCGGCTGGAGCAGGTGATGATGAACGTCCTGGGCAACGCCATCAAGTATACCCCTGACGGCGGCCACATCCGCATTACCGCGGGCTCCGACGAGGAGACCGTCTGGATGGAGGTCTGCGACGATGGCATCGGCATCCCGGAAAAGGACCGGGACCGGATCTTCGAACGGTTCTACCGGGTGGACAAGGCCCGCTCCCGGGAATCCGGCGGCACCGGCCTGGGCCTCTCCATCGCCAAAGAGATCGTCCAGCGCCACAACGGCACCATCGGGCTGGCTCCCCACCAGGGGCCCGGCACCACGGTCCGGCTGACGCTGCCCATCGCCGGGCCTTCCGCCTGACCTTTGATCCATCAAAAAAGGAGGGACACTATGGACGCTGCACGGCGCAAACGCCGGGATTTCATCCAGAATATCGCCATCGTCCTGCTGTCTCTCTCCGCGGTGGCGCTGTTCACCCAGACCCAGCTGTACAATCTGGATCTGACAGGCCGGGACGGCTACTTCACTCAGAGTTCCGCCTCCGCCGCCGGTGTCCAGTCTCTGGAGGGGCTGACGGATCTGGCGGCGCCGGTACGGGTGGCCGTCACCAGCAGCCACACCTACGGCCGGTACGGCGCTTTCTGCCTGACCACCGACAATGAAGCCTTCATTCCCCTGCTCAGTGAGGCGCTGGCCTCCGCCTCCGCCTTCTCCGCCTGCGAGGTCCAGGATTTCCTGGCGGCGCTGAATGAATCCTCGGTATACTGCGACTTCCTCTCCCCCCTGCCCCTTTCCATCCTGGCGGGGCTCACCGGCGTCACGCTGGAAGACAGCGTCCTTTCCGTCCGGCGTCTGGCGCTGGTCAAAGCGGCGGGCCAGACGGTCCAGCTCTACCTGTGGGACGGAGAGGACGCCTGCTTCCGCGGCGGCACCGCCGTCTCTTCCGCCCGGCTGGAGGAGGTCATTGGCGGCTATGAGCTGGGTAATGCCTTCTTTGCTCTGGACAATCTGGAGAGCGGCGGCTACGGCGCCGTGGAGCCCTGTTCCCTGTTCCTCACGGAGCTGCCGGACCTGCCGGACCTGGCCGCCGTCAATCCCCTGACCGACGACGACTGGCTGCTGTCCGCTCTGGACTTCAACCCTCACACCAACTACCGCCACCAGGAATCCGACGGCACCCAGATCATCGCCGAGGGCGTCCGATCCCTGCGTATCCGATCCGACGGCACTGTTCTCTACCAGAGCGGCAGCGATCCCACCCTGGATATCGCATCCACCCGGGAGGACGCGCCCACGGCGGAGGAGGCAGTGCTGGGCGCCGGCGCTTTGCTGAACCGGCTGCTCTCCGACGTCTCCAGCGATGCCCGGCTCTATCTGCAGAGCTTCCGCCAGGAGGGCGGCGTCACGG
The DNA here is from genome assembly GCA_945873695.1 of uncultured Clostridia bacterium. Classification (GTDB taxonomy): domain Bacteria; phylum Bacillota; class Clostridia; order Oscillospirales; family Oscillospiraceae; genus Oscillibacter. Next base: position 5,800 of record CAMCDX010000057.1, on the reverse strand, counting down.
AGCTGCAGTTCGGCTACCAGATCAATGGCCTGCCCATTCGTTTCTCCGACGGCGGCTGCGCCGCCGAGGTGACGCTGGCCGGAACCGCCGTGACCAGGCTGTCCCTGCGGTTCCGGCAGTATACCCCTTCTGACAGCTCCACCCCCCTGCTGCCTCTGCGGCAGGCCCTGGCCATTGCTGCCGGCCACTCCGGCGCGGAGATGGCCATTGGCTATGCCGACAACGGCGGCGACACCGTCAGCGCCGCCTGGCTGCTGGAGTGAGTCTGATTCCCACCGAAAGGAGCCATGGGGATGGAAAGTTCCCGACTGAAAAACATCATCATCCTCATTCTGGTGCTGCTGAACGTGTCCTTGCTGCTGTCCCTGGGCGGACGGCGGTCCGCCCAGCGCTCCGCCCGCCGCCAGGCCACGGAGCAGCTGGTGGAGCTGTTCGCCGCCAATGAGGTGACCCTGGACCCGGATCTGATCCCCCGGCAGTCGCCTCCCGCCGGGCGGGCCATGGCCCGGGACGTGGAGCAGGACCAGAAAGTGGCGGAAGCCCTGCTGGGCCAGCAGCCGACCTGCACGGAGCAGGGCAGCGGCACCTACGCCGTCTACGCTTTCAACAGCGATCAGGGCGCCGCGATATTCCGGGCAAACGGCAGCTTTGAGGCCGCCGTCACCCGCTCTGTTGAAGACGTGGAATCATTTTGCCGCACCTTCTGCCGGGAATTTGGCTACCAGGACCTGACCTTTGATCTGACCGGCGGCAGCGGTACTGCCACTGCCACACAGTATCACAACGGGTATCCGGTGGTGGGCTGCACCGTCGTCTTCTCCATTGCCGACGGCCAGCTGAGCACCGTGAAGGGCACCCACCTGCCGGATACTTACACCGAGGTTCCCCTGACGGAGGAGCCCCTCTCCGCCACGACGGCCCTCAGCGCGTTCCTCTCCGCCTATCAGGCCAGCGGCGGCGTGGCCTGTGCGGTGACGGACATCACTCTGTGCTACGAGCTCCAGAGCACCACCTCCGCCCCCATGAGCCTGGTGCCGGTTTGGCGCATCTCCACGGACATTGCCGGTTCTGTTTATTATGTAAACTGTATTACTGGAACGGTCACACATAGTTGACTGTTTTTGTCGGTTTTTTACGATTTTTCACTTTTTCTGGAAGGCATCTCAGGAAGGGTTTGCATTTCCTGGCCCGGTATGCTATATTGAAAATGTGTGAACATCAACAGGCGGTCTTTCCGCCTGTTCTCCGGCTTCCTTTGGTATGAAGCCGCATAGGCCGGGCAAACTGACTTCAGAGCCGGTTTGCCGCTGCAAAAGAGTACCTTTTTTGAAGAGAGGGTCAAGCTTTGACGAAGTATGTTGTACAGGGTGGAAAACCCCTGTTTGGTGAAGTAGAAATCAGCGGCGCCAAGAACGCCGCCGTTGCCATTATTCCCGCCGCCCTGCTGGTGGACGGCGTCTGCCGCATCGAAAACATTCCCCAGATCTCCGATGTGACACTGTGCCTGAAGATCCTGGAGCAGCTGGGAGCCAATATCCGCAGCATCAACCACCACACGGTGGAGATCGACTGCAGCCATATCCGGACCACCCGGACCAGCTATGAGCTGGCCCGGAAGATCCGCGCCTCCTACTATTTGATCGGCGCTCTGCTGGGCCGCTTCGGTCAGGCGGAAGTAGCTATGCCCGGCGGCTGCAACTTCGGCGGTGTCCGCCCCATCGATCAGCACGTCAAGGGCTTCTCCGCCCTGGGCGCCAAGGTCATCGTGGAGGGCGGCTTTATCCGTGCCACCACCGAGGCCGGCCGTCTGAAGGGCGCCAGCGTCTATCTGGACGTGGTCTCCGTGGGCGCCACCATGAACATCATGATGGCCGCCGCCCTGGCGGAGGGCAACACCGTCATCGAGAACGCCGCCAAGGAGCCCCACATCGTGGACCTGGCCAACTTCCTGAACTCCATGGGCGCCAACATCCGGGGCGCCGGCACAGATACCATCAAGATCCGGGGCGTGGACCGTCTTACCGGCGGCAGCTACGCCATCATTCCCGACCAGATTGAGGCCGGCACCTACATGGCTGCGGTGGCGGCCACCGGCGGGCAGGTGCTGGTGAAGAACATCATCCCCAAGCACATGGACTGCATCACCGCCAAGCTCCAGGAGTGCGGCGTGGAGGTGGAGGAACGGGAGGACACCCTCCTGGTCCGCCGCTCTGGTCCTCTCCAGAAGGCCAATGTGAAGACCATGCCTTATCCCGGCTTCCCCACCGATATGCAGCCTCAGATCACCACGGTCCTGGCCCTGGCCCAGGGTACCTCCCTGGTGACGGAAGGCGTTTGGAGCAACCGCTACCGCTATGTGGACGAGCTGCGCCGCATGGGCGCCAACATCCAGGTGGACGAGAAGACCGCCGTGGTGGAGGGCGTGGACCATCTCACCGGCGCACCCATTCAGGCCTACGACCTGCGGGCCGGCGCCGCTATGGTCATTGCCGCCCTGGCCGCCCACGGCCGCAGCGAGATCACCGGCGTCCAGTATATCGAACGGGGCTACGAGGGCATCATTGAAAAGCTCCGTGCCCTGGGCGCCGACATCCGGGCCGAGGAGGAGCCGGAGGAGGACGAAGTCCGGGGCGCCAGCGCAGGCTGAGCCGCTGTTCCCATATCTGAATCTGTGTTTTTACGTCCGCTGAGGAGGGCGACCTTGGTCGGCGTTCTCTTCAGCGGATTTTTTTACCACCCCAACAAGTGAGGTATTATTCTTGACCACTGTACATACCCTGGCCAGCGGCTCCTCCGGGAATGCCCTGGTCTGTTCCTGCGGCGGCACCCATTTGCTGGTGGACGCCGGCATCTCCTGCCGCCGGATCACCGCCTCCCTCCGGGAACTGGGGCTGGCCCCGGCGGACCTGGACGCCATTTTCATCACCCACACCCACACTGACCACATCTCCGGCCTCCAGACCCTGGTAAAACACTGCGCCGTACCGCTGTACGGCAGCGGCCCCACCCTTCGAGGACTGTGCTACCGGCTGGCCGGCATCGAGGACCGGTGCCGGGAGGTCCGGTCCGGTGAAGCCGTGGACTTTGACGGCTGCGCCGTCACCGCTTTTCCCACCTCCCACGATGCCCCCGGCGCCTGCGGATACCGCGTGGACACCGGCGACGGCAGCGTGGGCATCCTGACGGACACCGGTTATGTCACCGATGAAGCGACGGAGATCCTGCCCGGCGTGGACCTGGCGGTATTGGAAGCCAACCACGATGTGGAGACCCTTCGCAGCGGGCCCTATCCTTACTATTTAAAAGAGCGTATTCTGGGCGACCAGGGCCACCTCAGCAACGAGGTCTCCGCCCGGTTCGCCGTAACGCTGGCGGAGGCCGGGGCGTCCTCCATCGTGCTGGCCCACCTGAGCAGGGAAAACAACACCCCCGCCATGGCCCGGAACGCTGTGGAGACGGCCCTGTCCGCCGCCGGACTGGCGCCGGAGCTATCTGTGGCGCCCCGGGATAGTCTGGGGCCCACCCACATCGTTTCCAGGAGGGCCGTATGCAGAAAGTGACTATCCTCTGCGTCGGGAAACTGAAGGAAAAATTCTACGCCGACGCCGTGGCGGAATACACCAAGCGGCTGGGCCGGTTCTGCAAGCTGGACATCGTGGAACTGGCTGAGGAGCGGCTGCCGGAGGACCCCTCCCCCGCCCAGATCGAGGCGGCTCTGAGAAAAGAGTCAGACGCCATCCGGGGAAAGCTCCCCGCCTCCGCCTATGTCATCGCCATGTGCGTGGAGGGAAAGACCCGGTCCAGCGAGGAGCTGGCCCGGCTGATGACCGACAGCGCCAGCCGTGGGGAGAGCCATCTGGTGTTCCTCATCGGCGGCTCCTTCGGACTCCACCCCTCCGTGAAAGAACTGGCGGCGGTGAAGCTGTCCATGTCCCCCATGACCTTTCCCCATCATCTGGCCCGGGTCATGCTGCTGGAGCAGATCTACCGGGCGTACCAGATCAACGCGGGAAGCAAGTATCACAAATAACCTCCATTTTCCCGAAGCAGAGCCGCTTTGCCGGAAACAAACAAGCGGCCACTGAAAGGAGCCGCCATGGCTGATCTCTTTCCGAATGCTCCGCCCCCCAAACTATCCATGGAGGAAAAGCGCCGGGTCGCCCGCCGCTTCCGGCGGGCCGCCAACCGCACGGATGCCTGCGGGCTCCTGGGTTTCGCCCTGACCCTTCTGGTTTCCCTTGCGGATCTCCCGTTCGCGGGTTTTTTCCTGGCGGCGGGCTTTCTGCTGATCGCTGCCTTCTGCCTGGGCTGCGTTTTGACCTATCACCGCTGCCCTGCCTGCGGAAACCGCGTCCTCAGAGGGGAGTATGGGAGGTACCTGGGTCCCTTCACATGGCGGGGCTACGAGTGTCCTGTCTGCTATTTTACCCCGGATTGGAGCAGGTAATATCCGCCCGGCGACACGCAACGCCTGTATCATTCAGTTTACATAATTTTATAGGAGGAGCTGCAATATGGATTTCATGAAGGAATACGAAAAGTGGCTGACCAGCCCTGCGCTGTCCGCGGAGGAAAAGGCGGAGCTGGAGGCCATCAAGGACGACCCCAAGGAGATCGAATCCCGGTTCTACGGCCCCCTGGAGTTCGGCACCGCCGGTTTGCGGGGCACCATGTATGTTGGTTTACATAATATGAATGTCCACGTGATCCGCTGGGCCACTCAGGGCTTCGCCGACGTCATCTGCGCCGAGGGCCAGGAGGGTAAGGACCGGGGCGTGGCCATCTGCATGGACTGCCGCAACCACTCCCAGGAGTTCGCCGTGGAGGCCGCCAAGGTCTGCGCCGCCAACGGCATCCACGTCCGCATCTTCGAGTCCCTGCGCCCCACCCCTGAACTGAGCTTCGCCGTCCGGGAGTACCACTGCCAGGCGGGCATCAACGTCACCGCCAGCCACAACCCCAAGGAGTACAACGGCTACAAGGTTTACTGGGAGGACGGCGCCCAGCTGCCGCCCCACCACGCCGACGCTATCGCCAAGCGTCTGGGTGAGATCGACATCTTCAACGACATCAAGACCATGGACTATGACGAAGCCATCAAGGCGGGCCTTATCGAGGTTCTGGGCGCCGAAACCGACGAGAAATTCCTGGCCAACGTCATGGCCCAGGTCAACGACACCGAGACCGTCGCCAAGGTGGCGGACACCTTCAAGCTGGTGTATACCCCCTTCCACGGCACCGGCCACAAGCTGATCCCCGAGGCTTTGAAGCGCCTTGGCATCAAGCATCTGATCTGCGTCCCCGAGCAGATGGTCATTGACGGCAACTTCCCCACCGTGGTCTCCCCCAACCCGGAGAACCCTGAGGGCTTCTATCTGGCGGTGGACATCGCCAAAAAGGAAGGCGCCGACTTCATCCTGGGCTCCGACCCCGACGCCGACCGGGTGGGCATCATGGTGAAGACCAAGAGCGGAGAGTTCAAGGTCATTTCCGGCAACCAGACCGGCGTGCTGCTGCTGGATTATCTGATCGGCGCCATGAAGCGCTCCGGCAAGCTGCCGGAGAAGCCCGTGGCCCTGAAGACCATCGTCACCACCGAGATGGCCCGGAAGGTGGCTGAGGTCAACGGCCTCCAGTGCTTCGACACCTTCACCGGCTTCAAGTTCCTGGCGGAGAAGAAGGACAAGCTGGAGAACAGTGGTGAGGGCAAGGTGATTTTCTCCTACGAGGAAAGCTACGGCTATATGCTGGGCGACTACGTCCGGGACAAGGACGCCGTCACCGCCTCCCTGCTGCTGAC
>CAMCDX010000056.1 GCA_945873695.1 uncultured Clostridia bacterium | reverse complement strand
GACCAGACCGTCTTTCGTACAGTCTGGTCTGTTGCTTATCTTAATGAGATTACGGAGATCCGGGAGGTTTTCCGTCTTCATTTGTTAGGGATGATCTCGATCCAGTAGCCGTCGGGATCGGAGATGAAGTAGATGCCCATCGCGGGGTTCTCAAAGCAGATGCAGCCCATTCCCTCGTGATGCTTGTGGGCGGCCTCGTAATCCTCGGCCCGCAGGGCCAGATGGAACTCGCACTCTCCCAGGTCATACTTCTGGGGATGGTCCCGCAGCCAGGTCAGCTCCAGTCGGAAGTCCGTCTTGCCGTCTCCCAGGAAAACGATGACGAAGCTGCCGTCCTCCGGCTCCTTCCGGCGCACCGGCTCCAGGCCCAGGGCCTCCTTGTAGAACGCCAAGGACTTGTCCAGATCGGAAACGTTGAAATTGAAATGGTCGAATGTCAGCATGAAAAATCACCTCGGGTTCAGTATACCATCTCCCCGCCTCCGCCGCAAGGCGGAAAGCGGCGTGGAGCCCCGATCTCTCTCCGACTTATACAATTCAAACGCAAATTTTTCTATATATTTCTTCTAGTTTTGCATTTGACGGCTTCGGTTAGTCGTGTTAAACTGCTTTGTAGTTAGGAGTAACTAACTTAAGGAGGATTTTCATATGACACTAGATACTTTGCCTCTGGGACAGGAGGCTGTCATTACCGCCGTGGGAGGCAAGGGCGCTCTGCGGCTGCGGCTGCTGGACATGGGGCTGATCCCCAAGACCGCCGTCCTGGTGGAGAAAGTGGCGCCTCTGGGAGATCCTATTGAGCTTCGGGTCCGGGGCTACGCCCTGTCTCTGCGGAAAGAGGACGCCCGGAACATTGCGGTGGAGGTGAAAAACGTATGATCTTCGCGCTGGCCGGCAATCAGAACTGCGGCAAGACCACTCTGTTCAACCAGCTCACCGGCTCCAACCAGCACGTGGGCAACTTCCCCGGCGTCACCGTGGACCAGAAGGCCGGCGCTGTCCGGGGCCAGAAGGGCTGCGAGGTGGTGGACCTGCCGGGTATCTACTCCATCCGTCCCTACACGCCGGAGGAAATCGTCACCCGGGACTTCATCCTGAACCAGAAGCCCGACGGCATCATCAATATCGTGGATGCCACCAACATCGAGCGGAACCTGTATCTGACCCTGCAGCTGATGGAGATGCGTATCCCCATGGTACTGGCGCTGAACATGATGGACGAGGTCACCGCCGGTGGCGGCACCATCGACGTCAAGGGTATGAGCCAGGCCCTGGGCATCCCTGTTATCCCCATTTCCGCCGTGAAAAACCAGGGCGTGGATGAACTGATCCGCGTGGCCGTGGCCACAGCGAAAAACAGGGTCTACCCCAAGGTGTATGATTTCTGCTCCCCCGGCCCGGTCCACCGCTGCATCCACGCGGTGGTCCACCAGATCGAGGACCACGCGGAAAAATCAGGCCTGCCGCTGCGCTTCGCCGCCACCAAGCTCATCGAGGGCGACGAGGACATCCAGCGCCGCCTGGAGCTGGACCAGAACGAGCTGGAGCTCATCGAGCACAGCGTCCAGGAGATGGAGGCGGAGCACGGCATGGACCGTAACGCCGCTCTGGCGGATATGCGGTACGACTTCATCGAGGGCGTGTGCCGCGACACGGTGGTGAAGTGCCGGGAATCCAGGGAACGGGCCCGCAGCGAGGCCATCGACCGCGTTGTCACCAACAAGTACCTGGCCCTGCCCATCTTCTTTGGTATCATGCTGCTGATTTTCTACCTGACCTTCAACGTCTTCGGCGCCTTCCTCTCCGATCTGCTGGCGGCGGGCATTGACGCCCTCACCGCGGCTGTGGACGCGGGACTGGCAGCCTACGGCCTGAACCCGGTGGTCCACAGTTTGGTGATCGACGGTATCTTCGCCGGAGTGGGCAGTGTATTGAGCTTTTTGCCCATTATCGTGGTTCTTTTCTTCTTCCTGTCCATTCTGGAGGACACCGGCTATATGGCGCGGGTGGCCTTTGTCATGGATCAGCTGCTGCGGAAAATGGGCCTGTCCGGCCGCAGCATCGTGCCTATGCTGATCGGCTTCGGCTGCTCCGTGCCTGCCATCATGTCCACCCGGACCCTGGCCTCGGAGCGGGACCGGCGGATGACGATCCTGCTGACGCCCTTCATGAGCTGCTCTGCCAAGATCCCCATTTACGGCGTGTTTACCGCCGCCTTTTTCCCGGACCGCGCGGCCCTGGTGATGATTGCGCTGTACCTCACCGGCATCCTGGTGGGCATCATCGTCGCCAAGGTGCTGGGGGCCACCGCTTTCCGGGGTAATCCAGTGCCCTTCGTCATGGAGCTGCCCAACTACCGCTTCCCCTCCGCAAAAAGCGTGGGGCAGCTGTGCTGGGAGAAGGCCAAGGACTTCCTGACCCGGGCCTTCACTGTCATCTTCGTGGCCACCATCCTGGTCTGGTTCCTCCAGACCTTCGACACCCGGCTGAATCTGGTGGCGGACAGTGCCGACAGCCTGCTGGCCACCGTGGGCGCCGTCCTTGCGCCGCTGTTCGCCCCCCTGGGTTTCGGCGACTGGCGGGTATCCACCGCTCTCATCACCGGCTTCATTGCCAAGGAGTCCGTCATCTCCACACTGGGCATCCTCACCGGCGCCGGCACGGACGTGACCGTGGCCGCTCTGGGCTCCCTGTTCACCCCCGTCACCGCCGTCAGTTTCCTGGTGTTCACTCTGCTGTACACTCCCTGCGTGGCCGCTATCTCCGCTGTCAAGCGGGAGCTGAACTCCGGCTGGAAGGCCGCCGGCGTGGCCCTCAGTCAATGCGCCGTTGCTTGGGCGGTGTCCTTCCTGGTGTACCACACCGCCCTGCTGCTGTAAGGAGGCCATGATGCTGGAAGTACTGATCCTGACCGGCCTCGGTGTCTGGCTGGTCCTGGCCCTGCGGTCCTGCTTCCGCCGCAAAGGCGGCTGCGGCTGCTGCGACGGCTGCCGCGGTAACTGCGGGCACTGCAATAAGTGAGTAAAAGAGGACCACTCCACATTGTGGAGTGGTCCTCTTTTCGATGTACGGATTAGACCGCGCTCTTTCGGACCCGGTCCAGGGCCTTCGCCACCGCCGGGACCTGGATGATGATGACGGTGATGATGCCCTCGGCCAGCAGATAGCTGTAATTGTACACGATGGGATACAGCGCCGCCAGGGCCTTGGGGAAGTTCTCCGGCATGTAGTCCATCCAGTACAGGTAGCCGCCCAGGGTGTGGAACACGCCCCGGGCCAGTACCGCCACGATGTAGCCCACCAGCAGGCCGTGCTTTTTGTTCCGGAAGGCACCTGCCAGGCCCAGGGCCGCAAAGGCCAGCACGTAATCGCAGCAGACCTGGAACACGCTGAGGACGTAGGGCTCCTGCAAAAATTGCAGCATACCGTAGGCAAAGCCCACCAGCAGGCCCGTCTTGACGCCGTACCAGTTGGCCACCAGCACGATGAACAGCATGCTCAGCAAGGTGACGGAGCCGCCGTAGGGCAGCTTAAACACCTTGATGAAGCTGGTCACATAGGCCAGAGCCAGTGCCATGGCGCAGTAGGCCAGTTGCTTGGCGCTGAACCCCCGCTTGCCGTTTCGGTCCGCCAGGGCCAGGCCCGCCGCCAGACTGACCAGCATCAGCACCACAGACACCGCATAACCGGCGGTGGTCAGACCGCCTTCTCCATTTACCAACCATTCCATGTTTCATTCCTCCTATTCTTTCCGACCACGGGCCGGAGAGCCTGACAGAAAACGCCCTCCCAGCTATGCCGGGAGGGCGCTTTTTCCGCGTATCACGGATCATGACGTCTCCCTACGTTGGCATTACCCACATCAGGTCAAGGGTCGAAGTTAGAGAACTTCCTCTCAGCCCGCTCCACGAGCTCCCCGGTCCACGATCTTCAGTTTTTATGAGTATACCACCTTTTTCTCCGGGTTGCAAGTCGTTACATCTAATTGCACGCACCTTCTTTCGGACCGGCCTGAGGCGACAGTTCCTCGTACCGCTTTTTCCCCCTCCAAACAGCCCTCAGGAACAGCACCACGTTCACAAAGGCGGCCACCGCCAGCACGATCCAGATCACCGTCAGCAACCCGAGGGTGCTGATGCCGGCCAGCAGAGCGGAGACCTGAGCGGCAATCTGCAAAACCAGCAGGCGGCGCCATACAGTCATCATGGCCCCGCCATTCAAGTCCGCCCCCCGGCGGGCCTCCATGTCCTGGATGGCCTTGACGAGGGCCCACTCCACATACAGTGCCACCGCCGTGGAAGCCAGCCCCAGCAGGGACCCCAGCCAACCGCCGCCCAGTCCCAGCAGATTTCCCACCCACAGGAGGGCGGTATACACCGCCATGCCGATCAGAAAGGGCCTGACGCTCTGAAATAAGTCGCTTTCCGCCGCCAGCTCCCCAGTGCCGGAGAGCAGCAGGAGATAGCCTACAAAGGGCGGCAGCAGGTTCAGCGCGTGCGTTCCGTTGAAGGTCAGGTTAAAATTGATAAAAATGAAGAAAAATCCCCAAAACAGCCTGCTCATCGCTCCTCTTCCTCCACCTTCTTCGCGTACCGCTTTCCACAGCGCAGCACCAGTACCCCTGCGACAATCTTCAAAACCGCGTACAGGGCGGGGATCAGCAAGAATGTCCCCACTCTGGTCCCAATCAATCCAACCGTACTCATACTCATATGTTCAAGCTCCTTTCACCAGATGGACAGAAACCCCAGGAGACCCAGGCTCATCAGCAGCAAGGTGATCAGGTCCAGAACGCCCCAGGCCACCAGCACCCAGCCCAGCAGATACCCCTTCGTCTTGGCAAAGTACGCCAGCCGGTCGATGATATCCCGGCTGGACCGTTTCTCCTGCCGGGGCGGCTCCTTCTCTTTTACCGGCTCCGGCTGCTCACGCAGCAGATAGTCCGTGGTAACGCCGAACAGGTCCGCCAAAAGAATGACTTTCTCCGTCTCCGGCATGGTCTCGTCCCGCTCCCAGCGGCTGACCGCCTGGCGGCTGACATTCAGCTTTTCCGCCAAAGCATCCTGGCTCATGCCCGCCTTCTGCCGCAGCGCCTGCAGTTTTTCCCCAAATGTCATGGTATGTTCTCCTTGTATTTGATAGGTTCATCATACCAGATTCTCCGGTTGCGCGCCAGCAACCGGCCATGGAATTTCCGCAATCTCAGGTTGCATGGGAAACAGAGTCTTTTCCCGGGAAATAAAAAACGGCCCCGCCGGGCCGTTTCTGTTCACTTATTGGGGCAGCTCCCGCTCCAGGGCGGAAAGCGCCTCCACAGGCCGCAAGCCATTCTCTGTCACCGCGCTACACAGCCGACGGTAGATCAATCGGTCGGCACCGGCCAAAGCCACTGCCCGGTCCAAAAGCTCCTCACGGAAGCCCGCAGCCTCCAGCTGCCGCATATAGGGCATGATATCCAACGCGTCCACCGCCTTTCCGACAACAGTATACCCATTCTCTCAGAAAGAGCGCAAGCAAAATTCCGTTAAATTTTTGTAAGATTTAATCGGCTGATATAGGCAGATCGACAATGGCCAGCCCACGGCGCATGGCGTACTCCACCGTATACCGGGTGCCGCCGGCGGAGCCGTCAAAGGCAGCGATCAGCAGGGAGGCGTGATCCACCATATATCGGTCCCGCCGCTGCATACAGGAGGAGGTGTAGTGGTCGGAGACCATGGTCTCAAAGTCGCAGGCCGCTACCAGCCGCTGATACCGCTCTTTCTGCGCGTTGGGCCAGGTATCCGCCTGGGTGGGACAGGGGATGGCAGCCTCCACCGTCACATCCGGGTGCTTTTCCCGGAGAGCCAGGGCCGCTTCGCAGAAGTACAGATCGCACCCCTGCGCCATGCCGCAAAGGAAGTGGCGGAAGCCCTCCTCATAGGCAGTCTCCACCGCGTCTGCCATTCGCCGCTTCAGCGCCAGGCACCGGGTGTCCTCCTCGTTATACCGCCATGGCAGTTTGCCCGGTCGGTGGCCGGTGAAGCAGCAGGATTCCTGTCTGGCCCGCATGACGGTGCCCCCCTTCCTCTGGATGTCCACAGTATAGAACATCTGTTTGCATTTGTAAAGGGCCGGGGGGGAAAATTTGGGTATTGCATTTTGGGGGAAGCTGTCATATAATACCCCACAGAGAACAACTGAATACTTTGTCTTCAGGGCGGGGTGTGATTCCCCACTGGCGGTAAAGTCCGCGACCGGGTGCCTTTGGTATCCGCTGACTCGGTGAAACTCCGGGACCAACAGTATAGTCTGGATGGAAGAAGATGAGTGCGGCAGAGCCGCGCACATTTCGTGCGCTTCTTTGTTGTAGGAAGCTCTGATTCAATTTGTGTATATGGATCGGGGCAGTTTTTTTGTCCGGCGAGGCAAAAATCCGAAGGAATCCCAGGGGATTTCAAAGATTTTTAACGAAGTCGGGCAGGAAAAATGCCGCCGAGACATGTGCGCGAAATGGAGCGAAGTTTCCTGAGATCACCTTGGAGAGAAGTCAAAGCATCCAGGGTGTTTTCAAACAAACAAAGGAGTGTATTTTTTATGTCCGAACCCAATGCCAACGCCATCCCCTCTGCCAAGTCCCGTTCCACGGTGAAGACCACCACCTCCCTGGCCATGCTGACCGCTGTCGCCTATGTGGTCATGGTCCTCAGCAAGGCCCTGCCCCAGGTCTCCGGCTTTTTGCAGTTGGACCTGAAGGACACCATTATCTGCATCGGCGGCTTCGTCTTCGGCCCGCTGGCCGCAGCCACTATCTCCGTCGTGGTGGCTGTGATAGAGATGTTCACTGTCAGCGACACCGGCATCATCGGCCTTATCATGAACATGCTGGCCACCTGTGCCTTCTGCTGCACCGCCTCCTTCGTCTATAAGAAGATGCACACCAAGAAAGGCGCTGTTATTGGCCTGACCCTGGGCGTCATTGTGCTGACAGTGGTGATGCTGCTGTGGAATTACCTGATCACCCCCATCTACATGCACATGGACCGGGCCGTGGTGGCCGCCATGCTGCCCACCGTGTTCCTGCCCTTCAACCTGGTCAAGGGTGGTCTGAACATGGCTCTGATCCTGCTGCTGTACAAGCCCGTGGTCACCGCCCTGCGGAAAGCCAGGCTGGTGCCGGAGTCTCGGGCACCCCAGCAGTCCTCCCGGAAGATGAGCGGCGGATTCCTGCTGTTCTCTCTGGCCCTGCTGGCCACTTTCGTGGTGCTGACCCTGGTACTGATGGGTATTCTGTAACACAAATCCATACCATTCTCTTTAGAAAAGACGGTGTGCTCCGGCGCGCCGTCTTTTCTCTTCCCAAAAGCGAACAAATGTGCTATCATAAATGAGAACACGTTGACAAAAGGGGGGACCCGCCGTGGACCGGGTGATCCTGCACTGCGACCTGAACTGCTTTTACGCCTCCGTGGAGCTGCTGAGCCACCCCGACCTGTGGGACATCCCTATGGCCGTCTGCGGCGACCCCGCCTCCCGCCACGGCGTCATCCTGGCGAAGAACGAGCCGGCGAAGCGGTGCGGCGTCCAGACGGCGGAGACCATCTGGCAGGCCAAGAAGAAATGCCCCGGCCTGGTGCTGCTGCCGCCCCACCACGACCTGTACCGGGAATACTCCCGGAAGGTCAACGCCATCTATGATGAATACACCGACCTGGTGGAGCCCTTCGGCATCGACGAGAGCTGGCTGGATGTGACCCACAGCCTCCACCTCTTCGGCGGCGATGCCAAGCTGCTTGCGGACAGTCTCCGGGAGCGGATGAAACGGGAGCTGGGACTGACTCTCTCTGTGGGCGTCAGCTTCAACAAGGTCTTCGCCAAGCTGGGCAGTGATTACAAAAAGCCGGACGCCACCACCGTCATCTCCCGGGAGAACTGGCGGGACATCGTGTGGCCCCTGCCGGTGGGAGACCTGCTGTTCGTTGGCGGCGCCGCCCGGAAGCTGCTGGGGCAGTATGGCATTCGGACCATCGGCCAGTTGGCGGCCTGCCGGCCGGAGATGCTGGAGGACCTGATGGGCAAGATGGGCGGACAGCTGTATGAGTACGCCAACGGCCTGGACCGGGAGCCGGTCCGCTCCCGGTACGACGCGGAGCCGGTGAAGTCCGTGGGCAACGGCACCACCTTCTCCAAAAACCTCACCACCCGGGAGCAGGTCCACGGCGGCATCGCCATGCTGGCGGACTCCGTGGGCAGCCGTCTGCGGCACTGTGGGCTCTACGCCGGCGGCGTCCAGGTGACGGTGCGGGACCCGGCCTTCCATGACCGCTCCCGCCAGACGCAGCTGGCTGCCCCCACCCACCTGATCCGGGACCTGACCGCCGCTGCCATGGACCTGACAGACCAGCTCTGGCACCCTCCCGCCCCGGTACGGGCCCTGACGGTCACCGCCATCCATCTGGTGCCAGAGGGGGACGCCTATGAGCAGGTAGACCTGTTCACCACCGGAGCGGCGTCTAAGAAGGAAAAACAAGAAAAGCTGGAGGCGGCCATGGACCGCATCCGGGGCAAATACGGTACCGGCGCCATCGTCTTCGGCGCCGCTCAGCCGGAAAAAGAGGAGGACCCCCTGCCATGACGAAAGCGGAAGAAAAGCAGCGGCTCCGGGCCGTGATGCGGCAGCTGGAGCATGAATTGCCGGAACGGTACAAGCAGGCCGCTGACCGGGCCATCGCCGCCCATCTGCTGGCCATGCCGGAATACCAGGAAGCGGACACCGTGTTCTGCTTCGTCGGCACCGCCCGTGAAATCGACACCAGGCCCATCCTGGAGAGCGCCCTGGCCGCCGGGAAGCGGCTGTGCGTGCCTCTGTGCGTGGAGAAAGGCATCATGGAGGCCCGGCAGGTACGGGACCTTGGGGAGCTTGCTCCCGGCGCTTACGGCATCCTAGAGCCGGCGGCGGACAGCCTCGCTGTCTCCATTGACGAGGTGGACTTCGCCGTTCTCCCTTGCCTGACCTGCAACCACCTGGGCCAGCGGCTGGGCCAGGGCGGCGGTTATTACGACCGCTTTCTCTCCGCCTACCGGGGCGGTACGGTACTGCTGTGCCGGGAAAGGCTGATCCGGGAGGAGATCCCTCTGGAGCCTCACGACTACCCGGTGCCCTGGGTCCTGACGGAAAACGGCCTCTACGAGGACGGCACACCGGCACGTTTGGGCTGATTACGTCTCTTGGCTGCGAATATTTTACAAAAGGTTACATGTTCTCCTGGTTTTTCCCAGCTTTTTTGTATGAGTCTTGCCTAGACAGTCGCCCGGCTTTTTGATACTCTGGATATAATACGGACAAAGGAGACGCTTTTCATGATTCAGGATACCATGTCTTTTCTCTCGCAGGTCGACCCTGAGGTTGGCGCGTCCATTCGGGAGGAATTCACCCGGGAGCGCCGCAACATCGAGCTCATTGCCTCGGAGAATCTTGTCAGCCCCGCCGTCATGCTGGCGCAGGGCTGCTGCCTGACCAACAAGTACGCCGAGGGCTATCCCGGCAAGCGGTACTACGGCGGCTGCTATGCCGTGGACGTTACTGAGGAGATCGCCCGGCAGCGGGCGTGCCAGCTGTTCGGCTGCAATTACGCCAATGTCCAGCCCCACTCCGGCGCCAACGCCAATCTGGCAGCCTTTTTCGCCCTGCTTCAGCCCGGTGACACGGTGCTGAGCATGAGCCTGGCCCACGGTGGCCACCTGAGCCACGGCAGCCCCGTCAACATCTCCGGCAAGTACTTCCATATCGTCCCCTACGGCGTGGAGGATGACACCGAGGTCATCGATTACGACAAGGTCCTGGAGCTGGCCAAGGAATGCCAGCCCAAGCTGATCCTGGCGGGCGCCAGTGCCTATCCCCGCACCCTGGACTTCCCAAAATTCCGGGAAATCGCCGATGCCGTAGGCGCCTATCTGATGGTGGATATGGCCCACATCGCGGGCTTGGTGGCCGGCGGTGTCCACCCCTCTCCCATTCCTTACGCCGACGTGGTGACCACCACCACTCACAAGACCCTCCGAGGTCCCCGGGGCGGCATGATCCTCTGCAACGACGAAGCTATTTATAAGAAGATCAACTCCGCCGTCTTTCCTGGTACTCAGGGCGGTCCCCTGGAGCACATCATCGCAGCCAAGGCCATCTGCCTGGGTGAGGCCCTGAAGCCGGAATTCAAGGCCTATGCGGAGCAGGTAGTGAAGAACGCCAAGGTCCTGTCCGAGGAGTTGGTGAAGGAGGGTTTCCGTCTGGTATCCGGCGGCACTGACAATCATCTGATGTTGGTGGATCTGCGGCCCTTCCACCTCACCGGCAAGGAGTTTGAGAACCGGCTGGACGCGGTGCAGATCACCGTCAACAAGAATGCGATCCCCAACGACCCGGAGAAGCCTTTCGTCACCAGCGGTATCCGGGTGGGTACCCCCGCTGTCACCTCCCGGGGCTTCAAAGAGCCGGAGATGGTGAAGATTGCCCACTGGATGGGCATGGTGGCCCGGGATTTCGAGGGCTGCCGCTACCAGGTGCGTACCGAAGTAGACGCCCTGTGCAGGGAGTTCCTCATCTATGAATGAAAGAGAACCCGGAGGCAGATGCCTCCGGGTTTCTTTTTAACTTTTCGGTGCGCCCACATGATTTCTGTTTCTCTGACCCGGATGACAGCCACCCGGTCCAGCGGAATAGGACCGTCCGCCTCCCAGGTGAACGAGCCATCCCATTCTGATCTGTCCTGCCGCTCGTGTTCCACAGTTTGATCTCTTGGCCGTCTGTCAGTGTCACCGCGCCACCCGGCAACGCACCCCATTATATTGCAGGATTTTAAAATTTTACAAAACAAAAAAGCGACAGTCAAAAGACTGTCGCCTGTGTTGGCGCTACCTATCTTCCCGGGCCGTTGCCAGCCAAGTATTGTGGGC
>CAMCDX010000055.1 GCA_945873695.1 uncultured Clostridia bacterium | reverse complement strand
CCTGAAAACCCGGTTGCCGCCTAATTGCGCAACCGGGTTTCTCGACAGGCTGAGAGAAGCGCCGTTTCACGGCGCTTCTCTCAGCTTGTCGAAAAACGTCTGCTTAAAGCAACTGGGTTGCATTTTGCAGGGGGAGTACGAGGGGGCGGGAGCCCCTTCGTGTGGAATCAAATGCCTGCAAAAAGCCTGCGCCAGCAGGCGTTTGCGCCGCGCAGCGGCAGATTTTCGGGCAGCAGAGCGGCCAGAAAATCGAGGTATTGTGAAGGCGTCGAAAAAGTCCGTCGGACTTTTTCGACAGCCTGAGAAGCCGCTGCCAGCAGGCAGCGGCTTCTTTTCGTTTTCGGAAAAGAGCGGGGAGTTTCCTCCTTACGGACTTACTGAATGCCCTCTCTGTGGAACATCTCCAGGATCTTGGCGCTGTCCTCCACCGTGGCGCTGGGCATGGGGAAGGTGCCGGCGCTGTTGGCGGCGATGCCCCGCAGGCGGACGGCCTCCTTGATGACCGGCAGGAAGGGGCTGCGGATGGCGTACAGGTCCATCAGCCGGTCGATGCACTGCTGGCCTTTGGCGATGCCCTCCAGGTCGTTCTCCCGGAAGGCCCGGACCCAAGCGGCGCAGATCTCGGGCACCACGTTGCTCAAAGCACCGATGCAGCCGTTGCCGCCGGCCAGCACGTTGTGGGCGAAGTTGTCGTCGAAGCCGGAGTAGATCTCAAAATCGGGGACCTGGGACTTGACAGTCTTGATCAGCTCCCGGGTGTGATCCATGCCGGAGACCGTGTCCTTCATGCCCACGATATTGGCATGGAGGTGGGCCAGCTGGGCCACCGTCTCGGCGGGGATGGTGTAGCCCGTGTTGTCGGGGAAGTTATAGATGTAGATGGGGCCGTGGATCTGCCGGGCCAGCCGGTCGTAATACTGTAAAAGGGCTTCGGGGCCGAAGTGGAAATAGTAGGGCGGCAGGATCATGACGGCGTCGGCCCCGGCGTCCAGGCAGTAATTGGAGAAGCTGACGATCTCGTTGGCCACCATGTGGCTGGTGCCGATGATCAGTTTCACCCGGTGGTCCACCTGTCGGATGGCGAAGTCCGCCATCTCCCGGCGCTGGTCCATAGGCATGGCGAAGAACTCGCTGGAGCTGCCCTCCACCAGGATACCGTCCACGCCGTTTTCGATCAGGTTGTTGAACAGTTTTGCCTGGCTCTCAAAATCCAGGGTGCCGTCCTCGTGGAACAGCGTGATGGCCGGGGTCAAATAGGCTGCTTTCATGATGCTTCTCCTCTTTCTTTGAAATTCCGTATAACGGAATCATTTTCCGAATTTTAAATATGCAAACACTGGCATTTTCTAACGCCGCATTTAGAATACTCTCATCATATACGATTGTCAAGGATGATGTTGGAAAATTTTTCGAAATATTCCCCTCAAAGCGCCATCAGCCGCTCCGTCTCCTCCCGCAGGAGCCGGCCGGCCTCCTCCAGGGCCGCCTGAAGGGTCTGGGGCCCGCTGACCGCCAGGCGGATGCTGCACCGCTGGGAGGGCAGCAGGATCTTCACCGCGTCGCTGCCGCCCACCGCCGCCGCCATGGCCGGCGTCACCTCCCCCAGCAGGCCGTTGGGCGTCAGGATGCCCACGGGCCCCAGCAGAATGTGGGCCCGGGCGGCGCTGTAAACCACCGCGCCCTCGCCGGTGGCGCCGTCGTCGGCGCCGGCCTTCAGCATGGCCCCCGTGGCCAGGGCGTTGGTACCCAGGGCCCGGACGTGGAGGTCCGGCACCGTCCGCTTGGCCATTTCCACCAGAGCCCGGCCCATGCCGCCTCCCTGGCCGTCTATCACCGCGATGAGGATATCTTCCTTTCTCATGGCTGTTTTCTCTCCGTTCTGTCTGTTTTTGTCCCATTGTATCATGTTCTCCCGCTTTTGCAAGCCGCCTTGTTTTTCTTGACGTTTTTGACATCGCCTATTATAATAAAGAAAAGATATCGTGGGTCAGAAGGCCCGCCGGGGCGCAGAAGCGCCTGGTTCTCCCGCATCATCGTTCATCCGCCGCGGTCAGAAGGCCGCGGTGATGCCAGAAGGCATACCCAAGGGGTATGCCATATTTTTTTGCCGAAAAGCAGGAGGTCTTTTATGAAACTTCAGGATTTTTTCGCGGGGAATCCCTCCGGCGCCCTGGCCTTTTCCGGCGGAGTGGACTCCTCCCTGCTGGTCTGGGCGGCAGCCGCCTATGGGAAGAACTGGCGGGCCTACTACGTCCATGCCGCCTTCCAGCCGGCCTTTGAGCTGGAGGACGCCCGGCGGGTAGCGGAGCAGTGCGGCCTGCCCATGACGGTGCTGAACGTGGACATCCTCTCCAACGCCGCCGTGACGGCCAATCCACCCGACCGGTGCTACCACTGCAAGCGGGCCATCTTCTCCACCATCCTGGCCCAGGCGAAGGCCGACGGCTTCTCCCTGGTCATCGACGGCTCCAACGCCTCCGACAACGCCGGGGACCGGCCCGGGATGCGGGCCCTCCGGGAGCTGGAGGTCCGGTCTCCCCTCCGGGAGTGCGGCCTCACCAAGGCCGACGTCCGGCGGCTCAGCCGGGAGGCGGGGCTGCCCACCTGGGACAAGCCGGCCTACGCCTGCCTGGCCACTCGCATCCCCACCGGGACGCCGCTGAAGCTGGAGACCCTGGCCGCCGTGGAGAAGGCGGAAGGAGCCCTGGCGGCCATGGGCTTCCGGGACTTCCGGGTCCGGGTCCCGGACGGTGCCCTGGTCCAGGTGACGGAAGCACAGCTTCCCCTGGCCCGGGCACGGTGGGCAGACCTCCAGGCCGTCCTGATCCCCCTGTTCGGCAGGGCCGCCCTGGACCCAAAGCCCAGAACGCCGTCTTTATGAGAAAGGAGCAGTTCATGGCAAATCAACACGATATCTTATCCGTTTTGCAGGAGGTCCAGTCCGGCGCGCTGACGCCGGAAGAGGCGCTGCTGCGGCTGAAGCTGGCCCCCTACGAGGACCTTGGCTACGCGAAGGTGGATTACCACCGGGCGGTGCGCCAGGGCGTGCCGGAGGTGATCTACGGCCAGTCCAAAACGCCGGAGCAGATCGCCGGCATCCTGGAGGCCATGGAAAAGCGGGGCTGCGCCAACATCCTGGTGACCCGCATCCCCCAGGAGACCGCCGATTTCCTGGGGTCGCGGTTTCCCCTGCGGTACGAGCCTCTGGCGAAGCTGGCGGTGGCCCTGCCGGAGAAGGTGGAGGGCCGGGGCAGCGTAGTCATCGCCACCGGCGGCACCAGCGACATGGGGGTTGCCGAGGAGGCCGCCATCACAGCGGAGGTCCTGGGCAACCGTGTCACCCGGCTGTACGACGTGGGCGTGGCGGGGCTCCACCGGCTGCTGAGCAACCTGGAGCCTCTGATGACCGCCCGGGTGGTGATCGCCGTGGCGGGCATGGAGGGGGCCCTCGCCAGCGTGGTGGGCGGCCTGGTGGACTGCCCCGTCATCGCGGTGCCCACCAGTGTGGGCTACGGCGCCTCCTTCGGGGGCGTCAGCGCTCTGCTGTCCATGCTGAACTCCTGCGCCAGCGGTGTCAGTGTGGTGAATATCGACAACGGCTTCGGCGCGGGTTTCCTGGCCAGCCGCATCAATCAAATGGAGGGAATTCAATGAAAACCTTATATCTGGAATGTAACATGGGCGCCGCCGGCGACATGCTGATGGGCGCCCTGTACGAGCTGCTGGAGGACAAGGCCGGGTTTCTGAACACCATGAACCGCCTGCTCCCCGGCGTTGCCGTGGAGGCCCAGGCCGCCTCCACCTGCGGTATCCGGGGCACCCACATGGCCGTCACCGTCTACGGCGAGGAGGAGCACAGCCACGATGTGGCCCTGGGGCACAGTGGGGATGTCATCCACGAGCACGTCCACGAGAAGGCCCATGACGAGGCCCATCACGGGCATGACCACGAACATGAGCACGAACATGAGCATCACCACGGTCATGACCACGAACACGAACACGACCATGACCATGAGCACGACCACCATCACGACCACGACCATGGCCACGAACACGATCATCACCATCACCACCACAGCGCCCCGGCGGACATCAACGCCATCCTGGACGGTCTGGATGTGCCGGAGGAGGTGCGGGACAGCGCCAAGGCGGTCTATGCCCGCATCGCCGGCGCCGAGGCCAAGGCCCACGGCGTGCCTGTGTCGGAGATCCACTTCCACGAGGTAGGCGCCCTGGACGCCATCGCGGACGTCACCGGCGTGTGTCTGGCGCTGTTCCTGCTGAAGCCGGACCGCGTCGTGGTCTCCCCCGTCCATGTGGGCAGCGGCCAGGTCCGCTGCGCCCACGGGATCATGCCGGTCCCCGCTCCCGCCACCGCCAATCTGCTCGCCGGCATCCCCAGTTACAGCGGAGATATCCGGGGCGAGCTGTGCACCCCCACCGGCGCCGCGCTGCTGGCCCACTTCGGCCAGAGCTTCGGCCCCCAGCCCATGATGACCGTCCGCCAGGTGGGCAACGGCCTTGGTACCAAGGAGTTCCCCGCCGCCAACTGCGTCCGGGCCTTCTGGGGCGAGGAGACCGCCCAGGCCCGGGAGGTGGTCAGCGAGCTGTGCTGCCACATCGACGACATGACCGCCGAGGCCCTGGGCTTCGCCATGGAGCGGCTTCAGGAGGCCGGTGCCCTGGACGTGTCCGCCGCCCCCATTCTGATGAAGAAGGGCCGCCCCGCCACGGCGCTGACGGTGTTGTGCCGTGCCGAGGATGAGGTCCGGCTGGCGGAGGCCGTCCTCCGGGAGACCAGCACCCTGGGCGTCCGGGTCCACCCCTGCGCCCGGTATACCCTGACCCCCTCCCTCCGGCAGGTGGAAACGGCTTACGGCCCTGTCGCCATCAAGTGCGGCGACGGCTGGGGCATCCACCGGGAAAAGCCGGAGTATCAGGATGTGGCCGACGCCGCCCGAAAGGCCGGCGTCCCCTTCCGGCAGGTCTGGGAGGCGGCGCTGGCCGCCGCCAGGGAGGGCTGACATGGACCAGGCGCTTTGGGAAAAATGTGTGGCCTTCCACGGCCACGCCTGCCCGGGGCTGGCTCTGGGCGTCCGGCTGTGCGAGTTCGTCCGGCAGCAGTTGGAGACGGATTACGCCCCGGATGAGGAGCTGGTCTGCGTGGCGGAGACGGATGCCTGCCCCGTAGACGCCGTCCAGGCGGTGCTGGGCTGCACCGTTGGCAAAGGCAATCTCCTGTACAGGCCCACCGGCAAGACGGCTTACAGCTTTTACAGGCGCTCCACGGGAGAGAGCTTCCGGGTGGTGGCCCGCCGGAGCCAGACGCCCCTGAGCCAGGAGGAACGCATCCGGCAGATCATGACCGCCCCCCTGGAGGAGCTGTTCACCGTCACCCCGGTGAAAGCTCCCATGCCGGAAACGGCCCGCATTTTCAAGACCCTCACCTGCGAAGTCTGCGGCGAGGGCGTGGCGGAGCACATGGCCCGCCTTCAGGACGGGAAGGTGGTCTGCCCGGACTGCTTCCGCCCCTATGACCGCTGAACCAAGAAAGGGAACCTGCGAATCTCATGAAAAAACTGTTTTCCATTCTCTTATCCTGCGTTTTGATCCTGTCTCTGGCCGCCTGCGGCCAGGAGGCGTCTCCCGCCCGGGAGGAGGAAACGGAGACCGCCACCCGGACAGTGGTGGACAGCTTCGGCCGGGAGGTCACCATTCCCGCCGAGGTGAAGACCATCGTCTGCACCGGCTCCGGCGCATTGCGGATGATCTGCTACCTCCAGTGCGCCGACCGGCTGGTGGGCGTGGAGGACTGTGACAAGGAATACGAGACCTCCACCCTCCGGGACTACGCCCACGTCTATTCCGACTCCTTCCAGGCTCTGCCCGCCATCGGCAAGGGCGGCGGCACCGGCAACACCGCCTACGTGGAGGAGCTCATCAGTCTCCAGCCGGACGTGATCCTCTCCGGCTACAATGAGGAGGCCCTGGAGGAGCTGGCCCAGGCCACCGGCATTCCCTGCGTGTCCATCCGGGCCAAGAGCATCAACTTCATCGACGACAGCTTCTACACCGCCATGCGGGTAGCCGCCGAGGTTCTGGGCGTCCAGAAGCGGTGCGAGGAGGTCCTCTCCTACATCGACGGCTGCAAGGCGGACCTGGCCGCCCGGACGGCGGACATCCCCGACGGGGACAAGCCCGCTGTCTACGCCGGCGCCGTCACCTTCTCCGGCGCCCACGGCTTTACCGGCACCTATTCCAACTTCGGGCCCTTCATGGCCATCGGCGCCCGCAACGTGGCGGACGAGATGGGCGAGACCGGCTACTTCGACGCCGACCCGGAAAAGATCATCGCCTGGGACCCGGACCTCATTTTCCTGGACCCCGGCAATCTGGACCTGGTGCGGGACGAGTACAGGACCAATCCCAGCTTCTTCGCGTCCCTGCGTGCCGTCCGGGAAGGGAACCTCTACGCCTGCGTGTCCTTCAACAACTACTCCACCAACGTGGGCTACGCCCTGGCGGATGCCTACTACGCCGGCACCGTCATGTTCCCGGAACAGTTCGCGGATGTGGATATCGTAGAGAAGACCGGCGACATCCTGGAGTTCCTGCTGGGGGACCGCTACTACGACGAGATGGCCGCCGACGGCCTCTCCTTTGGAGTGATCGACCTTGAACCTGCACCGTAAAGTCTCCGCCGGCCTCACCGGCCGGGCGGGATACAACCTGCTGCTGCGCCGGAAATGGCTGGCCATGGCGGCCCTGGCCTGCCTGCTGGCGGCGCTGGTCCTGGTGTCCCTCACCACCGGCTCCTCCGGCCTGACCCTGGGGACGGTGCTGGAGACCCTGCTGGGCGGCGGCACCGCCCAGACCCGGGCCATCGTCTGCAACGTGCGCCTGCCCCGGATCGCCGCCGCCATGGCGGTGGGGGCTGCCTTGGCCCTGTCCGGCTGCGTGATGCAGGGGGTGCTCCACAACCCCCTGGCCTCTGCCTCCACCCTGGGCGTGTCCCAGGGGGCCGCTTTCGGCGCCGCCCTGGCCATCATCGTCCTGGACGCCGGCACCCAGAACGCCGCCAACGCCGCTTCGGCGGTGACCATCCGCTCCCCGGGCACCGTGACGGTGTGCGCCTTTTTGGGCGGTCTCGCCACCACGGCGGTGGTGCTGGGCCTGGCCCGGGCCCGGCGCGCCAGCCCCACCACCATGATCCTGGCGGGCGTGGCCCTCAGCTCCCTGTTCAGCGGCGCCACCACCCTGCTCCAGTACTTTGCCGACGACGTCCAGACCGCCACGGTGGTCTACTGGACCTTCGGCGACCTGGGCCGCCCTGGCTGGAGGGAGATCGGGCTCATCGCCGCCGTGACGGCGGCGGCCTTCCTGTACTTCCTCTGGAACCGCTGGAACTACAACGCCCTGGAGGGCGGTGTCCAGACCGCCAGGAGCCTGGGCGTCCGGGTGGACCTGCTCAGCTACGCCAGCATGATCCTGTGCACCCTCATCGCCGCCATCTCCGTGGCCTTTGTGGGCACTATCAGCTTCGTGGGCATCATCGCTCCCCACATGGTCCGCCGGTTTACCGGCAGCGACTACCGCTTTCTCCTCCCCTGCTCCGCCCTGGGCGGCGGGGCGCTGCTGCTGCTGGGAGACCTGGTCTCCCGGACAGTGATGTCCCCGGCGGTGCTGCCCATCGGCGCCATCACCTCCTTCCTGGGGGCGCCGGTGTTTTTGTACATCGTGTTCCGAAGGGAGGCGCTGTGATGGAGGTACGGGACCTGAGCTTTTCCTATCCCTGCGGGCGGCAGATCCTGAAGGATATCTCCTTTACCGCTCCCGCCGGGGACTTTCTGGCCATCCTGGGCAACAACGGCGCCGGCAAGAGTACGTTGCTAAAGTGCTTCGACCACATTCTCCGGCCCCAGAGCGGAACCGTGACGGTGGAGGGCACGGACCTGCTGACCCTGAAGCCGGCGGAGCTGGCAAGGCAGGTGGCCTTTCTGGCCCAGGGAGCAGAAGGCGCAAGACTAACGGTGTACGACACCCTGCTGCTGGGCCGGAAGCCCTACATGAAATGGGGCGTCGCCCCGGAGGACCGGGCCATCGTGGAGGAGACCCTGGCCCGGATGGAGCTGGAGCATCTGGCGGTTCGGTATCTGGACCAGCTCTCCGGCGGCGAGCGGCAGAAGGTTCTGCTGGCCCGGGCCCTGGTCCAGGAGCCAAAAGTGCTGCTGCTGGACGAGCCCACCAGCAACCTGGACCTGCGGAACCAGTACGAGGTGCTGGACCTGGTGCGGCAGGAGTGCCGCCGGCGGCAGATCACCGCCGTCATGGTCATCCACGACCTGAACCTGGCCCTGCGGTTCTGCGACCGCTTTCTGTTCCTCCACCAGGGGCAGGTGCTGGCGGAGGGCCCCATGTCCGTGGTGACGCCGGAGCATATCCGGGCAGTATACGGCATTGACGCGTCGGTGGAGCGTATCCAAGGCACGCCGGTGGTGGTGCCAAGACTTTAAAAAACGGAGGCGGGATGCTCCCGCCTCCGCTTTTTGTAAAAATTCAGGAACTGTTGAAGATTTTTCCCCCGCTGTCCCGTACTATGAATGTCAGACAATGAAGGGAGGTGGCGGCACGGCGTGACGGCAATGACAAAAGAGGCTTTTTCCCAGCTGGTAGTCCGGTATGAGCGGCTGGTCTACACCATCTGCTTCCAGCTGGTCCGGGACCCGGAGGCCGCCGAGGACCTGACCCAGGACGCCTTCCTGTCGGCCTACCTCCACCGGGACGCCATGCCCGCCGGATATGAGCGGCAGTGGCTGGGGCGCATCGCCGCCAACAAGGCCAAGGATTATCTGCAAAGCGCCTGGAACCGGCGGACAGTCCTGCCGGGGGACGAGGGCATTCCACCGGGCCTGGCCCCGCCGGCGGAGGCAGAAGCCCTCTCCCAAAGCGGCGCCGCGGAGATCGCGGACTTGATCCTGGGGCTGAAGGAGCCCTATCAATCGGTATGCCGGCTGTGCCTTCTGGAGGAGCGGTCCCCCGAGGAGGCGGCCCTGGCCCTGGGGCGGCCGGTGAAGACGATACATACACAGCTGGCCCGGGGCAAAAAACTGCTGCGGGAGCAGCTGGAAAGGAGAGACTACCATGGAACACTTTCGGGATGACGGACACCTGACGGACCAGGCCCTGGCCGCTTTGGTCCGCGGCGAAGCGCTGGGCGACCTGGCCCGGCTGGAGATTGCCGAGCACCTGGCCTACTGCGATGACTGCCTCCAGCGGTACACGGACCTGCTGGCGGACGATTCCCTGCTGTCTCCCGCCCACAGCTGCCGTGAAAGTCTCTGGGTCCGCATCAGGCTGCGGACCATCCGGCTGGTGACCAGCCGGTACGCCACGGCGGCCGCCGCCGTGGCTCTGGCACTGACCCTGCTGTGGGGCAGCGCCGGTGTAACGCTCCCGGAAAGGACGCCCCTTCCCCTGCCGGAGGTCTCCCAGCGGTTCCAAAGCTGGCCGGAGCGTTGGAACGACTCTCTGCGGGGCGCCCTCTCCCAATTCAACGACCTGTTCAACGACCTGGGCGGCGACCGCCCCCGGACCACATAAGGAGGATCTCCCATGAATCGGAAACACGGACTTTTATTTTTCATCAGCTCCTGCATCCCCGGCTGCGGCCAGATGCACCAGGGCTATATGAAGCGGGGCATGTCCCTGCTGATGACCTTCTGCGGCATCTTCGCCCTGGCCATTCTGCTCAGCGCCGGGGCCCTGACGGTACTGATGCTGCCGGTGTGGCTCTACGCCTTCTTCGACAGCTACAACCTCCGCGCCCATCTGGACCTGGGCACCGCCCCGGAGGACGTCTTCCTGTTCGGCCTCAGCGACATGGACAGCCGGCAGATGTCCGCCCTGCTGCAAAAGCGGCACAGTCTGGTGGGCTGGGGGCTGGTGGTCCTGGGGGTGTACCTGTTCTACACCACCGCGGCGGACTGGATCGCGGACTTCTTCGGACAGTTTTTCGACACCTGGTGGCTCCGCAGCATTCTGGTCTACGATGTGCCCCGGCTGGCGGTGACTGTGGGTATCATCGCCCTGGGCGTCTGGTTTATCCGGGGGCCAAAGAAGACGGTCTCTGAGGAGATTCCCGCTTTTACACCCCCCTCCCGGGAGGACGGGCAGGAACGCAGCCAGGAGGAGGTGCGCCAGGATGAACAGCAATGAGCGGCCTGACGTCCCCTGCCGCCGGGTGGGGACCTTTACCTTCGGCGTGGTGCTGGTGGCGGCGGGCCTGGCCATGCTGGTGAGCATGTTCGCCCCCCAGCTGGACATGACCTGGGCATTGAAGCTCTCTCCCCTGGCCCTGGTGAGCCTGGGGGCGGAGACCCTGCTGGCCGCCCGGGGCGGCGGCCGGGTGAAGTACGACTGGGTGGGCATGATCCTGTGCTGCCTCATCGTCACCACGGCCCTGTGCCTCTTCGCCGCGGCCTGGGCCATCCTGAACTACCCCGAGGGCTTCTGCTGGTGAGGGCTTCCCTTTTGGATGGGAACCCTGTATAATGACAGGGAAGTTTCAAAGGGAGTTGGTTTCATGAACCAGAGCTTTTCCATGGGGCCCATCGCCCGCATCCGCAGCGATTTCACCACCAAGTTCGGCGTCCCCCGGCAGAGCGGCCTGGTGGACAGCCTGGAGGCCACCATTGTCTTTGAGCCGGAGTTTCGGAACCCGGACGCCCTCCGGGGGCTGGAGGGCTTTTCCCACATCTGGCTGGTATGGGTCTTTGACCAGGCGGTGCGGAAGGACTGGTCCCCCACCGTCCGGCCGCCCCGGCTGGGAGGCAACACACGGATGGGCGTCTTCGCCACCCGCTCCCCCTTCCGGCCCAATCCCATCGCCCTCTCCTGCGTGAAGCTGGCGGGCATGGAGCAGACGGCGGACCTGGGCACAGTGCTGCGGGTCCGGGGCGCGGACCTGATGGACGGCACCCCCATCCTGGACATCAAGCCCTACATCCCTTATGCCGACAGTCACCCAGAGGCCCTGGGGGGCTTCGCCGCCGCGCCGGCGGGGGAAACCCTGGAGGTGGTCATTCCCCCGGACCTGCTGGAGCGGGTGCCGGAGGACCGCCGGGAGGCCCTTCGCGGTGTGCTGGCCCAGGATCCCCGGCCTCACTACCAGGACGACCCGGACCGGGTGTATGGGTTCGGCTTCGCCGGGATGGAGATCAAATTCTCCGTGGCGGGAACACGGTTGACGGTGCAGGACATTGAACATAAAAACGGCTGACAGTGTCTGTCAGCCGTCAGCCTGTCGAGAAACCCGGTTGCGCAATTAGGCGGCAACCGGGTTTTCAGGAT
>CAMCDX010000054.1 GCA_945873695.1 uncultured Clostridia bacterium | reverse complement strand
TGGAAAACTCCAAAAGACGTTTTTACGACTGTTGCACTTGCTTGACGTTCCTCCCAGACGCCCTTCAGGAGCCGCTGGTACAGCCGCACGCCGCAGATCTCCCGAAAAGGAAGATATACGGTGTCCACCTCCTTTTCCCGGCGGCTCCAGACCCGGATGCCGCTGTCGTCGGCGCCCACCACATAGTCGTACAGGTCCATGTCCGGCGTGGCCTTCCGCCGCTCGATATCCCGGGGCAGCTTGAAAAGCATCCGATAGCTCTCCTGGTGCTCCACGCAGGGGACGAACAGAGGCGGCAGCGGATGGTCCTCGTCGATCTCATAGGCCCAGGGGCCGAAGGCGTCGTATTCGGAAACCTTCATATGCAGGCACCTCCACGCAGTATCAGTGGGATCTGTTCCGCCACGCAGCGCAGCGGCTCTATATCTCCCTTTCCAAGAGAGGCGATCATCGCCCCGTCGATCATGCTCTGGATCAGAACACCCAGTTTCCGGGCCCGTTCTCCGTCATATCCGCTCTGCTCCAGCTTTTCCGCGAACACCCGCTCCCAGGCTTCCCCGCTCTCCATGCAGGCCCGCCGAAGCGGTTCACTCACCAAGGAGACCTCCAGCGTCAGCAGGCTCACCGTGCAGTGGATGATATACTCCGGCTGGTCAAATTCCCGGGCCATCTGCCCGATCAGTGCCCGGATGGCCTCCACCGGGTCGTCGATGGTGCTCAGGAACTTTCGGAGCCGCCCCTCGATCTCGTCCCGGATCAGGCCGATGGCCGCAACGGCCAATTCCTCCTTGCCCCCCGGGAAGTAGTAATACAGGGACCCCTTCGGCGCGCCGCTCTCCGCGACGATTTGGTTGAGTCCGGTGGCGTGATATCCCTGCTGCTGGAACAGCTTCGCCGCCGTGATCAAAATTCTGTTTTTGGCCGGCTGCTCCGCTTTCATTGGCACATCTCCTCAAATTATAACGACTGGTCTATATAATCATAGACCAGCCGTCTGCTTCTGTCAATCCTCTTTTCAAAAAGACGCGTGACAGCGGGATTTCCGCTGTCACGCGTCTTTGCTGACTCACATCCAGGTAGTCTCCAGCAGTTCGTCCTTCTTGGCACGGGTCATCAGCTCCGTCACCACGTCCCGGACCTGCTTGCCGTGGTACAGTACCTCGTAGGCGCAGCGGCAGATGGGCATCTCCACGCCCTCCCGCTCCGCCAGCTGGTGGATGCTCTCGGCGGCGTAGTAGCCTTCCACCACGGCGCCCACCTCCTCCATGGCCTGCTGGGGCGTTCTGCCCTGGCCGATGAGGATGCCCGCCTGGTTGTTCCGGGAGTGCATGGAGGTGCAGGTGACGATCAGGTCACCCATGCCGGCAAGGCCGCCGAAGGTCCGGCGGGTGCCGCCCAGCTGTTCTCCCAGGCGGGTGATCTCCGCCATGGCCCGGGTCATCAGCAGGGCCTTGGTGTTGTCCTGAAAACCCAGGCCGGTGCAGATGCCGCAGCTGAGGGCGATGACGTTTTTCAGCGCCGCCGCCAGCTCCACACCGATGATGTCATAGCTGGTGTAGACGCGGAAATAGTCGTTCATGAAGGCGTCCTGGACGAACCGAGCCGCCTTCCTGTCCGGGCAGGCGGACACACAGCCGGTGGGCATCCGAATGCCCACTTCCTCCGCGTGGGAAGGGCCGGAAAGGGCAACCACTTTACAGATATGGTGGGTCTCCTCCTGGAGCACCTGGCTCATGCGGAGGTTGGTATCCCGCTCGATGCCCTTGGAAACGGTGACCAGGATGCTGTCCGAACGCAGGTAAGGCGCCGCCTTTTTGCCCGTCTCCCGGACAGCAAAGGAGGGAGAAGCGCAGACCACCATGTCCGCCCCTTCCAGGCAGGCGAGGTCCCCGGTGATGTGAAGGCTGTCCGGCAGGCGGACGCCCTTCAGCAGGGGGTTTTCCCGGCTTTCCGTCATCTCCGCCGCCTTGGCGGGATTGTGGGACCACAGCCAGCTCTCATGACCGTTGTCGCAGAGGACCAGGCTCAGGGCCGTGCCCCAGCCGCCGCTGCCTAACACGACTGCTTTCATGATGACTCCTCCCTTTTACTGTTTTCGATGAAGACTGAATTTGTTCTCCGTGCCGCTCAGAAGCCGCTTGATGTTGGCCCGGTGCTGCCACACCACCAGTCCGCCGCAGGCAAAGCCCAGGGCCACGATGACGGGGTCGGGATAGCAGTACCAAGTGATGAAGGGAAAGCTGGCCCCGGCCCACAGGGAGCCCAGGGATACGTACCGGGTCAGGACGGTCAGGATCAAAAACCCGCCCCAGACCACCAGTGCGATTCGCCAGTCGATCATGATGGCGATGGTGCCGCCGGAGAGGATGCCCTTGCCGCCCTTGAAGTGGAACA
Source organism: uncultured Clostridia bacterium (assembly GCA_945873695.1). GTDB lineage: Bacteria > Bacillota > Clostridia > Oscillospirales > Oscillospiraceae > Oscillibacter. The sequence continues at coordinate 9,174 of CAMCDX010000054.1, read as the reverse complement.
TGCAGGGAAACATATGGCCCAGAAGGCAGAACAGGCCGGCCCAGTATTTGCCCAGCACATACCATCCGCCAAACAGCCAGCTGCCCAGCAGGACGGCGATAACCGCCTTCAGAACATCCGTCAGGATCACAACGGCGGTCAAGGGGCCGCCAAAGGTGCGGTAAAAGTTGGTAAGGCCCGCGTTACCGCTGCCATGGTTCCGTACGTCATCCCGCAGGATATACTTGGAAACAATGACCGCGCCGTTGAAACAGCCCAGAAAATAAGATACCAGGGCCGTGATGACAGTCACCAGCACCAGCTGAATACCGGTTGGAACCACCATCAGCTCCACTGTGGACCAACCGCTCAGGAACATTGGCATGCCTCACACCTCCTTGTCGCCCTTCTGCCGGATAGAGAGGATGATAGGAGTTCCCTCCAGGCCGAAGGTATTGCGGATGCAGTTCTCCAGATACCGCTGGTAGGAGAAGTGGAACAGCCGGGCGTCGTTGCAGAAGACGACGAAATGAGGCGGCTTGACGCCCACTTGGGTCATATAGTAGATCTTCAGCCGGCGGCCCTTGTCCGTGGGCGGCTGGACCCGGGTCTGGGCGTCCGCCAGAACGTTGTTCAGCATGCCGGTGGTGATGCGGACGGAAGCCTGGTTGGAGACGTAATCGATCATCTCGAACAGCCGGTCCACCCGCTGGCCGGTCTTGGCGGAGATGAACAGGATGGGGGCGTAGGTCATGAAGGACAGGTCCTGGCGGACCTTCTCCCGCATCTTATCCATGGTCTTGTCGTCCTTTTCCACCAGGTCCCACTTGTTGATGACGATGATGCTGGCCTTGCCCGCCTCGTGGGCCATGCCGGCCACCTTGGTGTCCTGCTCGGTGACACCCTCGGTGGCGTCGATCATGATGAGGCATACGTCCGCCCGCTCAATGGCCATGGTGGCCCGGAGGACGCTGTATTTCTCGATGTCCTCCTCCACCTTGGACTTCTTGCGGATGCCGGCGGTGTCGATGAACACGAAGCTGCCCTTGTCGTTGGTGAAGCGGGAATCGATGGCGTCCCGGGTAGTGCCCGCCACGTTGGAGACGATCACCCGCTCCTCCCCCAGGATCTTGTTCACCAGGGAGGATTTACCGGCGTTGGGCTTGCCGATGACCGCCACCTTAATGGCGTCGTCCTCCTCTTCCTCCTCTTCCTGGGGCGGGAAATACTGGACGCAGGCATCCAGCAGGTCGCCGGTGCCGTGGCCGTGGACGGCGGAGACGGCGATGGGGTCCCCCAGTCCCAGGTTATAGAACTCATAGAAATCCGGATTCACGGTGCCGGTGGAGTCCATTTTGTTCACCGCCAGGACGATGGGCTTTCCGCTGCGCAGCAGCATGTTGGCCACCTCGTGGTCGGAGGCGGTGAGGCCCGTTTTGATGTCCGTCAGGAACACGATGACCGTGGCGTTGTCGATGGCGATCTGGGCCTGGTCCCGCATGAACTCCAGGATCTGGTTGTCGGTCCGGGGCTCGATGCCGCCGGTGTCGATGAGGGTGAACTGGCGGCCGTTCCAGTCCGTCTCCCCATAAATGCGGTCCCGGGTGACGCCGGGGGTATCCTCCACGATGGAAAGCCGTTTGCCGATCAGCTTGTTGAACAGCATGGACTTGCCCACATTGGGCCGGCCCACGATGGCGACGATGGGTTTCATCGGCTCTCACTTCCTTTCTTCGTTTCATAGCAAATCAAGTATATTATACCCGTCCGGGGACAGGATAGCAAGACAAAAAGCAAGGAGGGAAGAATCGCTCTTCCCTCCTAAAGCAAGTGTGCAAAGCCTTATTTCGCGACGACGGACTTAACAACCTTGACCTCGCGGCCGTTGTAGGTACCGCACTCCTGGCACATTCTGTGAGGCAGGTGCAGCGCACCGCATTTCGGGCATGCGACGAGACCGGGGACCGCCAGCTTCCAGGTGGAGCTGCGGCGCTTGTCGCGTCTTGCTTTGGATACTTTTCCCTTAGGTACTGCCATTGTGACACCTCCTTGATCTTTCAAAGGCCCGGAGCGCTTCCGCCCGTCCTTATTTGTCCTTTATTTGTTCTCTAAAAGCTTGGCCAGGACAGCCAGGCGCGGGTCCGCTTCCTTTTTGCAGGAGCAGGGGCCGAGGTTCAGATCGGCGCCGCACCGGGGGCACAGTCCCTTGCAATCTTCCGAACACAGTGTTTTGGTGTCCATCCCGAGGATGAACGCGGTGCGGGCCAGATCGCCCACATCCACTTTGCCGTCTTCCAGCAGCACGATCTCGTCGTTGTCCTCGTTTTCCAGCTCCTCCGCCAGAAGACAGGTGTATGGGATCGTCTTGTCCTGCAAAAATTCCTTGCCGCAGCGGTCGCACATGGCGTCCAGTGTCGTCCGGGCCGTCAGGGTCAGCTCCAGGACATCGGCGCTGTTGCGGACCTTCCCCTCCACCTGAACGGGACGGCTGATGGGACAGCGGCCGCCGAACTCCACATCCGACAAGTCCATCTCAAACTGAAATCCCAGCTCCTTGCCAGGGCTGTGCAGGATCTGTTTTACGTCAAAAAGCATAATCTACCTCGCAGTGACACGAGTAGTATTATAAGGGATACCACACTCGTTGTCAAACAATTTTTTCAAATTCCGCCCATTTTTTTCACCGATCCCGTTCCCGGTCCAGATGCTTCCCCTCCAGGTCGATGCCCAGGATGGAATAGCGGAAGCCCTTTTGCAGTACCTCGGCGGTGGTGATCTGATAGGCGTCCCTGGGCCAGCGGTCCGCCCAGCCCTGCCGGAGCATCCCCGCCAGCCGCCCGCACAGGGGGTCCGGCAGGTCCAGCAGCATGGGCGAGAGAAAGCTGACGATGACCTGTTTCTGCTCCACCTGAGCGGCCGAGCGGTTCCAGAACCGCTGCCGCTTCCACCCCGCCTCCAGGGCATCCAGGATATCGTCCGCCAGCTTCTCCAGGGCGGCCAGGTCGCCCTCCGCCTCTCCTACCGCCCGGGCGTACAGCGGGCCGAAGCGGTCCCGATATTCCCGGAGCGCTTTTTGGTACTCATTCCGGCGGAACCGGGGCAGCCAGTCCGGCGCCTCCCACACGGCGGCGCACAGCTCCTCAACCTTCATCGCCGTCTCCCTCCTCCGGCTCCTCGTCGGACCAGGTGCTGGGATCGTCCTTGTGCGCCAGGCCAAAGCGGTAGGCCTTCCACTCCCGCCACAGCAGCCAGCCGCCGGCGACCGTGAACACCACCCCGCCGGTGACGCCGATGGCCGGCGAATCCGAGGTCCGCCGGATCACATTAAAAAACAGCTGGGCAGCCAGGTACAGCAGATAGCCCCCCGCCAGGACCCAGACATAGTTGACTTTTCCGGTCTGCTTCTTTCCATTGCTCATAAACAGCTTCTCCTATCTCTCCGGAAAAATTCCGGCCTTTACAACCCGCCCATAAACGGGTATGATGGTTACGACTTTAAAACCTGGAGGGGTATCATGCGGGAATTTACCATTGGAAAAAACGACGCCGGGCAGCGGCTGGACCGGTTCGTGTCCAAGAACCTGCCCCTGCTGCCCCCCGCCCTGCTGCAAAAATACATCCGCCTCAAGCGCATCAAGGTCAACGGCAAGGGTGCCAAGCGGGACACGCGGCTGGTGGTCGGCGATGTCCTTCAATTATATATCAACGATGAGTTCTTTGACAAGCCCTCTGAGGAAAACATGTTCCTGACGCTGTTCCAGCCCCGGCTGACCATCGTCTACGAGGACGAGAACCTGCTGCTGGCGGACAAACGCCCCGGCGTGGTGGTCCACGCCGACGAGACAGAGAAGGTCAACACCCTCATCAATCACATCCAGGCCTACCTGTATCAGAAAAAAGAGTGGAACCCCAAGTGGGAGAACGCCTTTGCCCCGGCCCTGTGCAACCGCATCGACCGAAACACCGGCGGCATCGTCATCGCCGCCAAGAACGCCGAGACGCTGCGCATCCTCAACGAGAAGATCCGGGACCACGAAATCGAAAAGTCCTACCTGTGCGTCACCGTGGGGCATCCCCGGCCCGCGGAGGGAAAGATCGAGGGCTTTTTACGGAAGGACGAGGCGAAAAAGCTGGTCACCTTCCATCACAGGCCCGTCCCCGGCGGCAAGACCGCCGTCACGCTGTACAAGACCCTGGAGGACCGGGGGGAGCTGTCCCTGGTGGAATGCCGCCTGCTGACGGGGCGTACCCATCAGATCCGCGTCTCCATGGCGGAGATCGGCTGTCCCCTGCTGGGAGACGGCAAGTACGGCAATGGCGATGTGAACCGGCGGTATCATGAGACCCGCCAGGCCCTGTACTCCTACAAGCTCCGCTTCGATTTCCCCGCCGACGCTGGGATGCTGAACTACTTGCGGGGCAAGGAGTTCACTGTGGACGACGTGCCCTTCCGGGAAAAATATTTTGGGTCCAAAATAAATTCCAAATGAAAAACAGGCAATTCCCTTGACATTTGGGGGTACTTCCTTTATAGTCAAAATTGCTGAATTTCGACGAGAAAGGTTCCCCCTCAACAGAGAAAAGAGGCGTTCATTTTATCATCCTATTAGAATGAAATGGGGGAGGATACATGTCCAAAGAGTTGATTCGCCTGCGGGATGTCTGCATGGCCTTCGACGACGAGCTGGTTCTCGATCACTTAAATCTTTATTTCAAAGACAAAGAATTCCTCACACTGCTAGGGCCCAGTGGGTGCGGCAAGACCACCACGCTGCGGATTATCGGCGGCTTCGTGACACCCACGTCCGGAGACGTCCTCTTTGACGGTGTGAGGATTAATGACGTTCCGCCCTACCAGCGGCAGATCAATACCGTCTTTCAAAAGTACGCGCTGTTCCCGCATCTGAACGTGTTTGAGAACATCGCCTTCGGCCTGCGGATGCAGAAGCGCCCCGATCCCAGCGACCCCACCGGCCGCCGGATGGTGAAGATCCCCGAGGATGAGATCCGGGAGCGGGTCATGGAAATGCTGGAAGTCATCAGCCTGAAGGGCTTCGAGAACCGTAAGCCCGACTCCCTCTCCGGCGGCCAGCAGCAGCGGGTGGCCATCGCCCGGGCCCTGGTGAACAAGCCCAAGGTGCTGCTTTTGGATGAGCCCCTGGCGGCCCTGGACCTGAAGCTGCGCAAGGATATGCAGATCGAGCTGAAGCGCATCCAGCAGCAGGTGGGGATCACCTTCATCTACGTCACTCACGACCAGGAGGAGGCCCTGACCATGTCCGACACCATTGTGGTCATGGACAAGGGCACCATCCAGCAGATCGGCACCCCCGAGGACATCTACAACGAGCCGAAAAACGCTTTTGTTGCGGACTTTATCGGCGAGTCCAACATCATCGACGGCATCATGGTCCGGGACAAGCTGGTCCAGATGTACGGCAAGCAGTTCCCCTGCCTGGACGGCGGCTTCGCCGAGAATGAGCCGGTGGACGTGGTCATCCGCCCCGAGGACATCGACATCGTCCCCGTGGAGCAGGGCCAGTTGATCGGCACCGTCACCAATGTCACCTTCAAAGGGTTGCAGTACGATATCATCGTGGACTTCAAGGGCTTCAAGTGGCTCATCCAGACCACGGACCACTCCCCCTCCGGCTCCCGCATCGGCATCAAGATCGATCCCGACGCCATCCACATCATGAAAAAGAGCAAATACTCCGGGATGTTTGGTGACTATTCCTCCTTCTCTGATGCTTATGAAGAATTGGACAACGCCGGCCTGGATCCGGACGAGGAGGAGAGCGGGGATGAAGAATAAGCTCTCCCGGTTCGCCATCCCCTATGTGATCTGGATGGCGCTGTTCGTGGTGGCCCCCATCATCCTGGTGGTCATCTACGCGTTCTCTTCTGCCGCCGGCGGCTTTACCCTGGAGAACTTCGGCCGGATGGGCACTTACGCCGTGGTCTTCGGCCGCTCCTTCAAGCTGGCGATCATCGCCACCCTCATCTGCCTGGCCATCGGCTACCCCGTGTCCTACATGATGAGCAAGGAGGGGCCCCGGTTCCAGCGCATTGCCATGGTGCTCATTATGCTGCCCATGTGGATGAACTTCCTGCTGCGGACCTACTCCTGGATGTCCATTCTGGAGAACAACGGCCTTTTGAACCAGCTGTTTCAGAAGATCGGGCTGATCTCCCTGTACAACAGCGTCTTCGGTACCAACATCGAATACTTCCACATGATCAACACCTCCGGCGCCGTGGTGCTGGGCATGGTGTACAACTACCTGCCCTTCATGATCCTGCCCATCTACTCTGTCATTGTGAAGCTGGACCGGTCGCTGATTGAGGCGGCCCGGGATCTGGGCGCCAACAGCGTCAATGTGTTCCGCCGGGTCATCCTGCCCCTTTCCCTGCCTGGTGTGCTGTCCGGCATCACCATGGTGTTCGTGCCCTCCGTCTCCACCTTCGCCATTTCCAAGATGCTGGGCGGCGGCACGGAGATGCTGCTGGGCGACCTGATTGAGCAGCAGTTCCTGGGCGGCGCCTATAATCCCCAGGTGGGCGCGGCAATCTCCCTGGTGATGATGGTCATCGTCGTCATCTGTATGGTGGTCATGAATCGCTTCGGTGAAGGCGAGGAACAGGCGGTGATGCTGTGAAACGGAACAACACTGTGATGGACCGCGTTTTCGTGGCGCTGGTGTTCGTCTTTCTATACGCCCCGATCTTCCTGCTCATCATCTTCTCCTTCAACGCCGGCAACAGCAACACCGTCTGGAGGGGCTTCTCTCTTGACTGGTACCGGGAGCTGTTCAGCGACCGTGTCATCATGCGCAGCGTGTACACCACGCTGCTGGTGTCGATCCTGGCCACGGTCATCGCCACCTTCGCCGGTACCTTCGCCGCCATCGGTTTTTACGGCATGCGCCGGCGCAAGCGCAACGTGCTGACCACCGTCAACAACATTCCCATGATGAACGCCGATATCGTTACCGGCGTGGCCATGTGCCTGTTCTTCGTGGCCTTTTTTCACGGCTGGGGCGCCTTTGCCAAATGGTTCAACGGTATCCAGGCCCTCGTCTCCCTGCCGGAACGGCTGACCATGGGCTTCGGCACGCTGCTGATCGCCCACATCACCTTCAACATTCCCTACGTCATCCTGTCCGTCAGCCCCAAGCTGCGGCAAATGGACAAAAACCTGGTGGATGCCGCCATGGACCTGGGCTGCACCTGGATGCAGGCCTTCTGGAAGGTCATCCTGCCGGAGATCAAGCCCGGCATCGTCTCCGGCGCTCTGACGGCCTTCACCATGAGCATCGACGACTTCATCATCAGCTACTTCACCGCCGGCTCTTCCTCTTCCACCCTGGCCATGACCATCTACGGCATGACCAAGAAGCGGGTGACGCCGGAGATCAACGCCATCTCCACGATCCTGTTCTGCACCGTTTTGCTGCTACTGGTCATCACCAACATCCGGGAGGCCCGGCAGGAGCAGCTGGAGCTGCGCCGCCGGAAGCTGCCCACCGCCACCGCCGCTGAGGCGGCCCAATACGCCAGCCGCCCCACCTCCCGCCTGCCCAAGCTCCTGGCGGCGGGCGGTGCCGCCGCGCTGGTCCTGTGTGTCACGGTCATGGCCGGCCGCAACGCCGGCAAGCCGGTGGTCAACATCTGCAGCTGGGGCGAATATATCGATGAATCCCTCATCGATCAGTTTGAACAGAAAACCGGCATCATGGTCAACTACCAGACCGCCGAGAGCAACGAGGCCCTCTATTCCCTGCTGAAAAGCGGCGCCGGTGACTATGACGTGGTGGTCCCCTCCGACTATATGATCTCCCAGTTGATCGAGGAGGATATGCTGGAGGAGCTGAACTACGACAACATCCCCAACTTCGGCCTGATCTCCGATCGGTTCAAGAATCTGCCCTACGACCCAGACAACAAGTACACCGTCCCCTATACCTGGGGCACTGTGGGCATCATCTACAACACCGCCATGGTGGAGGAGCCCATCACCAGCTGGGAAGTCATGTTCAGCGACGAGTACGCCGGCAGCGTCCTGATGTTCCGCAACTCCCGGGACGCCATGGCCTGTGCCCTGTTCTATCTGGGCTACGACGTGAACACCACCGATGTGGGACAGCTGCGGGAGGCCTTCGAGCTGCTGCGGGACGCCAAGGAGCGGGGCGTGTACCAGTCCTTTGTCATGGATGAGATCTACGGCAAGCTGGAGGGCGGCAACGCCGCCATCGGCGCCTACTACGCTGGTGACTACCTCTCCATGGTGGAGAACAACCCCGACCTGGCCTTCGTCATCCCCAAAGAGGGGTCCAACTGGTTCGTGGACGCCATGTGCGTGCTGAAGGACGCCCCCCACAAGGAGGAGGCTGAGGCCTGGATCAACTTCATCGCCTCCACCGACGCCAACCTGGCCAATATGGACTATATCTGGTACGCCTCTCCCAACGAGGAAGCCCTGGAGTCCTACCCCGACTACTACGAAGAGTGCTACGGAGAGGAACTGGATCCAGAGGTCTTCGAGATCATGGCGCCCTCCCAGGAGATCCTGGACCGGTGCCAGCTGTACCTGTCCCTTCCCGCCGAGATCCGGACGCTGTACAACGATCTGTGGACGGAGCTGGGCATCTAAGCCACGCAAAACGGCGCCAGGACCGGCGCCGTTTCCCTTTCTGATATTCAAACGGAGGTACTGCATATGATTTTGATCGGGACGAAATGCCAGCTGACCCAGACCGTCACGGAGGAGCTGACGGCCGCCGCCGTAGGCTCCGGCGCCCTGCCGGTATTCGGCACCCCCTTCATGGCCGCCATGATGGAGAACGCCGCCATGACAGCTCTCCAGAACTTCTTGGAGGAGGGCCAGGGCAGCGTGGGGACCCATCTGGATATCAGCCACAATGCCCCCTCCCCTATCGGGATGCAGGTATGGGCAGAGGCTGAGATCACCGGCGTGTCTGAAAACGGCAGGATGGTGGACTTCAAGGTGTCCGCCTGGGATGAAAGAGGCCCTATCGGCGCCGGCACCCACACCCGGGCCATCATCAAAAACGAGAAGTTTTTAGCCAAGTGCAACGCCAAGCTGGAAGGTTGAAAAAAGGCCGTATCTCTGAGAGATACGGCCTCAGCTTGTCGAAAAACCACTGCTTAAAGCAACTGGGTTGCATTTTGCAG
>CAMCDX010000053.1 GCA_945873695.1 uncultured Clostridia bacterium | reverse complement strand
CCCCTGCAAAATGCAACCCAGTTGCTTTAAGCAGTGGTTTTTCGACAAGCTGAAATCCCGGAGCAGCCGCTCCGGGATTTTTTATGTGCTTACTTCAGCGTCACCACGGTGACGCCGCTCTCGCCCTCGCCGTAGACACCCAGGCGGAAGCTCTTCACCACTTTGCTCCGCCGCAGGATATCGTGGACGGCCTTCCGCAGGGCGCCGGTGCCCTTGCCGTGGATGATGGTGACGGTGTCCAGCCGGCCCATGACGGCGGCGGACAGGAAATTCTCCACCACGCTTTCGGCCTCCAGGGTCTCCATACCTCGGATATCCAGCTCCCGGCTGGCGGAGGAGCGCAGGGCCCGGTCCGCGTTCTGGCGGACAGTGACGGCGGGCTTTTTCTTCTGGGCCGCCCGCTCGTCATCCTCGATGAGCCGGACCTCGTCGGCCCTGGCCTTCATTTTCAGCACACCGGCCTTCAGCTGCAGGGTGCCGTCCTTGCCCACGGACACCACCTCCGCGTTCTGGCGGACGCCGGGGATCTCCACCAAATCGCCCACCTGGATGGGACGGCTGGGCTTTGGGATGGGCTCCTGCCGTTGATCCCGTTTGGAAACGGCGTTCTCCGCCTCGTTCAGCATCCGCCGCAGCTCCGCACGGGCCTCATTGGCATTCATGGAACGCTCCGCCTTTGCCTGAGCCTTCCGCATCTCCGCCAGCTCCGCGAACACCTGGTCCGTGGCCGCCCGGGCGTCCCGCAGGATGCGCTTGGCCTCCGCCTCGCCCCGGCTGCGGGCGTTCTCCTTGGCCCGCTCCATCTGTTCCCGGAACTCCCGGGCCTTCCGAGCGTCCTCCTCCCGCTGGCGGTACAGCCGGTTGGCCTCCAGTTCCCGCTTCTCCAGGGCCTGGCGCTTGGCCTCCAGCTGGGTGAGGACATCCTCGAACCGGACGCTCTCGCCGCTCATCTGGACTTTGGCCGCCTGGATGACCTCCTCCGGCAGGCCCAGCCGCTTGGAGATTGCGAAGGCGTTGGACTTGCCGGGGATGCCGATGAGAAGCCGGTAGGTGGGGCTGAGGGTCTCCACGTCGAACTCGCAGGAGCCGTTCTCCACCCCGGCGGTGGTCATGGCGAAGGTCTTCAGCTCCGCGTAGTGGGTGGTGGCCGCCACCCGAGCCCCCCGCTGGCGGACGTGCTGAATGACGGCGATGGCAAGAGCCGCGCCCTCCACCGGGTCCGTGCCGGCCCCCAGCTCGTCGAAGAGGATCAGGCTGTGGCGGTCGGCTTCCGCCAAAATCGACACAATATTGGTCATATGTGCCGAAAAAGTAGACAAATTCTGTTCGATGCTCTGCTCGTCACCGATATCCGCCAGCACCCGCTGGTAGACGGAGATGCTGCTGCGGTCCCCCACCGGGATGTGGAACCCGCACTGGGTCATCAACGTCAGCAGGCCCAGGGTCTTCAAGGTGACGGTCTTGCCGCCGGTATTGGGGCCGGTGATGACCAGGGTGTCGAAGGTGTCCCCCAGCTCGATGTCGATGGGCACCGCCTTTTTCGGGTCCAGCAGAGGGTGGCGGGCCCGCCGCAGGTGGATGGCGCCGTCCCGCCGGACCTCCGGCCGGACGCCGTCCATTTTATAGCTCAGCTGGCCCCGGGCGAAGATCAGGTCCAGGTGGACCAGGGCGTCGTAATCCCACTGGATGTCCTCCCGGTGGGCCGCCGCCTCGGCGGACAGCTCCGCCAGGATGCGCTGGATCTCCTTCTGCTCCTTGGCCTCCAGCTCGATGAGCTCGTTGTTGGCCTGGACGACGCCCATAGGCTCGATGAACAGTGTGGCGCCGGAGGAGGAGATGTCATGGACCAGGCCCGGCAGGTCACCCCTGTGCTCCGCCTTGACAGGCACCACAAACCGGCCGTCCCGCTGGGTGATGATGGTCTCCTGCAGAATCTTCCCATAGGTAGGGGAAGAAATAATCTTCTGCAGGATCTGACGGCTTTTCGCCTGAGCCGCCCGCATGTGGCGGCGGATGTCCGCCAGCTCGGGAGAGGCAGCATCGGCGATGGTGTCCTCGTCGGGGATGCAGCGTTTGATCTTCTCCTCCAGGAAGCGGTTTCCATGGAGAGAGAGGAACAGGTGGTCGATGGCGGTTTTCTGGGTGGTCTCGTCGCCGCTGAAATACTCCTTGGCCCGGCGGGCGGCGGTCAGCAGATCGGCGATGGTCAGCAGTTCCCGGGTGTTGAGGCTGCCGCCACGGTCCGCCCGGTCCAGGGCCTCCCCCACCGGCTTGACGCCGGAGAAGGAGGGCGCGCCATGGAGGCCGATCATGGTCCTGGCGGCATCGGTCTGGTCCAGGAGGCGCAGCACCTCCTCGGTCTCCGTCTCCGGCCGGACGCGGAGGGCCCGCTCCTTGGCCTCGGCGCTGACCGCCTGATCGGACAGCATTTGCAGCACCCGGGGCAGCTCCAGGGTGCGGATGGATTTGTCAAATAATTCGCTCATATTCATTCCTCTCCGTATAATTTTAAGATATTATACAGAACGTATCTTATTTCAACGGCATCTCCACCGGCTGGAGGCTCTTGTAAAAGTCCAGGGTCTTGAAGCCCCGCTCCAGCTGGGCGGCGGTGAAGGCCTCCGCCGCGGCGGAAAGGCGACAAAGGGCGTCCGCACCCAGGGTAAACGCATACAGGCGCTTGGGGTCCCCGTACACGATATGCCGCAGGGCCGCCAGAGAGCTCTGGCACAGAGGCATGGACAAGCCGCTCTCCCCCGCGCCGCATTTGCGGCACCGCAGGACCCCCTGGACCACGTCCAGCAGAGGCTGCTCCGGGTCGGGACGGCCGCAGTAGGCGCAGCTGTCCGCCAGAGGCTCGTAGCCCGCCAGGGAGAGGAGCTTCAGTTCGAAAGCCGGCTTTACCAGGGCGGGGGGCTTACGCAGTGCGGAAAGAGCGTACAGGCCGTTCAGCAGGTGGCGGGTCAGCTCCGGCGCCGGGGTCTCCTCACTGGTGACGGCCTCCGTCAGCTCGGCAAAGTAAAAGCCCAGGGCCATGGCGTCCAGGTCCGTCCGCAGGCCGTCAAACAGCTGGATGGTGGAGCCTTCGCTGGCGTAGTACCAGTCGCCTTTCTGGTACAGGGTCCACTCGGACCAGACCAGGGGCTGGGCACAGGCGGCGAACTTGCAGTTCTTCCGCCGGGCTCCCCGGGCGATAACCGATATTTTGCCGTTTTTATCGGTCAGAACAGTCAATATTTTGTCGGATTCCTTGGTTTCTGTCTCGCGGAGGACAATGCCCCGGGTCACGATGTACGGCGTTCCCGCCATGGTCTCACCACCTTATGTACGGGGCCGCGCCCCGCTGCTCACAGAATGGGAGGCAGCTTGTCCTCCGCCCCCTCCAGCTTCCGATACAGCATATAGGCCAGCGGCTCCCCGGTCATGCAGAACAATTCCCAAAACGGCTCGGCTTCCATCGCGCAGACCTCCTTTGTGGATAGTCTGCGAAAAAAGTCGAATTTCTATCGCTGGAAAATTCAGTCGTCGTTGTACCCGAAAGACCGCACGTAATTGACGTTGTCCCGCCAGTTTTCCTTGACCTTGACCCAGGTCTCCAGGTACACCTTGGTGCCCATGAATTTTTCCATGTCTGTGCGGGCCAGGGAGCTGATCTTCTTCAGCATCGCCCCCTGCTTGCCGATGATGATGCCCTTGTGGCTGGCCTTTTCGCAGTAGATGGTGGCGTCCACGTCGATGACGCCGGAATCCCGCTCGGAAAATCTCGTGATCTCCACGGCGGTACCATGGGGAATCTCCTTGTCCAGGCACAGCAGCAGCTTCTCCCGGACGATCTCCCCCACCACCTGCCGCTCCGGCTGGTCGCTGGTCTGGCCGTCGGGGAACAGCTGGGGGCCTTCGCTGGCGTACTTCCGCAGCTCCCGCATCAGGTCGTCCAGGCCGCTGCCGCTGTGGGCGGAGATGGGGATGATGGCGTCGAAGCCGTCCCAGGCCTCGTTGTAGGCGGCGATGACCGGCAGCAGCTCCGCCGGCTCTACGGTGTCGATCTTGTTGATGCAGAGAATGGCGGGCAGGTGCTCCTCCTTGATGCGCTGGATGAGGGCCAGCTCCGGGGCACCCACGTGGGGAATGGGTTCCACCAGCAGCAGGGCGCAGTCCACATCACTGAGGCTGGAGGTGACCACCTTCACCATATAGTCCCCCAAAGCGGACTTGGGCTTGTGGAGGCCGGGGGTGTCCAGCAGGACATACTGGGTGTCCTCCCGGTTCACCACGCCGTAGATGCGGTTGCGGGTGGTCTGGGCCTTGTTGGAGACGATGGCGACCTTTTCGCCCACCAGCGCGTTGGTGAGGCTGGATTTGCCCACGTTGGGGCGGCCGCAGACGGTGATCATAGCGACGTTTTTGATATCAGACATAGGTGATCCTCAACTTTCTTTTTGTTAAGCAATATATGTTTCCGGCCTTCCGCCGGGAAAAAACTCAGGGCTCCCACAGCATGCCCCAGTGCTCCATTTCGGTTCCGGGAACAGGGGTGCGGGATACTTCCCGAAAGCCGCAGACCTGGTAAAAAGCTGCGTTTCCGGCCGACTGGGTTTCCAGATAGCAAAGCTGGCCGGAGGCCCGCACCTGGGAAAGGCCACAGGCCATCAGGGCCTTTCCGATACCCTTCCCCTGGCTGGCGGGGGCCACGCAGATAGGAGACAGGTGCCAGCAGGGACCTTTCACCGCCTGGGCCGCCAGCTTGTCCGCGAAGTCGTTGAAGCCCATGATCCGCTCCCGCTCCTCTTTGGTGCGGGGCAGCATGGCCCGCAGCCCGCCGCACAGCAGGAGGTCCGCCGGGCCCATCTGATGGCCGGACTTCAGGAAGATGGTCACGCCCTCGCCGCCGTCAGCTACGAAGACTTTGCCATATTTTTGTCCGTACCGCAGCCGGAAAGCCATGAACGCTTCCAGAAAGGCTTTCCGCTCCGCCTCTTCCTCCACAAAATACCGGTACAGGGCGTCCTCCGCGAAGGCGGCGGCCATGGTGTTCACCACCCGCGGGGTATCCTGTTTTTGAAACGGCCTGATCTCTGTCATATGTCTCTCCTCATCTCTCAAGCTCACCGCTCCAGCATCTTTTTCAGATACTGGCCGGTGTAGCTGACCTCACAGGCGGCCACGGTCTCCGGCGTGCCGGTACAGACGATGGTACCGCCGCCGTCGCCGCCCTCGGGGCCCAGGTCGATGAGCCAGTCTGCGCATTTGATGACGTCCAGGTTGTGCTCGATGACCACCACGGTGTTGCCTGTGTCCACCAGCCGCTGGAGGACCTCCAGGAGCTTGCGCACATCGTCGGTATGGAGGCCCGTGGTGGGCTCGTCCAGGATATAGATGGTCCTGCCGGTAGCCTGCTTGGAAAGCTCCGTGGCCAGCTTCACCCGCTGGGCCTCGCCGCCGGACAGCTCCGTGGAGGGCTGGCCCAGCTTCACATAGCCCAGGCCCACATCCTGCAAGGTTTGCAGCTTCTTGCGGATCTTGGGCAGGGCGGAGAAGAACTCCAGCGCCTCGTCCACGGTCATGTCCAGCACTTCCGCGATGTTCTTGCCCTTGTAGCGGACCTCCAGGGTCTCCCGGTTGTAGCGCCTGCCCTTGCAGACCTCGCAGGGGACAAAGATGTCCGGCAGGAAATGCATCTCGATTTTCAGCACGCCGTCGCCGGAGCAGGCCTCGCACCGGCCGCCCCGGACGTTGAAGCTGAACCGCCCCGGGCCGTAGCCCCGGCTCTTGGCCTCCTGGGTGGCAGCGAACAGGTCCCGGATGTCGTTGAACAGCCCGGTGTAGGTGGCCGGGTTGGACCGGGGCGTCCGGCCGATGGGACTCTGGTCGATATCCACCACCTTGTCCAGGTACTCCAGTCCCTCGATGCGCTGGCACTTGCCGGGATGGACCTTCATCCGCATCAGGTCGGCTCCCAGGCGCTTGAACAGCACCTCGTTCACCAGGGAGCTCTTGCCGCTGCCGGAGACGCCGGTGACCACGGTGAAGGTGCCCAGGGGGAAGTCCACGTCGATGTGGCGGAGGTTGTTCTCCGCCGCGCCGATGACCTTCAGGTACTTTCCGTTCCCGGGACGACGCGCCCCGGGGACGGGGATCTTTTTCTTGCCGGAGAGGTACTGGCCCGTCAGAGAGTTGGGGTCGGCCATGACCTCCTCCGGGGTGCCGGCGGACACCACCTGGCCGCCGTGGACGCCGGCGCCGGGACCGATGTCGATGAGGTAGTCGGCGGAGCGCATGGTGTCCTCGTCGTGCTCCACCACCAGCAGGGTGTTGCCCATGTCCCGCAGACTGCGGAGGGTGGCCAGCAGCTTGTCGTTGTCCCGCTGGTGGAGGCCGATGGAGGGCTCGTCCAGGATATAGAGGACGCCCATGAGAGAAGAACCAATCTGGGTGGCCAGCCGGATGCGCTGGCTCTCGCCGCCGGAAAGGGTCCCGGCGGCCCGGCTCAATGTCAGATACCCCAGGCCCACGGCCTTCAAAAAGCCCAGCCGGGAGCGGATCTCCTTCAAAATCCGGTCGGCGATCAGGTGCTGCTGGTCCGTCAGCTCCAGCTTGTCCATCCAGTCCAGTTCGTCCAGCACGGACAGCCGGGTCAGGGCGTCGATGTCCTTGTCCCCCACCGTCACCGCCAGGGACTCTTTTTTCAGCCGGCGGCCCTTGCAGTCGGGGCAGGGGCACTCCGCCATCATCTCCTCCAGTTCCCGCTTGCTGGCGTCGCTCTGGGTCTCCAGGTAGCGGCGCTCCACGTTGTTGCACACGCCCTCGAAGGGCTGGTAGAGGACTCCTTTGCCCCGGGGCTGGTCGTAGTGCAGCTCCAGCTTTTCGCCCTTGGTGCCGTAGAGGATGATGTCCCGCACTTCCTCCGTCAGTTCCTCCCAGGGAGTGGTCAGGGAGAAGCGGTACTTTTTCGCCAGGGCGTCGAAGTACATCCGGGAGATGCCGTCGGAGCGGATGTTGCCCCAGCCGCTGGCCTGGATGGCGCCCTCCAGAATACTGAGCTTGCCGTCGGGCACCACCAGGGCCGGGTCCACCTTCAGCTGGCTGCCCAGGCCCGTGCAGGTGGGGCAGGCGCCGAAGGGGTTGTTGAAGGAGAACATGCGGGGCGTCAGCTCCTCGATGGAGATGCCGCAGTCCTCGCAGGCGTAATTCTGGGAAAACATCAGGTCCCGCTCCTCCCGCAGGAGGTTCACCACCACCAGGCCGCCGGAGAGAGCGGCGGCAGTTTCCACAGAGTCCGTCAGCCGCTGCTGGATATCCGGCCGGATAATCAGGCGGTCCACGATGACCTCGATATTGTGCTTTTTATTCTTCTCTAACTTAATTTCCTCGTCCAGCTCGTACAAGTTTCCGTCCACCCGGACCCGGACGTAGCCGGAGCGCTTGGCGTCCTCGAAGACCTTGGTGTGCTCGCCCTTCTTACCCCGGATGACGGGTGCCATCACCTGGATGCGGGTGCCCTCCGGCAGGGCGAGCACCTGGTCGATGATCTGGTCGATGGTCTGCTGGCGGATCTCCTTGCCGCACTTGGGGCAGTGGGGCGTGCCCACCCGGGCCCACAGCAGGCGGAGGTAGTCGTAAATCTCCGTCACGGTGCCCACGGTGGAGCGGGGGTTCTTGCTGGTGGTCTTCTGGTCGATGGAGATGGCGGGGGACAGGCCCTCGATGTAGTCCACGTCGGGCTTGTCCATCTGGCCCAGGAACATCCGGGCGTAGGAGCTGAGGCTCTCTACATAGCGGCGCTGGCCCTCGGCGTAGATGGTGTCAAACGCCAGGGAGGACTTGCCGGAACCGGAGAGGCCCGTCATCACCACCAGCTTGTCCCGGGGGATGGTGACGTCGATATTTTTCAGGTTATTGACGCGGGCGCCTTTGACGATGATCTTATCCTGCATGACATGCTGCTCCTTTGCGTAGCTTGCCCCCCGGCAGGGGGACGGAGGTGACGCCCCCCATTTTCTTTGCTCTTGCCAAAGAAAACGGGCCGCGCCCGGTCCAAAAGAAAAACGCTTTTTTGCGATGGTAAGTCAGGTTTCTGAAAACCTGCCAGCCTTTATCCAGGCGCGCTGGACCTGGGATGCTGAAGAACGCGGATGCCGCGTGTTGGAGCGTTGGGTGCGGAGACGGAGAAGGAATCCCATTGGTCCTGGGCCTATCCCCGCTGCCGCTCCCCGAAGCCTTCCCCCGGGGAGGTGCCCCCAGAGGGGGCGAATGAGGGTGTTGCCGCCGGTCCACAGCCACCTTCACCCCGGGGCTTCTCCTGGGCCATTACTGCTCCACGATGATGTCCGCCGCCGTCGCCCCCAGGAGGTCCAGCAGCGCCTGGGGCGCCAGCTCCACCTGGGCGCCGATCTTGCCGGCGGAGACGCAGACGGTATCGAACAGCACCGCCGTCTCATGGAATACCGTGGGGAACTGCTTCTTCATCCCCACCGGGCTGCAGCCGCCGTGGACATAGCCGGTGAGGGGCAGCAGTTCTTTCTGGGGAATCATGGCAATGGATTTCTCCCCCACCGCCTTTGCCGCTTTCTTCAGATCCAGGTTTTCCGCCACGGGGATGTCGAATACATAATACGCCCCACTGTTGCCCTTCGTCACCAGAGTCTTGAACACCCGCTCCACGTCCTGTCCCAGAAAGCCCGCCACACTGACGCCGTCAGTGGGACCGTCGGCGGGGTAGGCATGGGGGGTGTAGGGGATCTTTTTCTGGTCCAAAACCCGCATCACGTTGGTCTTTTCTTCCTTATGCTTTGCCATACTTCACCTCAAAATATACACGCCTGCCAGGACGCAGATGATGCCCGCCACAGTCATCAGGCTCATGGGCTCGCCGAATACCAGCGCTCCCGCCAGGGCGGCCACCACCGGCTCCACACTGGCGATGATGGAGGCCCGGCCGGACTCCACCTGGCTCAGGCCGCGGGTGTACAGGATGTAGGGCGACACGGTGGAAAACACCACCAGCGCCAGGCACAGCAGCCACATCCGGGGCTCCCCCGCCGCCGCGGCCAGCTCCGATGGCCGCAGCAGCACCAGCGACGTGGGGCCCGCGAAGATGAAGGTCCACACCGTCACGGTCATGGAGCTGTAATGGGCCAGGGCGTAGCGGCCGAAGATACTGTACAGGGAATAGAAGAACCCCGCCCCCAGGCCCAGCAGGATGCCGGGCAGGGTGATGGTCAGGTCCCCGGCGAACAGGCCGCAGACCAGGGAACAGCCCACCAGGGTCAGCCCCAGAGCCGCCAGCTTCTTTTTGGTAACAGGCTCCTTCCACAAAGCAGCCGACAGGATCACCACGAAGGAGGGCGCCGTGTACAGCAGGATGGAGGCCACCGCCAGGGAGCACAGCTTCTGGCAGGTGAAATAGCAGGCGGTGAACAGCACGATGCTGAGGACGCCGGTGCCGAAGAAGTATTTCAAATGCTCCCGCTTCACCCGGAACACGGAGCGGTCCTTCACGGCGAAGATGGCCAGGAGCAGCACCATGCCCCCCAGGTTCCGCACCAGCACGATGGTTGTGGGGGAAAAGCCGGCGGCCATCAGTTCCCGGTTCCACAGCCCGATGATGCCCCACAAGGCGGCGGCCGCCAGGATGCAGGCGTAGGCCCCGCCGGGGGCTTTTTTCTGCGTCTCTTCCATGGTCAGTCCTCCCACACCCCGCCGTTGCCGGTGGCGGTGTAATAGAATGTGTCGTTCTGGATACACAGCACCACATCCGGCTGGTATGCCGAAATATAGTCTTTCAGGCTCATATCCTTGTAGTGCCGCAGGTCTAAAACGCGGGTCTCGTCAAAGGAGGCGTACAGCAGCGTCTCCAGGGCGTTGGTGAAGGAGTCTCCGAAGATCAGTACGTCCGGCAGGTCCGGGCGGTCCGTCTCCAGGATGGTCTCCCCGAAGTCCCCGCCCATATACAGGTTGTAGGTCGTGGGCATATAGCCCTCTGCCGGGGTGACGAACAGGGGCTTCTCGCTGGGCTGGCCGTTGTCGGTGCGGGTGAAGGCCACCGGCTCCTTTTGGACGCCGATGACGGCCTTCTCGCTGTTGGGCCAGAGGTTGTACAGCTTTCGGTTCCGTGAGCCGATATAGGGGTTGGGCAGCTCCTGGAAGTCAAGGTCCTCCTCCGTCAGCACCGGCAGGTCAAAGCCGGCGGCGTTCAGGTCTTCCAGAATGGCCCGGTAGGCGGCGTAGGCGCCATAGTAGTTGTAATGGTGGTCCACGGCGGAGTAATAGGATTCCGGGTTTCCCTGGGACTCGTACACGGCCCGCATGTCCAGGAAGGCCACGCCCCGGTCCGCCAGAGCCTGGGCGAAGACCCGGTCCGCCGCCCCGGCCTCCTTTTCGTGGTTGTTCAGATAGGTGGGAAAGCGGTCCTCAAAGTAGATCCGCTGCTCCGGGAGGCCCACGTAGCGGAACACGCCGCCGTTGGCCTCGATGTGGCCGTTCAGCTTTTCAAAGCGGTCCGCGATGGTGCCCACGGCGCCGCGGTAGGCCTCCTCGGACCACTCATCGTAGTCCAGATAGGGCACCAGCACGCCGCCGGCGTCCACGATGCCGTTGACCACCGGGCGCTTCAACACGTCCAGCTGGACCCGGGTGTCGGCCTTCAGCAGCGTGGTGCGGCCGGGGGCGTGGTCGGAGTACCAGCTCTCGAAATCAGCACCGAAGCTACCCTCCCACAGGCTGGAGAGGGTCAGGGCGGGCCGCTCCGCCAGGGAGCGGTTTTCGTAATAGGCGGCGGTCTCCTTGTGGGACCACAGAGCCACGCCGGCGGGCACCGCCAGCAGCACCGCCAGTAAGCAGGCCAGGAAGGCCCGGTCCGTGAATTTTCGCATAGGGATGGGCCTCCTCTCAGAACTGGAAATACAGGAAGGACCGGAAGGTAGAGCTGAGCAGCCGCACCACGGAACAGCCCAGCAGGGCGAAGGCCAGCGCCTTGGGGCCCAGGGCCAGCGTCACGGCGGCAGTTTTGCTTCCATCCTTCCGCCGGGCTTCCAGGCGGGCCTGGAGCCAGTTTTTCACCGGCAGGGCGGCAGGGACGGCCATCAGCAGCTCCCAGCGGAACTGCTTGAGGTAATACACCGCCTCGCCGCTCCATGCTCCGCCGGGAGCGAAGCCAAACATGGCGGAGACCATCTTCCCCACCTGTCCCAGGCTGGCGGAGCGGAACAGCACCCAACCGATGGTGATGAGCACCAGGGCGTAGACGTGGCGCAGGGCGGCGGGCAGCCGCTCCAGGGCCCTGCCCCAGAGGAATTTCTCCCCCATCAGCAGCAGGGCGTAGTACAGTCCCCACAGCACGAAGTTCCAGGCGGAGCCGTGCCACAGCCCCGTCAGCATCCACACCACCAGCAAATTGATAAGCTGGCGGCCCTTGGAGCAGCGGTTGCCGCCCAGGGGGATATACACGTAATCCCGGAACCAGAAGGACAGCGTCATGTGCCACCGCCGCCAGAACTCGGAGGCGGACCTGGCGATATAGGGGTAGTTGAAATTCTCCGGCAGGCGGAAGCCGAACACCCGGCCCAGGCCGAT